>CAYXZC010000021.1:0-27084 GCA_964469815.1 uncultured Eggerthellaceae bacterium | reverse complement strand
AAGCTTCGCAAGGTCAGACCCGATGTAGCACTCTCGACCGATGTCATCGTCGGATTTCCCGGTGAGAGCGAAGAGGACTTCATGCAAACATATCGTTTGATAGAAGAGGTCGGATACAATCAGGTATTCACTTTCATCTATTCTCCAAGGGAGGGAACCCCTGCAGCGAAGATGGTGCAGACATCATCACGCGATGAGATACAGGATCGCTTCGATAGGCTCGTCGAATTGGTTCAGCGCAACGCCTTTGCATGCAATCAAGAAGAGGCGGGCAAGGTGATCGAGGTTTTGGTGGAGGGCTCCTCAAAGCGCGATCCGGGCATCTTTGCAGGCAAGAGTCCAAAGAATCAGACGGTGCATGCTCCGATACCGGAAGGACGGAGGATCGAAGACCTGCGTGGCCGCTTCATCGATGTGCGCATAGATGAAGCCAAGACGTGGTATCTCCTCGGTGAAGCCGTATCCTTGCCCAGATGATAATGAACGCTAAGGTGATCTGCATAGTCGGGCCAACTGCTACGGGGAAATCCGAGTTGGCGCAACAGGTGGCTGAAAGATTCGATGGCGAGATCCTCAGCGCTGATTCGATGCAGGTCTACAAGGGAATGGATATCGGAACTGCTAAGGTGCCGCCATCCGAGCGTCGGGTCGCGCATCACGGGATCGATCTTGTCGATCCGGGAGAGCCTTTCTCGGTTGCGTTGTACCAGCGCTACTCTAGGGATGCGTTCCAAAGGATAGGTTCCAAAGGGAAGATCCCTGTTCTTGTGGGCGGTAGTGGCTTCTACGTACGCTCGGCGATAGATGACTATGACTTTCCTAAAGGGGATCAACAGGATAATCCGATCAGGGATAGATGGCAGGCGTATTTGGATGAGTTCGGCACCGATGCGCTTTGGGATGAGTTGCTGAAAAGGGACAAGAGATCCGCTGAGGCCATCCATCCTAACAATTCCAAGAGGGTGATCCGCGCTCTTGAGATGTTCGAGGAGGGCGTTTGCTATGCCGATCAACTCGATAACCTCAAGACCATAAAGCCATATGTTGACACGCTCATGATAGGCCTTGACTGTCCGCGTGATCTTTTGAACTCGAGGATAGATTCCCGTGTGGATCAAATGAGACGGATGGGTTTGGAGGATGAGGTGGCATCCCTTCTCGGAATGGGGTTCAGGGATGCCCTTACCGCTCAGCAAGCCATAGGGTACAAAGAGATAGTCGATGCTTTCAACGGTAACAGGTCGATCAATCAGGCATATGATGATATCAAGCGTGCGACCCGTCGATATGCGAAGCGCCAGCGCACATGGTTTCGCAGGGATGAGAGGATCGTTTGGGTAGACTGCACGGATCCGGATAAGGCCTGTGCGAAGGTTTTTGATATCATCGGATCCGGACTTGATCGAAGCTAGGGGCAGATGGGGTGAAGTATGCATTTGGATTTCGTTAAGATGCATGGTCTTGGAAATGATTTCGTGATGATCGACAATATGTCGGGGGTGCTCACGCTTTCCCCTGAACAGGTCATTCGTATTTGCGATAGGCATTTTGGAGTGGGTGCCGATGGAGTGATATTGGTCGAGGCCGGTGTTGATGGAAGCGATGGCTTCATGAACTACATCAACTCCGATGGCACTTTTGCCCAAATGTGCGGCAATGGCGTTAGGTGCTGTGCCAAGTTCCTCGTAGATCAGGGATATGTGGCAGAAGATGCGACCTGTCTTGATATATCCACCAGATCCGGCGTGAAGCACATCGAATTCTCCAGAGATGCCCAAGGCAGGCTCGATATGGCGGCTGTCAATATGGGCAAGCCCATGCTTGCGGCTGATGCCATCCCTGTTTCAGTGGATGATAACGGTCGAACATCCAACGGTGAGCCTTTCGTAAAGGAAGCGATGATCCCATCTCCTTGGGACGGCCTTGCTTTCACATGCGTGTCGATGGGAAATCCGCATGCTGTTTGCTTCATCGACGATATCGATAGCCTCTCAGATGATCTCTTCAACGTTGATGGTGTGAAGTCATTGGAGGGTCTTGATCTGGATCTTATCGGATCACACTTCGAGTCACATAAGGTTTTCCCGGAGAAGACGAACGTGGAGTTCGCCGTCATGTCGGATGATGGGATCGAGATGCGCGTGTTCGAGCGCGGTTGTGGGGAGACCCTTGCTTGCGGTACTGGAGCATGCGCGACATCCGTTGCTGCATTCCTTACCGGAAGGGCTCCGCGAGCCAATGATGTCCATCTTCTAGGTGGAACTCTCAAGATAGAGTGGGATGGTAATGGGGATGTTATCATGACTGGACCTGCGAAGACCAGCTTTTGCGGTTCGATGGATCTCGATCTATGATGCATGCTCTGATGCTCTCGATCAACGCGATCGGATCTGCATAGTGGGTCTTATCGATACCGAACAGTCAAAGGAGAAAGCGATCCTCGTTGGGGTGGATCGTCCCAACGATGCGTTCTCGTCGGATTCCTCGTTGGCTGAATTGGAGCGTTTGGTGCATACTGCCGGTGCGCAAAGCGTGGCAACCACGACGCAAAGGCTTCGTAGTCCGAATGCTGCCACTTTCATAGGAAAGGGCAAAGCTGAAGAGATAGCTTCGTTGGTAAGGAACCTCGATGCGGATATGGTCATCTTCGATGATGAGTTGTCTCCATCCCAGCAATCCAATCTTGAGGCGATATTCGGCGATGATGTGAAGGTCATAGATCGTACCGCCCTGATCCTCGATATCTTCGCCCTCCATGCGAAGAGCCGAGAAGGTAGATTGCAGGTAAGGCTGGCTCAAAACGAATACCTATATCCGAGGCTACGGGGCATGTGGGCTCATCTTGCTTCGAATCGAATGGGAGGCGGTGTCGGATCGAGGTTCGGAGAAGGGGAGAGCCAACTTGAGGTTGACAGACGCATGGTTCGCAAAAGGATAACCTCCATCCGAAAAGAGCTCAAAGAGCTAAGCGGCATCCGAGAGCTTCAGCGCGAGACCAGGAAGAGCAGCGGCGTGTTCAAGATAGCCTTGGCCGGTTATACGAATGCCGGGAAATCCAGCTTGCTCAACGCTATCTGCGGTGCTGATGTGTACTCGGACGACCTTCTTTTCGCAACGCTCGATTCGACCACCCGTGCGTTCAAGATGATCGATGGGCGTCAGGCTACGCTAAGCGATACCGTAGGGTTCATACAGAAGCTTCCAACGACTCTGGTCGAAGCATTCAAATCGACTCTTGACGAGATAACATCAGCCGATCTCATCCTGCATGTCATCGACTCTTCATCGATCGATTTCGAGAAGCAGATCCTTGCAGTCCAGGATATCTTCTCGCAGATACATGTCGATGAGATACCCTCCATCTTCGTATTCAACAAGATCGATCTTTTGGATGAAGAGGTGATGGAGGGTCTTAGAAGGAGATACCCGAAAGCGCAGTTCGTTTCCAGCAAGACCAAAGAAGGGCTCGATGATCTTGTGGCAAGGATGTCGATCGCAGCATCTTCGACCGATGATCTTATGAACGTGTCGATACCCTTTGCAGACGGCGATGTGGTCTCTCTTGCTCACAAGAGGTGCTATATCGTATCTGAGAGCTTCAATGAAGCTGGGTATGAATTATCCTTAAGGGTGCCAAGCGCACTCAAAGACAGGTTCAAACCCTATGAAAGAGAAGATTGAGGCTGTAAGAGAGTTTAGAGCCGCCTGAACACCGCAACGACTGTTCCGGCGATGGAGCAGTCATCCACGATGATGGGATCCATGCTCTCATTTTCCGGCTGCAATCTGATATGATCCTTTTCCTTGTAGAATCGCTTCACGGTCGCACCGTCATCTACGATCGCAACGACGATATCGCCGTTGTTAGCAACGCTTTGCTGCTTAACGACAACATAATCCCCATCGTTTATTCCTGCATCGATCATGGAATCGCCACGGACGGATAGCATGAAAGAAGCTGAATCCCCGACTATCTCGACTGGGAGCGACAGGGTGTCTGTTATGTTCTCTTCCGCAAGGATGGGCTCTCCTGCAGCGACATTGCCAACAAGGGGAACATTGATGACATTGAATTCGGTTGGAACACTGAAAGCTTCAACATCTTCTACAGAATAGGTCAAGGAGATGGAGCGTGATTTCAAAGGATCCCTTTTGATGTAGCCCTTTTGCTCAAGAGCTTTGAGATGGACATGAACCGTAGATGGGGAAGAAAGGCCTAGTTCCTGACAAACTT
The DNA here is from genome assembly GCA_964469815.1 of uncultured Eggerthellaceae bacterium. GTDB lineage: Bacteria > Actinomycetota > Coriobacteriia > Coriobacteriales > Eggerthellaceae > MGBC163016. Next base: position 22,850 of record CAYXZC010000021.1, on the reverse strand, counting down.
CCCTGACGGTAGGACCGTATCCTTTTTCGCGGATGTGCTTTTCGATGTTATCAAGAACCGCTTGTTGACGCCGCGTGATCTTATCGCCCATGATGCCTCCGAATTCATGGCATTTTCATATGTGTACCTATGTTCGATATTATAACAACGAACAAAGGTTCTATGCAAGGCTCATCGGGTATTTTGTGCTGAATTGGGTCTAAGTGAGTTGAATGATGCAGGAATCCGACCGATCCGACCCCGTGCATCTTGAGAGCGATATGTCCGATATGTCGCGTCATGATGATACTTATGTGCTAATGTTCTCTTTTACATATACAATATATGGTAGTCACGTTTTGCATATCGAAGGGAACGAAGATGAAATGCCCATCTTGTGGATATTTGGAATCGAAGGTAATCGATTCGCGTCCTGCAGAAGAGGATTGCGCCATCCGCAGACGCCGCGAATGCCTTGAATGCGGGCAGCGCTTCACTACATATGAGCGTCTTGGGGAGCGTCCTATCATCGTCATCAAATCCGATGGGTCTTCTGAGGCGTTCGATCGCGATAAGATCATGAGAGGCCTTCTGAGGGCATGCGCGAAGCGCTCTGTTACGCCTGATGAGATGGACGGGATCATCAACGATATAGAATCGCAGATCCGATCCGGAGCCAGTGGGGAAGTGCGCTCTAGCGATCTGGGAGAGATGGTATTGAAGCGCTTGGCGAAGATGGACGATGTCGCATACATCCGCTTTGCCAGCGTATATAAGGATTTTCAGAGCGTCGAGGAATTCTCGAACGCGTTGGAAGATATCAAGCAGGACTAGATCTTGGATGGTTTGAACATATCGATATCGCTCACGGACGGCTCGGCGAAGGTACCTGGGTATGCGCATCCGGGTGATGCAGGATTGGATCTTGTTTCTGTGGAGGATATTCTCATAGAACCTGGACGAAGAGCCATGGTTCGTTGCGGTTTTTCGATAGCGATACCGGATGGCTTTTGCGGGCTCGTCCTGCCAAGGAGCGGGCTAGCTGCAAGAAACGGCATCACTGTCCTGAATTCTCCGGGTCTTATAGACAGTGGGTATCGAGGAGAGATCTGCGTCGTGCTCTTGAATACGGATGAGCAACAAAGCTTTCAAGTTGAGACCGGCATGCGCATAGCGCAGCTTATGATCATCGCAGTGCCCGAAGTGGATCTTGTGGTGAAAGACCAACTTGACATAACTTCTCGTAACGAGGGTGGATTCGGGAGTAGTGGTTTATCTTGATGAAGAATGGATTATAAGATGGATAAAGACAATGACCCCAATGGGTCTGTGAACAATGAGAAGAACGATCATGGTGAGAGTTCGCAGATCACGCAGCAACCCGTAGACCAAGATCGAATCGATGCATATGCATTGTCACAGCTGAAGACCTCGCAGACGCTACTGACGATCGCTGTCATAGCAGGACCTGTATCCTTGATGCTAGGTGGTGTCCTTCTGAGCACCATAGCGTTGATATGCGCGCTCGTGGGTTATGTGAAGATCAAGAAGGTCATGACACTACAGACATCCTCTAAAGCCATCTCAGACAATCTTAGAAGACAAGCCTTGATATGCATCGTCGTATGCTCGGCTGTGCTCGTCATCAATGCTGCATTCTTCATCCAGATGGTCAGCATGTATATGGACTACATCGCAAATGGCGATCTGCAGGGTCTGATGGATGCGATGTACGGTCAGTCGTCATCGACTGCATCAAGCTCATCTGAGAACGCAACAACGACCGTTCCCGGTGGATCGTCCTCAGGCGAATCATCTATTTGGGATAAATAGGATCAGCATCATATCAACATTCGTTGCATGGATGCTTTCGCTTTAATAAATCAATGTATGATAATATATGTTATGTAAAGTAATTGTTTAACATGCATACACGGGTAAAAGTCTTCGATATTGATGTGTGAGCACAACGTGTAGCGGCAGGATATGCTCATAGGTTGATATGTGGCAGCAGGATCTGATCCACCCACTACGCATCCACCGGAACTGCGCTTCTAATCCTTCTCTTTGAACGGATGCTTGTCACGCATTCCGCGACGCGCCGGAAGTATGCGAAGCTCATCGAACGTGAGACCTGTCTCCTTGAGAGCCAATGTCAGCAATTCGCGCCTTACATCAACCTCAGAACGGACAGCCGGATCATCGATACATATATCGCAGAGCATATAAGGTCTGTCCTTGTATATCCCCTTCTTGGGGCGATCGTCCTTACGGATATAGAATGCGTTCGTGTGGTCGAGTATCAGCCTTGATGCATCCTTGTTCTTCCAGACCTTTCTAACAGCCTCCATATACATCGTGTTGCGCTTCGTCGCCGAGATCAATTTGTCGGCATCGGGGCAGACTGCTTTGATATATGATTCGATCGATGTTGCGAGCTTCTTCATCGGATAATCCGTCCCTAATGCTTTCCATGTTTTCAACTTCTTGTGCAATGCAGTATATTTATAAGTATGACGATAATCCTGAAAACATCCAGAGCATCTGGAATAAAAAAATCGAAGGCTTGCCGATGCCTGTCCGTGGCTTGTGCCGCCCTTCTTCTTATCTCCTCTTTTGTGCTCGCTGCATGCTCTACGAAGACGCCTTATGAAGTACTAGAGGATTCCGTCGTCTCATCCATGAATGCATACAGGTATGCGGATCGCTCTGTCACGGATCGATTCATCGAGTACATGGATATATCCGAGCTTGAGCAATTCGATATCGATCCTCAGGAATTCACACGATCCTTCTTCGCCGATTTCGATTACACCATAGATTCCATCTCTGTGGAAGAATCCTCTGCCAAGGTCGCCCTTACCTTGATATCCAAGGATTATCTTCGCTTCGAGGAGATCCTGTCCGACAGGATCGATGATATGGAGGCGCGGTATTCCAAAAGGAGCATCACATCGGACAAATACAAAGAGATGTATGGGAATGCTGTGATGGAGAGCATGGATGGCGTAGATACCCTTTCCAGGTATAGCGTGGAGATAGATTACATGAAGGATGGCAATACCTGGCATGCGAACCCCGAGATATTCTATACCGTCATGAATGCGCTGGTTCCCATTGATGCTGGATCAGGTGAATGATCGATGGCATATGAATCCAGATTCACCTTGAAGATGATGATCGATATGGCGGCTCCGCACACTTGGGCTGGATCTGTCATGCCCGTGCTTCTGGCGACAGCCTTCGCTATCTGCAATGGCTATGAGACCGCCCCTTTGACGATCGTATCGCTTCTTGCGATATGCGTCCTCATGCAATCATCCGTGAACGTGTTCAATGATTACTTCGATTACGTCAAAGGAGTGGATTCCGAGGCTGATGATGTCGATGAGGATGACTCCGTTCTGGTCTATAACGACATAGATCCCAAAAAAGCGCTCATCTTGGCCATCGTATACCTCGTGCTGGCATTTCTCATAGGGATCTATATCATTCTCATCGCGGGATTCGTTCCTTTGGTCATAGCTTTGATCGGGGCGTTGTTCGTGGTGTTCTATTCTGCCGGGAAGACCCCCATATCCTATCTTCCCATCGGAGAGCTCGCAAGCGGATGCGTCATGGGGGCTTTGATTCCTCTGGCAAGCTATTATGTGTATACCTCCATGTTAGAACCGCTCGTCATCCTTTGGTCGCTTCCTGCTGTATTCGGTATAGCTTTGATAATGATGACGAACAACACATGCGATATCGAAAAGGACTCTTTGGTCTTGCGGAGAACGCTTCCGGTGCGGTTGGGAAGAGAACGCTCTTGCTCTCTTTATCATGCGATCATCATCTTGTGGATCTTGGCCATCGTGGTAAACGTATGCGTGTTGAACCTATCGGGTTGGATCGTGGTCGTCTTCATGCTCTTTGCGAGCTACCCATTCGTCTCCGCTTTGATGAAAAATCCGCTTGCAGCCGGCACACGCAAGGTTGCTATGTCGCAGATATGCGCCTTGAATGTCGTGCTCGGTGCCTTCTATGCCCTAGCCCTTCTCTTCTAGTCTCCGTCATCTCCAACGGATGCTGTCAAGGCCTTTGAGGGTCTCCAGTGGATCGAGGCCGTCTACCTTCAACAGCTGTTCGGGTGATATGGGCTCATCTTCCGGGATCAAGTTCGATATGAATGCGATATGGCCGATGATCGCCTCGGGTGTTCTGTATGTTTCGAGCAACGCGTCGAGGTTCGCATCAAGATCGCGTTTGGAGAGCCTTCGTCCCTCATCGTCCACGATAAGGGGGATATGGGCGTATCGTGGATGCTCGAATCCGAGAAGGTCCTGTAGATGGATCTGGATCGGTGTCGAGTCGATGAGATCTGCCCCTCTGACCACGCTGGTGATGCCGTCTGCTGCATCATCGACGACCACTGCAAGTTGATAGGTGAAATTGCCATCTGCCCGACGAAGAACAGGGTCTCCGAACCTATGCAGGAGGTCTTGTGCGAATTCACCCTGTATGCTATCGATGAAGGAGATCGTCTTCTCGGGAACCTCGAGCCGTAAAGATGGTCTTCTTCCCTCTTTCCGATAGCGCTCGATCGAGGCATCATCCAGATCCTTGCAATGCCTTGTGTATATGTATCGCTCGCCTACGTGCGGAGCCGAGGCGCTATGCAGATCGGCTCTGGTGCAGAAACAAGGATAAATGAGACCCCTTTCCTGAAGAGAGTTCAAACGATCCTCGTAATAAGAGCCTCTTCTGCTTTGCTGTTCAGCCTCTTTATCCCACACGAGCCCCAAAGCCTCAAGGTCTCGCTTCAGCATATCGGTGAATTCGGGCTTAGAGCGTTGCGCATCCAGATCCTCTATGCGCAGCACGATCGAACCGCCAAGACGTTTGGCGGACAGCCACGCTATCAGGTATGCATAGATGTTGCCCGCATGCATGCGCCCTGTGGGAGAAGGCGCGAATCTTCCGATCACAGGAGCATTCGTATTATCATTTTCAGAGGAGCTCATCGGTGAGTGCGTCGATGTCGTATCATTTCGAACGCTCGTCTGATACGTGCTTGGCTTTGCCCATCGTGCGCTCGATCCCACCGGGTTCGACCAGCTCGACTTTCACCCCGACAAGAAGGACACCCTTCAGCTTCTCCTCTATTCGCCTTTGGAGCGCAGACATCTCCTCAAAAGAATCGCTGAAAGCCTCAGGGCGGATCTCGGTTTGTACTGTGAGCGAATCCATCCCGTTGACCGTCCTGACGATGATGTGATAGTGCGGTGTGACCTCATCGATAGTAGAGAGCACATCTTCGATCTGGCTTGGGAACACGTTGGTGCCGCGAATTATGAGCATATCATCCGAGCGTGAGCGCACCTTATCCATGCGCGCCAACGTGCGCCCGCATTCACAAGGCTCTCGTGTGACGCGTGTCAGATCATGCGTTCGATATCGTAGAACGGGGATTCCCTGCTTATCGAGCGGGGTCAATACGAGCTCTCCCATCTCCCCTTCAGCTACCGGATTTCCGGTATCGGGATCTACCACTTCCCAGAGGAAATGATCCTCGGCGATGTGCTGCTGATCGCGATGCGCAAGGCATTCACCTGAGACACCGGGACCGACCACTTCAGTAAGACCGTAATTGTCGGTGCAGACTATGTGCATCCTGCTCTCTATCTCGGATTTCAGCGAAGGTGGGCATGGCTCGCCGCCGAACAGCCCGACACGCAAGGATGAGGATTCCCAGTCATACCCTAGGCTTTCCCCCACTTCGCAGATATGCATGGCGTATGAAGGTGTGGCAATGAGAACCGTGGTACCGTAGTCGTCTATCATCTGGATGTGGCGTTCCGTATTGCCCGATCCTGCAGGGATCATCGCACAGCCAAGGCGCTGCAGTCCGTAGTGAAGCCCGAACCCCCCGGTGAACATGCCGTATCCGAAAGCCATCTGCGCGACATCGCTTGGGAGCACTCCTGCCATCTGGACAAGGCGAGCTATGCATTCGCTCCACATGTCCATGTCATCGCGCGTGTACCCGACGACTATGGGCTTGCCTGTCGTGCCCGAAGATGCGTGCAGCTCGATCACATCCTCCATATCAACGGCGAAAAGCCCGAATGGGAATGTCTTGCGCAATACCTCTTTATCCGTGAATGGGAGCAAACGAATATCATCTAGCATCCTTATATCCCCAGGAGCAACTCCCATCTCGTCCATGAGATCGTGATAGTATGGCACCTTCTCATAGGTGTAGCGAACCTGATCCTTCAATTTCTGAAGCTGGATGGACTCGATCTCATCGCGCGATGCGCATTCGACCTCCGGACGATAGATCGGGAACAGATCGTATCGCTGCTCTGCTATGGCTTGCTTGACATCCTTTTTGTTCGTTATGTCGAAATTGGTCATGTTCTTCTTTCTTGATGCTCGGGTTGCTCTCGAGTGGCTTTTATGCGGATCTTTCCGCAGTGATCCTTTGGATCTCTTCTTGGGTGATGATGTTGAGAGGTTCTTTCGATAGGACATTTTTGGCGTATTCGATATCATCGGTGGAGATGATGATATAGGTCGATATCATGGAGTAGCTGTACTTCACGTTCACCTCGTGCGAAGCGAGTATGTTCATGACCCGTGCAAGCTCACCCGGAGCATCGATCAGCTTCAGGCATAGAACCTGCGTGAGTGTGAACGCCTTTCCCTTCTCGGTGAGAAGGTCGCATGCTGCATTAGGATCATCCACTATGAAGCGAGCGATCCCGTAATCTCCGGTATCTGATACGGAAAATCCCCTTACGCTTATGTTGGCCTTCTCGAGGATATCGAGGATATCGGCAAGATGCCCCGGTTTGCTCTCTGTGAAGACGCTCAGCTGTGTTACGCTCATGTGCTACTCCTTATGCTGTCCTGCGAAGTTGCGCCCTGACTCGAATGCTCGAAGATTGACATCGATGGTCTTTTGAGGAACATGATCCGATATCGCGCTGATCCAGTTCTCTTCGGGAAAATCCAATACGCGTGATAGCGCACCGAGTATCACGACATTTGATGCCTTCGCGTTGCCCGCTTCAAGGGCGCATTCTTCAGCCGGAACGAGGATGGCTCCCTTGTCGATGAGCTCATCGCGCATGTTCCCATCCAATTTGAAGGCACCGGTGAGAACGGAGGCGGGTTTGATCACCTCATCGTTGACGATGAGCGTACCGCCGCTTCTGAGCTGATCGATGTTCCGAAGGGCTTCTATCATCTCGAAGGAGACTATGATGTCGGCGCACCCTATCCCGCTGACCATAGAGCTGACCTCATCACCGAAGACAACCACGGTGCTCACAGCTCCGCCGCGCTGTGACATCCCGTGTATCTCGGAGACCTTCACATCGTCGCCTGAAAGATGGGCGACTTGAGCGAGGATGTGCGCAGCAAGGATGGTTCCTTGCCCACCTACACCGCATAAGAGCACTGTGCAAGACATCTTGGTTCCTCTCTGCTATCGGGTGATCGCATCGAAACGGCAGTATTGGGCGCACTGACCGCAACCTATGCATGCATCGGGATCGATATATGCAAGGCCGCTTTCAGGATCCTTTCCGATGGCCGGGCATCCGAGCGTGACGCACACTCCGCATCCTGTACATGAAGCCACATGATACGGGGTGTCGCGCTTGCGCTCCAACAGGACGCAGGGCCGTTTGAATATGAGCACCGACAGCGAATCGGAGTTCTGCCTTGCTTCTTTGAATGCGACTCTGACCGCTTGAAGATCGTTGGGATCGATCGTGCGCACATCTTTCACTCCGATGGCCTTGACGACGCTCTCTATATCCAATTCATGTGCAGGCCTGTCTTGGAGCGCCACCCCATTGAAAGGATTCCCTTGCCTTCCAGTCATCGCTGTCGTGCGGTTGTCCAATATACATACGATCCCGCTGCCATTGTTGTATACGGTGGTCACAAGCGAGCTCAAGCCTGAATGGGAGAAGGTCGAGTCCCCTATCACGGCAACGATCGGTGGATGATCCTCCCCTTGCATCGCCAGCTCGAATCCATGCGCCATCGAAACGGAAGCGCCCATATCGACGCAGGTGTCCATCGCTGCAAGAGGTGGGAGCGCACCTAATGTATAGCAGCCTATATCGCCTGTGACTATCGCGCGCATCCTTGACAGTTCCTTGAACACTATGCGATGTGGGCATCCTGCGCACAGTGAAGGCGGACGGGCCGGGATGGGTGTATCGGTATCTTCATGTTCAGCAAGCGGTATGTCGAATGATAACCTTATGAGGTTGGGGGAAAGCTCGCCTGCCAAAGGAAGCGGGTTCATCGGGGATGCGACCTTGATGCCCAAAGCCTTGACAGCATTGCGAAGATAGGTGGAGGCCTCTTCGATCACATATAGATCCTCGACCTTATCTGAGAATTCAGCGATCTTCTGCTCGGGCAGCGGATATGTGAGTCCCAGCTTGAGAACGGACGCTTCAGGCAGCGCATCGCGAACATATTGGTAGGTAGCACCCGCGCAAACGATGCCGATCTTTCCAGAGCGCATCTCTACCCTGTTCAGGTCGGTGGTCTCGGCGAAGAGCTTCAGGTCTTCGATGCGATGGATCTGGTCGATGCGTCGACCTTTCGCAAATGCGGGCATCATCACCCATTTCTCGGGCGCCTTCTCATATGGCTTGGATGCGAATGTCTCAACATCGCCTTCATCGACGAGCGTGCGTGTGTGGGAGATGCGCACCTCGGATCTGATGATAACAGGGACATCGAATCGCTCAGAGATATCGTAGGCTTGCTTGGTGAAGCCATACGCTTCCTGCGAATCCGCGGGATCTATCATGGGTATGTGGGCTGCGGCAGCGTAATAATGGGAATCCTGTTCGTTTTGGGATGAGTACATCCCCGGATCGTCGGCCACAAGGATTATCATCCCGGCATTCACACCGGTGTAGGCGCTCGTGAATAGCGGATCGGCCGCCACATTGAGACCGACATGCTTCATGGTCGTGAGCGTGCGCTTGCCTGCTGCAGATGCTCCTATCGCAACCTCAAGAGCCACCTTCTCGTTCGTGCACCATTCGGCTATGACATCGTCGAATTTGGAGAAATATTCCATGGTCTCGGTAGAAGGTGTCCCAGGATATCCGAGCCCTATCGTTGCACCGGCATCATGGGCTCCAAGCGCTATCGCTTCATTGCCTGAAAGAAGTCCAACCATTTTTTACCCGCAATCCCCTTCTTTGGCCTATATGTCCTCTTCGTAGATGAAAGCGAACTTCCCTATCTGGATGAGATCGCCCGACCTTAGCGTCTTGGAATCGATGTTCTGGTTGTTCACCCAGACACCATTGTAAGAATCCACATCCTTTATGATGAAGCACCCGCTGTTGTAATCGAGCTGAGCATGCATGCGAGATACGGTCATATCGTTGAGGAATATATCGCATTGCGGGTTGCGGCCGAGAGTGACCGTCTCCTTATCCAGCTTGTACACCGATCCGACCTGAGGACCCCTGACGACACGGAGCACGGCTTTGGGATCCTCCCTGTCGGATATATCATCGTCCTGTTGGATCATTATCGGTTTGAACTCTTGCGTTTGGCCAAGGAATCTGAACCCGCATTGCGGACAAGCGGCTTGGCTTTCTTCCATCTCATACATGCATACAGGGCATTTCTTCGTCATCTTCTGCAAACCTTATCTCTTTATTCGCTGAGCTGAGCCTGTGTTCTAGCTCTTATCGATGATCAATTCACAATCATTGATGATAACCGATTGCGCACTGGTCGGTTGGCCAGATAGCGATCGGGTGAATTTATCCCACCAGATCCCGACGCTTTCCAGTATGTCGGGTGCATCCACATCTTCGCAAGCTACAAGATCGATGTTCCCTATGACCTCGTTTCGCTGGTAGAAAGTGGCTTTTCCAACAACATCACCGGCTTTGACACTGCCTGATACATTATAGAATTCGAATGACTGGCTGATGTTGCCAAGTGGTGCGAATACCTCTATAGCGGCATCAGGATCGCTGAAAGTGGCAGGAACCGTCTTGTCGAGCCACGAATCGAGCGCTACTTCAGCCACAACGGGAACCTCTTGATCGCCATCATCTGTGGTCATCGTCGCGGTCACATCGCTATGTGCGAGCTCATACATCACGTAATTGTCATAGACCCAGTCGTACAAGGTGGTTGCATCTGAGAATCTTTGCTGCTCGGATGTTGAATGGAGCACTATCGCATACAGCATCCTTCCATCTCTGTCGCATGCGCCGGCAAAGCATGGGCCGGCTAGATCCGTGTTGCCCGTCTTGATCCCGCAAGCGCCTTCATATTGCCCTATGAGCTCGTCTGTGCTTTTGACCACAACATCAATGATGTTCCCATTGCGGTTCACCTTAAGCGTAGCCTCAGGAAGCTCGACGATGGATCTGAAGAAATCGTCTTGCATGGCAAAAGCGGCGATCTTGGAAACCTCCTTAGCTGTACTGTGCAGATTGCCGGAGAACCTTCCGAAATCAAGCCCGTGGGGATTTTCGAATACGGTGTTCGTGCAGCCGATCTCTTGAGCCTTGGTATTCATCTGCGATACGAAGGCAGCCAGATAAGCAGCATCATCTTGACCGGTTATCTCTTGACCGGATGGATCGGTAAGGGTGGTTCCTGAGGCCTGCGCATCCTCGTAGATGATCTTGCCGATGCACTCTCCGATGGCTACGGCAGCATCATTGCCTGAGGGCACCATAAGGCCTTTCAAGGCATCTTCAAGGCTCAGCTTGTCACCCGCCCAAAGCCCGGCACTCGACTCTCCGGCGGCCGCCGCATTCGAGCTCACGGTTATCTCGGTATCGAGCGGAGCGGTTTGCAGGGCCACTATAGCCGTCATTATCTTGGTGATGGATGCGATCTGAACCTCTTGATCAGCATTGCGTTCGAAATAGACCGTACCGTCCTCGTCGATGAGGTAGGCATATTCGGATTCAACGGAAGGGCATTGGGTGGCTTTGAGTCCGCGCTCTGACATGGTCTGCCCCATGACCACATCGCCTTTCCGGACATCGGCATGAGCTGAAGGCGGTATAGCACACATCGCAATCGTGACGATGATGGTCAGGAGGAACCTTGTAAATCTTGAAAGTGTGTTCGCTTGTCTTGGATTCGTATGCTTTTCCATGGTCTTTTTCAGTCGTATGCCCTAATCTTCATCTTCGTAGATGATCCGGTCGATGTCGAAGTTGCTAAAAAGTTCGCTCAGTTCAGCTCTTCTTGGATGACGAGGAACTCGACGCGCTTGACGAGCTTGACGAGCTTGATGAGCTTGATGAGCTCGAGCCTCCCGATGAACCAGATGAACCAGATGAACCAGATGAACCGGTCGAGTCCTTGCGTGCGTATTTCTCGAGTATCTCATCGGTATCGGTATCAGGCCCTACTTTGATTATCTGGTTGATCGGAGAATAGACAGAAGTGAACGTCTTCTCTCTCAAGATGTTGCCGTTTCTGTCCTTGACGGTTCTTTTGACCTCGATAACTTGGCCATCGGATCCGTTCGTATCGACGACCGACACGCCACTTGCCATAGTCTCATCTACCTCTACCTTCGTAGTGTACTTCTCCCCTTTTTGCCACTGTCCTACCTCGGTCTCGACGCTGTATTGCGGATTAACTCCTACCAGATTCGCTGTTACGGAACTTTCGGTGTATGAGGTGGTGACCAATATATCCGATGGTGTATCGTTCTCCCATTTGAGATCGAGCAGAGGATATGAGACAGCCGCATCCCGCCCGTCCGGGTAAGCCGACATGTATAGAGAATGGTTGTGCCTTTCGCTTATAGGAAGACCTGAATCATAAACAGCGTTATAGACCGTCGTCGCAACCTGGCAGACCCCGCCTCCGATAGAATCGGTGCGTTCTCCTTCGATTATCGAGCCTGCTTCACGGAAACCCGCGGCCTCATCGGTGTTTCCGGCGACCTCATTGAACGACCAAGTGCCTCCGTTGGCACCAACGATCGAATCGTTCAACAGGCTGGCTGCAAGATGGATGTTGTAGATCCTGTTGGCATTGGATGCTTTGGTTGAATAGTTCGTCGTATAGCTGGAGAATACCTCGATCACCCCAAAGGCCATCGCATCTTCGACAGAAAACGTCCCATCATAGTCCTTCGAGCTTATGGCGATATCGTATTGGCTGTTCTCTATCTCGAACTTTCCCGTGTTCCTGAAATGCTCGAAGAGCGACGTGTCAAGGTCGCTCAACGCGCTCTCAGCAGAAGGGATGATCACAGAATGGTCAGGCTTCACGGTAAGGTTGCCATCCTCGTCCTCATATATCGAGACATTCACGTCATAACCCGTTGAGGCTGGGTTCAAAAGCTCAGCCAGAGGGGTCGTCGCCTTGCTCTCATCCACTGATGGTGCGAGCATCCATGCATTGTCCTTCTCCTCTATAGAGGTCGATATCCAAGATCCCAAAGTGGGAGCATCTATGGAGATGTTCTGTCCTTCATAGATAAAGGATGCGCCACCCGCTATGGCTGCGTTGATGGCATCGCAGGTATTCTGAGCCTGCGCCTGGCCGATCTTGGTCTCGGAGAATGGAACGTTGGCAACATAGGTGTGGATATCGCCGGGTTGCAAGAAGAAGAGATCGTTCAGCGAATCTATGAAGGCATCGTGGTTGAGCTCATATCCATCATGGCCTTCCGTTACGCTTGCGGTGCCCTCGCTGATAGAGACGCCCCAGTTCAGAAGAGGGTTGCCCGTGGAGTTCTCTATATCGCTCATCATGTTGTCCAAAAGTATGCTGTTGTATGATGCGTACGGCTTGATATCGTAGCCTGAGAAGAACGCCTTGAACCTATCGAAGATACCAGAGGATCTACCCACTTCGAAGGCCTGCTCGGCGATCTCGTTGCTCGGCAGTTCAGCTCCGAGCGTTATTGCATCGGCAAGCCAGATCGTGTGCGTATCTTCGGATTCCTCGTCCTCTATGAGCTTTGTGAGCTTGTCGATGTCTATGTTGTCCTTATCCATTATCACGGAATCCAGATCGACATCGTTTTCGAACACGAAAGTCTGGGCATTGAACAGTTTGTTGGAATATTCGCTGTCTATGGCCTGACGCGCTTCATCGACGGTCTTGTTGGAAAGATCGATGTTGCCCACGCTCACGCCTTGATAGATCTTCCCATTCGTCAAAGCGCTGTCGATGCCGAATGCGCAAAGCGCGATTATGGCTATCGACAAAACGACGGAAAGAGCTCGGCTCTTGTGCCAAAGGAATGAGACTCCGGATGCTATGCCCTTTCCTATCATGGATATGACACCGATGACACCTTCGAAGATCCGGGATGCCAAAGATGGCTTCATATACGCAGGACCAGCATAGAACTGCGTAGCCGGTTGAGCGTAGCTTCTATCGTGAGCAGTCCTTTGCCGTCTTTGCGAGGAGCGATCCGATCCTGGAGATCTTCGATATGAAGCAGTTGATCTTGACTGGTTCTTAGAACGCGGATCGATATCGCGTCTCGCCCGTCCTGTATCTTTGTTGCCCATTCGGTTAGAACCTGCGCCCGAGCGCACCCGATCAGGAACGTCAAGACGTCGTGTTCTGTCTATGTTGCCGCTATGCCTGATATCCGCTGATCTGCGAGATCGTCCATAATCGCGAGGATCGGATGATGGTCGGCCGATGGATCCGGATACCTTGCGATCCTTGCTTGGGATGTCCTGCGAGCGCCCTCTGCGCCCATCCAAAGGCTGAGAACCCCTCCTATCGATCCTGCCGCTTCGCCTTTCAGATTGCGGTATTCGGGAAGAATTGCGATCGTTCGCCTCGATCGGTCTTCTTTTCCTGTTGTCATCAGGCAAGCGCCCGCTGATCCTTGAAGAATCCCGTGCCATGAGCCTCAAGCCTCGTTGCGTTGGGAGTGATCGACTGAACTGCGCTGCTTCAGCTTCAAGACGGCCTGCACGCAATAGTATATGGTGACGGCAATCTGCAAGATAAGCCCTGCATAGATGAAGTAGATACCCCAAGAGGTTGTGCTGGAATCGAATCCCGGCAACCAGCTCAGATCCGTTATGCCAAGACCGGCGAATGTCGGTATGTAGAGGAACATGGCTGCGAAACCGAAGAAAAGGAGCGTCGTTGCCACTTTCCCAGGGTAGATAACCGGAATCTGTATGGAGAAGCCCTTGAGGAGGATCGCGCCTCCGATGAGGAGGAGCAACTCCCTTGCGAAGATGAGGATGACGATCCAAAGCGGGATGCGCCCTACGAAGAAAACACCCAACACTCCTGTTATCATCAACAAGGTATCTATGGCCGGATCCATGAGTATGCCGAGCCTTGACACTGTGTTAGTTCGTCTGGCCACCTGCCCATCCAAGAAGTCGGTCAATGCGGCAATGGCGAAGATGACGGTTGCTGCGATGTTCTGACCGTTGATGAGAAGAACCATATACACAGGTATGAGGCAAAGCCTTGCAAACGAGATAACGTTCGCGACGGTGAATACCTTGTTGTAGGCATCAGACATCTCCACGTTGCTCTCTATGCCATTCTTAACGGACAAATCCTCACCTCGATGAACTTATGCATGAAAAGTACACGGCGTATATTCTAACAGGCAGAAGTGCTACATTTTCGTGCATTTAGTCTATCGATACATCGTTTCCATGATCAATGGCTTTGCATCCTTTTTATCCGTTTTGAAACGTTCGAGATCGGTGGGAATACGTCAGGTTACTTATCCTCTTTTTCCGGAACGCTCAGGTCGTTGCAGTACTTCGCAGAAGACACAGGCGTATAGGCACCGTCCATCGACAGGCAGTTCACGGGGCACGAACGCACGCAGCTTGAGCATTGCACGCACATGAAAGGGTTTATCTGCCACATTCGAGCTTGCTTATCGACGGTGATGCAATGGCATGGGCACGATTTCTGGCACATGCCACAGAGGATGCAGGAGTCGACATCGTTGACTACGTGACCCTTCTGCCCTTTGTACGGCTCTTTCCGCTCGATCGGATAACGCAGTGTCTCGGGGCGTTTGAAAAGGGATCCAAAGGTCATCGCCCCCAGTTTGAAACTACCCATCTATCTACCTTTCCGTACAGCTTATGCATGGGTCGATCGTAAGGATGATCATGTTCACATCGGCCAGATCGCATCCTTTGAGGGCAACGGTCATCCCGGCAAGGTTTTGCGATGTGGGCGTTCTCATACGCATGCGCTCCAGGTATTTCGTACCGTTGCCGCGGGCATAGTAATAGCATTCACCTCGCGGTTGCTCCAGCACATTGGAGGCTTGGGCTCCATCCTTAGGGCTTCCCTTGACCTTGGTGAGGATATCACCTTGAGGTATCTTGGAGATTAGCTCCTTTATTATGTCGATGGACTGCAAGACCTCGGCACAACGCACCTTTATACGGGCATAGCAATCGCCTTGCGCATCGACGATCGGCTCGAAATCGGAAAGGTCGCCGTATACGCCTTTGCCGAACATGCGAACGTCGTAGCTCACGTTGGATGCTCTGGCGAAAGGGCCGACCATGCTGAGCTTTATCGCATCATCGCGGCTTATCGTGCCGACATCGACCGTTCTATTCTTGATGGAGGTGTCGGTCAAGAGGGTCTTGACGATTTGCTCGTATTCGCCCTTTATGTTGTCTAAGACATTGACTATCTCGAGCAGGACGGTGGAGTCGATATCGCGAACAACGCCGCCCACAGCAACAACGGATAGGATGACCCTACCACCTGTGGTCTTCTCGAAGATGTCGAGCACGCGTTCGCGAAGGCGCCAGCAGTGCATGAACATCGATTCGAATCCGAAAGCATCGGCTGCAAGGCCGAGCCAAAGAAGATGCGAATGTATCCTTGACAGCTCATGCCATATGACGCGAAGATACTCGGCGCGCTTGGGCACCTCAACGCCCATCAGGCTCTCAACGGTCTCAGCATAACCTAGGGAGTGACCCATCGCACAGATGCCGCATATGCGCTCTGCAACATAGATGAACTGGTTATAATCCCTGGTCTCGACTAGCTTTTCCAAGCCTCTGTGCACGAATCCGATCTGTGGGATGCAATCGACTACGGTCTCATCCTCCACCACAAGATCGAGATGCAAAGGCTCCGGCAGAACCGGATGCTGTGGACCAAATGGGATGATGGTTGACTTACCCATGGATCACTTGCCCTCCTCGGTCTTTACGCTCTTCTTCATCTTCGCTTCGAATGCCGCACGAACTTTAGCGGCTTTCGCGGGATCCATCTTGGATAGCTTGGCTTCCAATTCAGCCCTTTCCTCTTCAAGCGTCTTCTTGGGCTTTTCCGCTTCCGTGTCTCCCGCGCTTTCCTCTGCAGAGCTGTCCTTGGCCTTTTGAGCATCTTTGGCCTCTTTGGCCGCTTTTGCTGCAGCTACCTTGCGCGCTTTCTCGCGTGCTGCAAGCTGCTCAGGAGTGATGATGGTCATAGGGTACTTCTCGCTCACCCTGTAGAAGTTGCCCAAGAAATCGATGGCGATGCCCTCTATGTTCAATCCGAACAGATCGTGTATCTCGTTCTCGCAAACGAATGCTTCGAAATACACATCGGAGATAGAAGGGACGACGGCATCTTTAGGGACATCTTGGATGACCATGTTGTCCAACTGTCCGTCTTTCATATAGGAATAGACCAGATCCAGCGATGATTCCTTGTTCACAGCAAGGATCTGAACGTATCTCCAGCCTTCATCGCAGCGCCTTTGCGCATCTGAATGGATGAGCGCTTGATCCAAGGAGATGAACTCGCTTTTGAATTCCATTGGACACCTTCCCTATTTCGAAGCCTTGAGCTTTTCGGCTTTTTGGTCGAGCACGGCGATGCCCTCGACGATCGCATCGATGAGGGTCTCGGGGCGAACCGCGCATCCCGGGGCATAGACATCGACCGGAATGGCCTTATCCACCCCGCCTATCACGTTGTAGCAATCATGGAATATGCCACCTGAACAAGCGCAGATACCACAAGCTACGACGACCTTCGGTTCGACCATCTGGTCGTATATCTCCTTGACCACATCTATGTTCTGCTCGTTCACAGAACCGGTCACGAGGAAGATGTCGGCATGCTTGGGGTTGCCCGTATTGATGACGCCGAACCTCTCGCCATCGAAACCGGGGCAAAGCGTAGCCAGAACCTCGATATCGCAGCCGTTGCAACTGGAGCCGTCATAGTGTATGACCCAAGGTGATTTCGAAGAATATCCCATTGTTCGCCTTTCTATATGAAAGCAAGGATCGCTATGTTGATTCCGCCGCAAACAAGGGCAACGATCCAGGCCGATTTGAACATGAGCTGCCACTTCACACGAGCGAAGTTATTGTCGATGAATATCTCGAAGAAATAGACCAGAAGAGCTACGACGACGGCCAAGACTATGGACAAAGGGTTGCTCCAGATAAAGAAGACGGCAATCCATCCCAGGAACAAGACGTTCTCGCACCAATGCAGTATCTCGACCATGGCCAGCGTGGATCCTGACATCTCGGTCGTCATCCCGCGCACGATCTCTTGATGGGCGTGATGCGACATCGAAAGGTCGAATGGCGATTTGCGAAGCTTGATGGTGAGGATGAACAGCAGACCCAAGAACACCAAGACCGTATATCCGATGAGCGGAACATCGAGAGAGAACACTTCGGAGACGTTGAACGACCCGGGAATGCCCGCCGGAAGGATCAGGGATGTTGCCATGTAGAACGCAACTGCGAAGATGAGCACCATGGGCTCATATGACATCACCTGCACGGTCTCGCGTGCAGCTCCGACCTCTGCATAAGGGCTTCTTGAGGAATAGGCCGCTATGATGAAGAAGAGGCTCGATAGCGTGATTATGAAGATGCACATAAGGAGGTTTCCGCCGGTGAAGAAGATGCCTCCGGCCAATGCTGCGAAGATGAGCGCGCAGATCACATAGGCATCTTGAACGCTGTTTACGGTGACCTTCTCCTTGGCAAGAAGCTTCCTCACATCGTAATAGGGCTGAAGCAATGGCGGTCCTACCCTACCCTGCATCCTAGCGGATATGACGCGATCGATGCCTGCGAGCAAGCACCCGATGACAGGTGCCAATATCGCGAATGCGACCGACCCGCCTAAAACTATGAGGATATCCATAATCTCCATGCAAATCTCCTATGCTAGATCAAGGTCAGTCCGAAAAGACCCAATACGAGAGCAGCGATCATGATCACGCTGTTGAATATGACACCGATCGGGGCTATCTTGGCCTCACCGAAGATGTTGTCCATATACCAATTGCGCACGATGGCTTCGGTCTGTCCGGATAGCGAATTCTTGAAGGCACGCTTATCGTTGTTCACGCTGACACCTGAAAGATACACATCCACTTTCTTCTTCTTGGATCGACCAAGACCTGTGAACAGTGCGATCACGACGACGAATACGCATATGCTCGCGATCCAAAGATTATCCGTGGATATATCTTGAACAGCAAGGCCATAGACGGATATCTCATATGGAACCACGATATGCATCGATATCGATGGGATGAGAACGCAGCATACGATGAGCAGCGATGCCATCAATATGAGCGAGAACCATTCGCTCTTGTGCACCGTTATCTCGACGTTTTCGGGTTGGCCTGCGATGCCTGCCAGCTTACCGAGCCATTTCGCCCAGAACATGAAGGTGGCGGCCGATCCGAACGCCAGTATGAGGATCAGCGCGATCTGATCCATGTCGGCGAAGGATACGAGCGTGGCCCATTTGGCGATGAGCATTCCGAATGGCGCGATGAACATGCACATTATCCCGAGCATCATGAAACGCGCCAATCGGGGCATGCGCTCGAACAGTAGATCCATATCCTCGATATTCCGGCTCCCGATATGATGCTCGGCGGTGCCCACGCAAAGGAAGAGTAGCGATTTCGCTAGCGCATGGAAGAGGATGAGGAAGATGGCCGCCCATACGGCCTCCGGGCTTCCAGCGCCTGCGCATGCGGTGATCAGCCCAAGATTGGCGATGGTCGAATATGCCAGCACACGCTTGGCGTTCGTCTGCGATATGGCCATGAACGAGCACAGCAGGAATGTGATGGAGCCGACGAGCATCACCATGATCGATGGTACCGGGCTCACGAGGAAGCAAGGTGCCAGTTTCACGAGGATGAACACACCCGCTTTGACCATCGTGGATGAATGCAGAAGGGCGCTTGTCGGAGTAGGTGCGACCATGGCTCCCAAAAGCCAAGTCTGAAACGGCATCTGCGCCGCTTTCGTGATGCCTGCGAATGCAAGGAGTATCACAGGTATGAGAACCACATTCGGCATGCTCACGCCAGTTGCGATGAAATCCACGAAGGATAGCGTTCCAACATTGATGATGCTCAGCAACAGCGCGACGATGAAGGCGATCCCACCTAGCAGGTTCATGATGATCTGGCGGAATGCGTTGGCGATGGCCTCATCCGTTTTCGTGTATCCGATGAGCAGGAACGAACATAAGGTGGTCACTTCCCAGGCTGTGAACATCCATGTCATGTTATTGGAGAACACGATGGCGAACATAGCTGAGAGGAATAGGAACATCAGCGCGAAGAAGGTAGGCCTTCTGTCCTTTGCACCCTCCGGCTCGTGATGTTGGAAATCGGTCATATATCCTAGGGCATAGATGCATATGCCGCTGCCGATAATCCCTATTATCAAAGCCATGAGGATGGAGAAGGAATCGACATACAGTCCGAGCTCCACCTCCATATCGTGGGCGAATCCGAATTCGACCACCAGAACAACGCCTATCTGGATGGCAGCAAGAAGCCCGGATAGCAGGTTCTTGTACTTGACAGCAAATGCTATCACCACGACAACGCAGATCGCCGATATGGCCGTGCACATGTAGTCGATATAAGGCGAGCTGATCTCATAGTACACGCCTTCGGTGCCGAGATGCTGCACCGCCAAGACGATGGATGCACATGCGATGACACCTGCAGAGATGCAGGTGATGGCGCCTCTGCCCATATCATTTCTGACACAGAGCAATAGCAATGCCGAAAGTATCGGGAACGCTATGAGAAAAACGAGCAACTCCACGCCGCTTCCTCCTTCAACTCCAATGGATTTGATCAAAGATAGGCCATGAAGATGCTGGATCCTTTAGCCTTACGATGATTCATGCAATGCATCGACTATATATCAGAGCGAAGCGGTGCCAGGACATGCCGAGTTGTTTCTTGCCGTCAGGTTCGGCAAATGGAGCGCATGTTGAAAACGCTCATGAATGAGCGGCGCTCAAACGCATGCGAGCGGTTGAAACCGCCCACATCACGTAATCAGGCCGAAGGTATCCCTTTTCGCATTTGGCGCTCACTCTCGATGCTTACGCATCAGCGGTTCGCTCCCTCATGCATTCATATATGCTTTCTTGCGAAAGCAAATGAAAGATGGTGTTCAGAGCAAATCGAAAAGGGATACCTTCGACCTTCATACACGTCTTGGGTTTGCAAAGTCCAAGGTATAAATGCAAGTGGATGTACTTTGAATTTTGTGTCATGATGAATCCTGCAACTACACATCTACCTGTGAGAACAACGTGTAGTGGGCGGTTTTAACCGCCCACAAATCGCCCATATAAACAAGTTTTGTGATACGAGATGTAATAGGAGTTAGGTCTTCTCTAGCACATGGGGCGATGACATCAAGGTTGAGTCTTTGTGACAAAAAATTATTAGCCGTTTGAAACACGCCCATCTACCAACTCTGTGTAATGTAGAATCATGGAATATTCTTATAATCAACTATTTCCCATTTTCCATTTATTCTTTCTATTATTACGTTCCAGTTTGCCTCGTATGAATAAGGCTCTCCATCGGAATACTTATCATCGAGAAATATATTGATCCTCATAGACCCCTTGTCTCCCCATACCCATAAATAACCGCGAGTGATCTTAGTGACATGGCGAGTGATGTTTCCTTCATCATCCGCTTCTGGAACCAATAAACAGAAGTCATCCTTGAACATCTCGCGACTATTGGGCGGTTCTTTTGTTATCTGCTCCAATTGATCCATTACAGGTTCAGTATCAAACCATATGTAAACCAGATAGCCTATAAATACTGCGATGAGAACAAGAGCAACGACTACAAAGGATCGCAATATGTTTTTTCTCTTTGCAGATTTCATTGTAATCCAGACCCTCTTTGCCATCACACCTTGTCGATAACATTAAGCCTGATTCTTCATCACTAAGCCTAGCTCTTTATTACCCAACATTCTGTTTTATCTTGATCATAGTGAAGTGATTCCCAATCTATATCTGGTTCGGTAACTATAGTTCCTTCCGGGGTTTCCTTCCATTTTCGCCATCCTCGTATGCGTGACTCTGTCCCGATATTGTCAAAAAGGCAATCATATATGGTCGTTTTCCCTAATTCCGTATAAAACGTTTCTCTATCTTCAACCAAAACGAAAGAATCGGATAACTTGATCTCCTGAAGACCTATATTAGTTAAATAGTTTCTAACATCTTCGGCCTCTTTATAATTCAAATAATTCTCATCTAATGAGAAATACCATATTTCATTATTATTGGCGACTTGATAATCCGTTTGTTGAATATACATGCAATAGAACGGTGAAATCATAGAAATATAAACTATAAGCTCATATTTGACCCCACCGAGAGTTTCTATCAACTCCCGGTCATCATCCAGTATGTCTTGGTTTTCATGTAAGAGTACTTTAAATGTCAATCCAGGAAACTCTTCATCGGTAAAATCTTTCACATGATAGCCTTGAGCTGCCTTTATGATTCCTTCAAAAAGCTTACTGGAGTACTTTTTCTTATTGGTTTCCCCAAGCTCTATACGTTTAGCATCTATCGCCTCTTTCACTTCAGAAGGATCAGAGTATCTTGGATAAAACTCATCGATATATCGCATAACCTCTTCATATTGATGTCTGCTCATCATTTTCTGTTATCCCCTTTATCGAATCTATGGTCGTTCAAAAGTTTCTTGGCTTTTCGGGCACCAGGATCGCCTTGTTTGGCAGCAGCTTCTATCTCTTCAAGGGTTTTGGATTTCCATTCACTTGGAAACTCATTGTTTATGCTTGCGCTTTTCTCCTCTGAAATAATCTGCTGTGCTGTTTTCTTGCTTCTATCGAGACTAACCTTTTCAAATGTTTGAGTAATTTCGATCATTTTCGATGTTTTGTTTGCAATTTTCTTTGTCTTTGTTAAAAACACAATAAATTTAGCGCCATCGCCAACATAAGGAATGATCCCAATTCCCGAATAACCTGCTTCCTCAAAATTTGCATCAGCTAGATACGAAAAAGTATTTCCAAAATCAGCTATTGGGCCTACAAATGGAAAAAATCCAATCACATCAGCTTTAAACTGTTCCTTTTCCCGAACTGATAAAGAATCATATCCATCACGCAATTCCTCAAATGCATGTATTAAAGCTGCTGTTCCACAATAAAAACCTTCATATTCTGCTTTCATCTTTTGCGCCATTAACATGTGATAGGCAAGAGCAAATACATTCCCAGATTTTTGAGCCAATTCGTAATGCCATAGCATCTCATTTTTAGCAGCGTTGATAAGAGATTGTTGATGCCTCTGAGCTCGTGTCAAAGAAGGGTTATAAGCCTCCCATGCAGGTTGGTCTATAGTCTTTTGCCCTGGATCATCTGCATAGCTATTGTTATTGATTTGTGTTCCACCATGCTGAGTTTTTGGATTCAATAAATGTTTAATATGTTTTGCAGTCCCGAGGCCTAGTCTAAAATGCCCACTTGGGTCGGTGTAGTTCACAGGATTGGCAAGGCAATAGAGATAGCGGTTCAAGGTGA
>CAYXZC010000020.1:0-28655 GCA_964469815.1 uncultured Eggerthellaceae bacterium | reverse complement strand
ACAAGGCGGTTGTCATCATCGTATTCGTAAATAACAGAATCTGCGTCGTCTCCTGTGCGCTCAAGGCGCACCCTGTTCCCGACACCATCATAGGAATAGGACTCGGTGTAGTTCTTATCGCCTGTCTCTTGAATCTTTGCAAGCTTTACAGCAGGTGTGCATTATTCTTATCTCAAGGTTCGGATTGCTTAGCGAACATTATATCTGCATGAATTATAAAGAATCAGGTATTGTGATATTGCTTTGCTTCACTGTAACTCTAACCCAATATGCCCGTCCCTATTGGGTTACATTCATCAACGTTCCCTTTGTTTGTAATAAAATACCTCTTTCTCCGTTATCTCCAAAACGTGACAAGCGGACGTATAGCTTATTGCGCTCAAACGTGTATCAAGGTCGAAGGTGTCCCTTTTCGATTTGCTCTGAACACTATATTTCATATGCTTTCGTAAGAAAGCAATATATGAATGCATGAGGGAGCGAACCGCTGATGCGAAGCATCGAGAGTGAGCGTCAAATGCAAAAAGGGACACCTTCGACCTGACCTACAAAACGAGCTTCATGTGGGCGATCAAGATCGCCCACTACACGTGTGCTCATAAGATCACGTGGGTTGCATGTGGGCGGTTAAAACCATAAAAGCAAAGCCGAAGGCTTAATCATAAGATTGTCATCCTGAGCGTAGTGAGCGAATGCAAACGAAGTCGAATGGACCGCCCACTACACGTGTGCTCATGAGGTTCATCCATCATCAAATGCGAAAAAGGATACCTTCTACCCGATAGGCGGTTCGTTGTTACAATGCATGCGAGCGGTTTTTGCCTAGAAGGCGTTACTTGGAAAGATCCAGATCCTTTAGGATGGCGAAGGGATTATTAGGGTTTGCTGGCTCGGGCGCGTCCTCGCAATCGCAGACATCGGTATTGAGGTTGCAGCCGCACTTAGGGCAAAGCCCTTTGCAATCATCTTTGCAAAGGGGTATCTGTGGCAGATCCAAGAGGATGGCGCTTTCTATGAACGGTCGCAGATCGATGATCTTATCGGATCCGAGGATGGTGTATTCATCCCCTTCCACATCTTCAAGGTCGCTTTCCTGCTCGTCTATCACGACGAAACCTTCGACATCTGCATCTATATCCAATGTAGCGCTCTCGAGGCATCGGGCGCATGCGGTCGATGCAATGCCTTTGATGCTCCCTTGGATCAAAAAAGCTCCACCGGTGTTGGTTATCGTCAGATCGAGATCCATCGGATCATCGAAGGTATACGTATCAGGTCCGAATGTTATGGGCTCTATCTTGGACTTCTCCTCGACCCTCATGAATTCGGCGGGATCGAACATCTCTTTTGGGAGCTGTATCTTGAAATCGCTCATCGTAGGTCTCCTTGAATGAAAAAAGCCCGCCGGTTGAAAGGCGGGCGAATGAAGCTTTAGAGGACGGATCGATCCTTATCTCATGCCCGAAGCGGTAGAATTGAGACGGTCGCGAACGCGGCGGACTTGGCTCAAGACATTGTCAAGGCTTTGCTCGACATGGCCGAATACCTCATCAGCGTAATCCTCGGCACCTGCACGCGTTTCCCTTTCCAGTTCGCGTGCGTCAGCCATTATGGTCTCGGCCTGCTGCTGTGAGATACGCACGATCTCCTGCTCGGATGCGATGGTCATAGCCTGGCTTCTTGCGTCCTCGATAAGACGGTTGGCTTCGTCCTCTGCATCCTCCAAGAGCGCCTGGCGCTCTCTTACGATCTGTCGAGCCTGAGCGAATTCGCTTGGGAAGATATCGCGGATCTCGTCCATGATCTCGAATGCGGCCGAGATATCCACCTGTCGCATGTTACTCTTACCGAATACGGTCTTCGAATCCTCCAAAAGGATGGAGAGCTCTTCCAAAAGACCCAATACCCCTGTTTCGTCCATTCATATCCTCCATGATCTGCGGAAGGTATCCACATAGGATCAAATGTAGCATAAACGCTTTTTCGCGCACACTGTATTAGTCTAACATTGTTGCAGTGTTTCTACGAATTAAATATTCGATTCGACCAAAGCGTCGGTTTCGCGGGCGATGCGCATCTCTTCGTCTGTGGTAACGACGCATATCTTTATGGGTGAATCGTCTATGGAGACGATTCGGTTGGTTCCGATGGCTCCGACGATGTCGTTCTTCTCCTTGTCAAGGATCATCCCCATATGCGCCAATCCGGCGAAGATGAGCTCTCGAAGCTCAGAGCTGTTCTCACCGATCCCTGCTGTCATCACCACAGCATCGGTGCGTGTCATTATCGCGTAGAACTGCCCTATCGCCTGCTGTACCTTGTAAACGTACATCTCCACTGCGAGCTTTGCATCTGCATTGCCCTCGTCGGCGGCTTTCAGCACGGTGCGCATATCGCTTGAGAGTCCGGAGACACCGAGTATGCCGGAGTCTTTGTTGAGGATGCGATCCATCTCATCGTAGGATATGTTATCGCGGCGCATGATATAGGTGACGATGGCCGGATCGATGGAACCGGATCTGGTTCCCATCATAAGACCCTCGAGTGGCGTGAATCCCATGGTAGTGTCGATGGACTTACCGTGATTGACCGCTGTGATGGAGCCGCCGCTTCCTAGATGGCATGTTATGAGCCCAAGGTCTTCGATAGGTCTGTCCAAGAGGTTCGCGGCCTGCTGCGCTGCATATCTGTGCGATGTTCCGTGCGCGCCATACCGGCGGATGTGATAGTCATCGTAGTAGCGCTTGGGAAGCGGATACATATAGGCTTTAGGAGGGATGCTCTGATGGAAAGCCGTGTCGAAAACGGCGCTTTGCGGGGTGTTCGGCATAAGATGATGGAGCATCTCGATGCATTTGTCAGCGGGTGGGTTATGCAGAGGAGCCAACTCTTCGCACATCTTGAGCTTCTCGAAGCTCGCTTCGTCTATGAGCGTGGATGCGCTGAAGTATTCGCCTCCGGCGACTATCCTGTTTCCTATCGCTTCGATATCGTCTAAGGAATCTATGGGTGAATCCTCATCGTTTACCAAGATATCGAGGAGCTTTGTTAGAGCCTCGTCCACGCTCAAGCCCTCGATGTCGTAGACGGTCTCTTCGAAATCAGGTGTGAAGGAAACCATCATGTTCGCATTCTCATCTCCGATGCGATCAGCTAGAGCCTTCATGAGCCTGATCTTCCCATCGGTCTGGATGAGCTGGCACTTCAAGGTCGAAGAGCCGGCATTCACGACGAGCACTATCATTGTTGCTCCTGTTCGGTCGTTTCACGTTCAAGGATATCAACGCAGGTCGATCCATATTTCTTATGGGACAAGACGTTAAACCCATATGAATCATAAGCGCTCTGCGATCTGGAAATTGAAGACGAACTGTATTCATAGACGATGATCGCGCGGGCATCTATAGCATTTCGATGTACCGCGGAGTCTATTATGGATAGAACGTCTTTAGCATCGTATCTGTATGGAGGATCGAGCAATACGATATCGTATGGTGAAGCGGCATGGGGAATTCCCGATCCGATGACATCCACAGATCGGATGGTTACCGAGGATCCATCAAGGCCGAGATCGCTCACATTGCACCGAAGCGCTTCGACGGCCTTTTTCGACCTATCGCAGAATGTGCAATAGGAAGCTCCTCTGGAGAGGCATTCCAGTCCCAAAGCTCCCGATCCTGCAAAGGCATCTAGAACGGACGCGCCTTCGAGCGAACCGTAGCGGGACAGAAGCGAGCTCGTGATAGATTCGCGCACCCTGTCGGTCGTAGGTCTTGTATCCTGCCCTTGCGGAGCCTTGATCGTGCGCCCTTTGAACTTTCCCGATATCAACCGCATATGATCTTCCTTCGATATGATCCGCTCAACCGCTGAAGGTAGAAGCATCCGATCCGAATACGATCGAGAGTTCCCTTCTCAATGCGCGATGTTGAGCTTGTTCGAGCTTCGGATCGCTATCAAGGATGTCCCTCGCATCCTGATGCGCCCACTCGATGAGCTTCGCGTCCTGCATTATGTTCACGAGTTTCAACGTGCTGATCCCCGACTGTCTATTCCCCAAAAGATCGCCTTCGCGCCTTAGAGCCAAGTCGTATTCTGCAAGCTTGAACCCATCATCGCTCTTTTCGAGCGCACGCAACCTGTATATGGCCTCGTCCTTCTTCGATGAGGAGATGAGAAAGACCTGGGAGGCCTTATCCCCTCTTCCGACTCTTCCCCTTATCTGGTGGAGCTGTGACAGCCCGAACCTGTCCGCATCCTCCACGATCATGGTCGTGGCGTTCCTCACATCCACTCCGACCTCGATCACCGTAGTGCTCACGAGCACATCGATCGAACCTTCGGAGAAGGCTCTCATCACTTCCTTCTTATCATTGGAGGGCATGGAGCCATGCAATAGCCCTACCTTGTATTCAGGAAAGACCTTCTGCTGGAGGAATTGGGCTTCTTGCCTCGCAGCGATCGGATCCTCGTCGTCATAGTCGAACAGATCATCGATGGCGACATCAGGGTGATAGGCCTCATCGTTTTCATGGATGTTCCCATCTGCTTCCTTCTCCGGGGCATTCGTACCCACGAGCGGGCAGATGACATATACCTGCTCCCCTCTTCTCAAGGCATCGCCAGCTTGTTCGTATGCGATGCCCCTTTCGGATCTTGGCAGCACCCTCGTGGTGCGAACGGTGTTCGAATTGGGCTTCTCCTTTATATAGCTCAAGGAGAGGTTTCCGAATATAGCAAGAGCAAGCGTTCTGGGAATAGGGGTTGCAGTAAGGTATAGGGCATCGGGAGCGCTTCCTTTATCGAGCAGCTTCGCCCTCTGATCGACGCCGAATCGCTGTTGCTCGTCGATGATGGCAAGGGTGAGGTTATCGAAGATGACATCATCCTCGAGAAGTGCATGGGTGCCCACCAATACATCGATCTCACCCCTTTTGAGCCTCTCAAGGATAACTGATCGATCCTCTTTTGATGTCGATCCTGTGAGCAAGGTATGTTCTATGCCCGCAGCATCGAAGAGCGAGCCTAATGTATCATGATGTTGCATCGCAAGGACTTCTGTTGGGGCAAGAAGCGCGCTTTGTCCGCCCGTATCTGTTGCGGCAGCTATGCCATGGGCGGCTACGATCGTCTTGCCGGTACCGACATCTCCGAGAAGCATATGGTTCGCAGCAGATGGAGCTTTCATATCATCTAGCAGGCTTCTTACCGCGACCTTTTGATCATTGGTAAGCTCGAATGGGATGCTTGCTCTGAGCGTTTCGAGGTGATTCCCTGTTATGCTGTGCGCGCAGGGATGTCCCTGATCCGTTCGCTGCTCTGCCTGCATCATTAGATTCAGCTCCAGATAGAGAAGCTCTTCATAGGCGAGCGAATCGCGGGCTTCCTTCGCCTCTTGCATATCCGCCGGGAAGTGGATGCTAGCTATGGCGCACCCTCTGCTCATCAGCGCCCGTTTGATCCTTATCTCGTTAGGTATGGCATCGCGAAGCCCATAGGTTGCGATGAGCGCTTCATGGATGATGTTTCGAAGCGTAGCGACGCTCAGCTTCTCAGAGGCAGGGTGAACCGGCAGTATCTTCGCTTCTACAGCATGTCCCTCGGTGATCTCTATGTAGGGATTGGACATGCGCTTGAAACCGTAATCGAATATGACCTTGCCTGTGACGGCGATCCTATCACCTATCTTGTACTTCTTAGCGAGCCAGATCTGGTTGAAGATCGATACGACGAGCACGCCTGTGTCATCTTGTATCGCCAATTCGATTATGGTCAGATTCCGTCGAGGTCTTTTGACTTTCAGGTCGCATACGGTTCCTTGGATGGTGCACACATCGCCGATGGAGGCTTGCGAGATAGTCGTGATGTTCGTCAGATCGATGTAGCGTCTAGGAAAGTGCCTTAGAAGATCGCGCACGGTCCTTATGCGCAGTTTCTTCAAAGCGCTTCGCCTTGCAGTGCTGACCCCCCTTATATTCGCGACATCCTCATCCAGAGCAAGTGTTGCGCTGGTTCTATCTGCCCAAGCTATCTGTTCCATGGCTCAGCATGCAACATCGTATGGGATCATTCCAAAGAGAAGACGAGAGGATACAAAGGCTGTTCGCCGCGCTGTGGATCGACCTCAAGCTCATCGAAGGCATCTTCGATGGTGTCTGTGATGTCTTCGAGCTCATCGTCTGTCATATCGCTTCCGGCGAGCAAGGTCAGATTGTCGAAATCATCTGCGTCCATGGCTTTGAGCAGTTCCATGCACACATCCTTGATGGAACTACCGACAGATTCGATCGAGCCATCAGCGATCCCGATAACATCGCCTTCATGGATGGGGTTGTTGTGCACATCCTTGGATTCTTTGATCGCATGTGTGATCTCGCCCGTCCTTACCTCTTTGATAGCCTCCTCCATCGTCTTCACGCTATCTTCAAGGGAGTCTCCCTCGACATATGAGAACATAGCTGCGAAGGATTGTGGGACGCTCTTGGTGGCAACGACCGCGCATTCCTTATCGGAGTGTTCGCAAGCGGAATTGGCAGCCATTATGATGTTCGAGTTGCTGGGAAGCACGATCACCTTTTCCGCATTGACCGAATCTATCGCATCGAGAAGGTCTTTTGTGGAGGGGTTCATCGTCTGGCCACCGCTCACAACTACATCCACTCCAAGGCTTCGCAGTATATCCGCATTACCGCTGCCGGGAGCAACAGCGACGAATCCGATATCCTTGGGCTCGGGCAGCGTCTCTGCGCTCTCCTGTTGGAGCTTCTTCGTGCGCTCTTTGGATTGAAGGTCCATGTTATGTATATGCACTTCGGATATCTGACCTCTATCCAAGAAGTATTTGAGGACTTGATCGGGCGTATTGGAATGCACGTGAACCTTGAACTTCGGTGTGGATCCTACGCAAAGCTCGCAATCCCCCATGGTCGAAAGGAAGTTCAATGCCTCTTCCGTATCCAGTGTTTCCGAATCGACCAAGAATTCGTTGCAATATCTGTAATTGGCATCTTCCCAGTCGTTGATCTGCTCTATCTCGACCTTGGGTTCGCCTGTCATTGAGAAGGAGACATTCGTGGATGTAAGCTCTTCACCTGTAAGGCAGGCTGTGAATGCGTCTATGAGTATGGCAAGTCCGAAGCCGCCTGCATCCACAACGCCGTTTTCCTTCAATACAGCCAGATATTCAGGGGTGCGCTCAACGGACTCGGATGCTTCCTTTGAAACCACGTGCAATGCCTCATCGATGGGAAGCCCATCTTCGACGGTTTTGGCGGCGGCATCTGCACAATCCTTCAAAACGGTAAGGATGGTGCCTTCGACCGGTTTCCTCACTGCCTGGAATGCGACTTCCTTGGCTTTGGTGAATATCGCTCCCAAAAGAGGGGTGGTAAGGCATTCGGCATCCCCCCATCCCTCGCAGAAACCGCGAAGGATCTGCGATGTTATGACGCCTGAGTTGCCGCGAGCCCCCATGAGCGCTCCGGTGGTGATGGCCTTCTTCGTATCCGCCAAAGAGCTGCTGTGTGGCAGTGCCGATATGTTCTTCACCACGCTTTCGATGGTGAGCGACATATTCGTGCCGGTATCCCCATCAGGGACAGGGAATACATTCAGTCTGTTGATCTCTTCTTTTCTTTCCGAGAGCGCTTTGGAGGCAAAAGCGATCGCTGTTAGCACTTCGTTTTCTGTATAGCTATCTGACATAGTGGGAACGTTGCTCCTTGATCAGGGTGTTATCGATTACTTGCGGACCTTCACATCCTGCACGTGGACTTCGATGGAATCGATCTTCACACGTGCGTACTCTGTGAGCGCGAATGTGACCTGATCGATCAGGTTCTGTGAAACGGTCGAGATGTTGGTTCCGTATTCGATGATGACGTAGAGCTCTATATGCAATCCAAGATCCGTCGGCTTTAGTATGATGCCTCGACGAAGGCGGGATTTGGGGAGCAGTTTCGCTATGCCATCCACTGCATTGGGAGCCGCAACTCCAACAACGCCATAGCATTCCATAGCAGTGTATCCAACTATATCGGATAGAACCTCATTCGAAACGTGAAGGGTTCCCTCAATCTTATTAGCCACGATTCTCCTTCCGAAGGATTTGAAACCGATCGTTTGCAAAGAAGTCATATATTCGTTTCGAATAGAAGTATAACCGATAGAGCAACCTTGATGCTATTCGGTTGAATTCCGGCTCATCGCCGAATTGGTGATCGATGGGGTGTTCGGCATGTCGCTAGCCGTAATGCGGCAATTCATCGAGCATAGATGCAAGATGTTGATTTTTGAAGGATCGCCCTTGTAATGTTGTGTTTTGTTGTGCTATAGTTAAGCGCTGTTGTCAGAAGCGGTCACTAACCGGCCGAGCAAGTATAGGAGAATCATATGTCACAGATTTGCGAAGTATGCGGAAAGCACCCGGTTGCTGGTCGCAGCATCAGTCACTCCCATAGGGTGAGCAACAGGGCTTTTCGTCCCAATGTTCAGAAGGTCACCATCCGCGATAAGAGCGGCCATGTTCGCAAGGCGCGCGTTTGCACCAGCTGCCTGAAAGCTGGAAAGGTCACCAAGGCCTAAGACCCATCCTATAGAAAATGAAAAAAACGGCTCCTTATAGGAGCCGTTTTTTTCGCTGATGATCGATCGAGTCATCGGAGCCTTTTCTTAGAACGCTTCCTATGCGTCTTGTTCCTCTATGATCAAAAGCCTTCCACATGATGGACAGGTTCCCAAAGGCGCTTCGCTCTTCAATGCGATCAGATGACCGCTTTCGATCGTTGTCCTGCAAACCCCGCATTTGTTCGCTTGAAGATATCCGACCGTTACGCTGCCAACATGGGCTGAGGCCTTGGAATAAGCGTGTTGCACCTCATCGCTCAAAAGATCAAGGGTATCCTGTTTTTCTTTTTCGAGGTTAGAAAGATCGCTCTTTATGGAGCCGCCTTCGGCTCTAAAGGAGGCAACCGCCTCTTGTTCGGTCTTATCTGTGGAAACAAGCGCTGTCTTCACCTTCGAAGCAAGGTCTTCCACCTTCATACGCTCTTGCTCTATGGATTCGATCTCGTCTTTGAGCGTTGCGCGCCGCTTGAAGATGCCATCGAGTTCCTTTGAGCGTGCCTCGACACCTCGAAAGTCGTTTCCAGCCGCTTCGATGGCGGCTTGCACGCCTTTTTCCTTCTTGGAAAGCGAAGCGTCCTCATCGGTTGCTCGTGTGAGCTTCTTGTTAACATCCCTGAGAAGAGCCGCTATTTGGGTTTGCTTAGCTTCAAGGGAAGCTTTCTTTTCGCGGGCTTCCAATATGATCCCTCGCTGCGGCAATTCCTCGAATTGCTTATTGAGCCGGGATATATCCAGGTCTATCTGCTGCAGCCGCTGAAGGCAGTTGATGTCTTGACTCGTTGCTTGCAAAATTACCTCCTGCCACTGAAGATCTGATGCTACTTATATTAAATATACCAACAAACCTATCGTGTGCTAATCTCAAAAAACCATATTTCAATCAAAGCATCTTCCGTAGGAGATGGACATCGGCGCTCCTCTTCGATCCAATAAAGAAGTGAACGCTCGATCTATAGACGGATGCTTTCCGGATAGCACCAGTTATCGCTTTGGTCTATCACCACGATGTTCCTCTCGTCGACTCCTGCATCGCTTATGCAACCGGCGAGTATGGCAAGAAGCGGGAACTCGCTGACATCATGGCCAAGCTCTATTATCGCGACTCCTGCTTCTTTCAATTCGAGCGAAGAGTGATAGCGCATCTCTCCGCAGATTACGGCATCTGCGCCGCACGCGATGATATCTGCTGCAAAGGATCCGGCGCTGCCCCCAAGGGTCACGCAACGATCGATCGGTTTGGACATATCGCCCCAAACACGGGGAGCACGGCCGAATACGGAGAGGCATTTAGCGGATAGTTGAGACAAGCTTTGATGATGCCCATCTATAAGGGGAACCTTGCATATCTGCCCGAAGCCCTTCATCCGAGATGATGCTAAGGGCGATAGGATCTTCTTGAAGCTCAAGCCAAGCATATTCGGTAGCAGCATCTGTGCTTGCTTGGATACATCCAAAGCGGTATGGAAGCTCATGACGGCGATGCGATTTTGGATGGCAGCCCAAACACCGGCGCCACTGGATACGGCTGCCGAGGCTGCCGGATGAAAATCCGTTGGTGCATCCAAGAACAATGGGTGATGGCATACGAGCACATCGGCCTTCAAGCGGGCTGCTTCGCGTATGGCCTCTACCGTGGGATCCAGCGCTATGGCAACATTGCTGACAGGAAGCGCCCCTTCCCCTATCAGCATGCCGGTGCGATCCCAATCCTGCGCATCGCTTGCGGGAAATTGTTTCAAGAGATAATCGTTCAGGCTATCTACGGTCAACTGCCTATCAGGCCTTGCGAGCATCTGGCTTGCGCGCTTTGCTATCGATTCGTTGGGCTTCACGCCTTTTGAGGATGTGTTGTCCTTATCGACTTCGGAATTCGAAGATGCGCTCTCATCGGTGTTCTTACCCTTGTTCCTCTTGATCATATCGATCGCTTCCCTTCTTGATGGCAAAGTGTCACAATGCGTTGATATTCGATGTTCGAAAGAATGATCTCGATCAGTGATGTTAGCCTATCTCGATCGGGATGGTCCTGCGATCACCGAGACGTGTAGGAAGCGTAACCTCGCGATATCCAGCATCGAGCAGCAGCTTGTATGCCAGGTCTATATCCCTGGCAACGTTTTGCGGACAATGCGCATCTGTTCCAACGGTTGCCGGAACACCGGCTCTTTGGAATGCCTTCAAAAGATCAGGTGCAGGAAACGGTTCGGCGCATGCATAATAGCTTCCCGATGTGTTGAGCTCTATAAGCCGCTCGCCTGCACGTGCAGCCTCAGCCATGTCCTCATACATTGGCGCAAGGTCGATGTTCGGGTAGTAAGCGAACTTCTTGGCCAGATCCGGATGGGACATCACATCATATGGAAGGCTCTTATCGCTTGCAGCGGCACACCAAAGATCGACATATCTTCGCCAGATATGCTCGACCATGCCCTCTTCTTCCCAGACATCACGTTGTGATGGATCATCGAATGGCCATCTATCAACGAAATGAACCGAACCCAGGAGGATATCGTAGCCGGAAAGCTCTTTCATATCTAGATCCCTATCCTCTGTATCACCTAGATAATCCATCTCCCATCCCAAAAGTATTTCCATATCCGGATTGGCATCCCGCGCTCGCAGGACGGCATCTATATACGCATCCTTGTTCGCGGGCAGCACGCTGAGGTATTCTTCGGGATCGAATGCAGGTGTGAGCGGGAAATGCTCAGTGAACGCTAGCGTGGTTATCCCCGCTGTCTTCGCGCATTCGACATATTCTGCTATCTCTCCCTCACCATGACCGCAGTATTTCGAATGGCAGTGCGTGTTTATGAGTTCCATGTTCTGAAGATTCTCCTTATCGATTCTCATTGATGATGCTTCGTTGATAAGATGCTATCTACCACTCCAACACCTTGGGGATCGCTTCGATGAATGCATCGATATCTTGTTCAGTTGTGTATCGGCCGATGGAGACACGCACGGCGCAAAGGGCATCATCGGGATCGATCCCGATGGATGTGAGCACGTGGCTTGGATCCAAAGACATGGAAGAGCACGCGCTTCCGCCTGATACGGCGAATCCGAGGGAATCGAATCTGAGCACAAGCGTTTCGCTTTCGATTCCCTTGAAGATGGCGGACACGATATTGGGAAGGAAGGCATCCGAGCCCTTATCCACCTTGACCGTTGGCGTGATCGCATCGAAGTCCGAATAGGCCGAATAGAGCTTATCTCGAAGGTAGGAAAGGCGCGCAGATTCCGATCCTATATCAGAAACAACGGCGTTGAGAGCAGCACTGAATCCGGATATGCCCATCACATTCTGAGTTCCGCTGCGCCTTCCGCTCTCCTGTCCTCCTCCGAGAATTTGCGCCTTGAAGGGGGTGCGTGATCTCAAATAGAGCGCGCCGACGCCCTTAGGGCCGCCTATCTTATGTGCGGAGAACGAAGCGGCATCCACGCCCAACGACCCAAGATCGATCGGGATCTTCCCCAAAGCCTGGGTCGCATCCGTATGGAAGACAGATCCTTTTCCATGGGCGATCCTAGCCAGCGTAGCGATGTTCTGAACGCTTCCGATCTCGGAGTTCGCCATTTGGACGGATACAAGCACGGTGTTCTCGTCCATGGCATCATCTAGCGCCTCAGGGCTTATCTTGCCGTTTTGGTCAGGCTTAAGGAGCCTGACCTCGAAGCCTTCACGGGAAAGCTGCGCGGCAACTGAGAGCACGGCATCATGCTCTATCTGAGTGGTTATTATGTTCGGAGAGAACGTCCCCTGCATCGATGATCGCCTATCGAAGAAAACGGCGCTTGCGATGCCTGTTACGGCCGCATTGTCGGCCTCGGTCGCACCTGATGTGAAGATGAGCTCGTCAGGGCGGCACCCAAGCGCTTGCGCCATCTCGCGCCTGGATGCTTGCATGTCCTTGAAAGCTGCTCTTCCGGGACGTGAGAGTGAGTTCGCGTTCGTTCCGCTTAGGATGTTCTTCCGACCTCCGAAGAGGTATTTCCCAAGCGCTATCGAAGCCTCCTCGCACAGAGGAGCGCTAGCTGCATAATCAAGGTATATGTAATCTTCAGGTATGCTATCCATCCTTGGATCCTCTTTTGTTGTCGGTGGTGTTATTGCTAGCGGCCATGCCTTTGAGCTAGCATCGCGATATCCTCGATCTCGGACACCATCGCCGCTTTATCCGCAGCGCGAAAGAATGCGTTGCCGCATACGAGCACATCTGCGCCTGAAGAGCAAACGCGATCTGCGGTGAGCGATGATATTCCCCCATCAACCTCGATCAAAGGGGAAACATCGTGCTTTTTGCACATGTTCGCAATTTGCTGCACGCGAATATCCGAGCCTTCGATGAAACTTTGACCGGAGAATCCCGGCTCGACGCTCATGACGAGCACCATATCGAGCTTGTCGATGAACGGCTCCAATAAAGAGATGTCGGTCTTCGGCTTCACCGCGATCGCTGCTGCGAGGTTCGCATCGTGTATGAGGTCGATAGCCTCATGAGCATCTGCGCCTTCGGCAGCTTCGATATGGAACGTGATGATGTCTGCCCCGGATTCGATGAACCAAGGTATCTGCTCTAGCGGATTGGATACCATAAGATGCGCATCGAGCGGAAGGGATGTTTCCTTGCGAAGCTGCTTCAGAAGGGGTATTCCCATGGTGATATTCGGTACGAAATGACCATCCATCACGTCTATGTGCACCCAGTGAGCGCCAGCATCCTCTATTTGGGATATGGAACTTCCCATATCAATGAAATCGCCTGAGAGTATCGATGGTGCGATCTTTATGTCTCCGAACAATATTCCCCCAAAGATCTTATAGCAGCCTTCTTTGGAAGGCCGAATCGATTATCATATGGACATGGAACCATTCTAGTACGTAAAATGGAACCTACGATGTTCCAAAGTGTAAAAATTCGACACATGTTGTATCGGATCCTTGATCAGAGATGCAGGTCGTCTTGGAAGAACCATCCTATCACTTCTACAAAACGCCATTCGGTATCATCACCATCGAGAGCGCATATGGACGCATCACCCAGGTTCGTCTTGGGAAGGTCGAGCTCAAAGGCACATCTATACCCAACAAAGAGATGAATCGTTGCGCTACTGAGCTGCTCGAATACTTCTCCGGAAGAAGAAGAGTCTTCGACATAGATATATCCATCGAAGGAACCGATTTCCAGAAGAGCGTCTGGAAGGAATGCTCTTTGATCCCTTACGGGCAAACATCTACCCCAAAGGATGTGGCCATCGCCATCGGTGCGCCGAAGTCCTATAGGGCTGTGGGCAGCGCTATAAAGGAGAATCCTCTGGCCATACTCGTTCCGGCGCATCGCGTCGTGCTATCGAGCGGGTATGTGAACAAGAAGGATCGATCCTCGATACTGCGCGCTGCTTTCCGGGAATTGGAGAGGAAGCACTGCGATCGATCATCCTGAGGGTCTTTTTCGCTAGGATGCTGTGCAGTGATCCCTTCGATGGCCGAATCTTCGGCTATAGGTAGCAGAACTCGTCCTTGAGCGGGCGGTCTACGAGCTCTTTGGCAACATCTCTAGGTGATGATCCCTCCCATACGATGCGCCTTATAGCATCGGTCAGCGGAAGCTCCACACCATGCCTTTTGCTAAGGACATCGAGGGTCTTGCAGGCTATGGCTCCTTCGACGACCATGTGCGTATCATGCTCGAAATCCTCGAGCGTCTTGCCCTTCGCTATGTAATCTTGGCCGAATCTTCTGTTCCTGGAATGACGCGACATGCACGTTACGATCATATCGCCTGCTCCGGCAAGCCCGAGGCATGTCATCTCTTTCCCGCCTGATGCGATCACCATGCGGCTCATCTCGGCAAGTCCTCGTGTTATGAGCATGGCCGCCGTATCGTCCCCGCAACCTATCCCATATGATATTCCCACTGCGATGGCGATGACATTCTTGAAGGCAGCGCACAGCTCGACCCCGACAACATCCGTTGAGGTGTATGTCCTGAAATATGGGGTCGCAAAGCACTTCTGGAAGAACCTTGCGCATTCGCAATCCTTCGATGCCACGACCGCGCCTGATTCGATCTTTGCTATGACCTCCTCGGCGTGCGTTGGGCCAGATAGTGTTGCCAAACGCTTGGAATCGCCCAAGACCTCCTCGAAGACCTGTTCGGGCAAAAGCCCCGTACCGGCTTCAACGCCTTTCGAGCAGATGACGATGCGCATGTCAGGCACGACGAAGGGCTTCATCTTCGATGCGGTCTCTCTCAGATACTTCGAAGGGACGACGACAACGCAAGCATCAACATCCGAGATGGCATCTTCGAGCGAGGATGTGGCGCGTATGCTCTTGGAGATGCTGTAGTCCTTGAGGAAATCCGGATTCCTGTGATCGGTGTTTATGGCGTCCGCTACCTCGCTGCGCCTTGCCCAGATTACCACGTCCCCGTTGGCATCGGATGCGACTTGAGCCAACGCCGTTCCCCAAGAACCGGCTCCTATGACCGCGATCCTCATCTATGCCGACCTCTTCTTCCCTATTCTGCTCTCTTCTCCGCGAAGGAGCCTTATTATATTGGATCTATGCGCCCAGATGACCGTTATGGCAGCAATCGTGCACATTATCACGCAGGGCCATTGTCCGAAATGGAGCCAAAGAGTCAGGAAGGGGCAGGCGATGGCGGCGGCGATCGATCCAACGGATACATGCTTGGTCAACACCACCAAGATAGCGAAGATGGCTATCTCGATGAGCGTGCCTATAGGTCCGAAAACGAACAACAGGGCACCGACAGCGACCGCTATTCCCTTGCCGCCGGAGAATCCTAGCCATGGCGAGAAGATGTGTCCCCAGACGCATCCGAGGAACGCTACACCCAAAGGAGCACAAGCCATCCAATCCGATATCGATATGAGATTGTTCGACGCGAAAAGACCAAGCCATCCAGCAAGCGCCCCTTTGCCGAAGTCCAGAAGGAAGACAGCGACTCCGCCGTTTCTTCCGAATGTCCTCATAGCGTTCGTGGTTCCGATGTTGCCGGATCCCTCTTTGCGGATATCCTTCTTGTAGACGCATCTTCCGATGATGACGCCCCAAGGGATGCTCCCTATCAGGAATGTGATGATGAACAGCACAGGAAGCACATATACGGCCGCATCCGGCGATAGTGACACTTGCGGTGTCAGGCTATGGACGGTTGCGTTGGATAGAGGGAACATTTCCAATTTTCAGTCCTTCTTCTTGAATTTGAAACGGACAGGGGTGCCTGTAAGATCGAACGATCGGCGCATCCTATTCTCTAAGAAGCGCTCATAGTTATCCGTCACAACATCAGGCCTGTTGCAAAAGAAGGTGAATTGCGGTGGTTCGATACCGGTTTGCGTAACGTACTTTATGCGAAGGACCGTCTTTCCCTTGGTGACGGTGTGCCCGCTCTCATGTATCTCTGCAAGCCAGGCATTGAGCCTGCTCGTCGGGATGGTTCGTGTGTAGTTCCCATAGCATTGGTCTATGACCTGCCAGATACGGCCGACATTCTTGCCTGTTAGCGCAGATACGGCAACTATAGGAGCATATCCGACGAATTGCATCTTATCTTCGATATCGGCTC
Organism: uncultured Eggerthellaceae bacterium; assembly: GCA_964469815.1. Lineage (GTDB taxonomy): Bacteria > Actinomycetota > Coriobacteriia > Coriobacteriales > Eggerthellaceae > MGBC163016. Next base: position 12,429 of record CAYXZC010000020.1, on the reverse strand, counting down.
TGACATTCTCCTTCAGCTCCGGTGTGTCCACTATGTCCCATTTGTTCAGCACGAGAGCTAAGGCGCATCCGCGCTCGGATGCGTAATTCGCAACACGTTGATCCTCGTTCGTAAGACCAAGGGTTCCATCGATCACCAGAAGCGCAACATCGGCGCGATCTATCGCGCGCATGGCACGCACGAACCCATAGTATTCCACAGACCCATCTATCTGGCTCTTACGGCGAAGCCCTGCTGTATCGACTATCCGATACATCTTGTCATCATGCTCGACCAAGGTATCTATAGCATCACGGGTTGTTCCCGCCACAGGGCTCACGATGGAGCGCTCGTTGTTCGTGAGCCGATTCGTAAGGGAGGATTTCCCAGCATTCGGCCTTCCTATTATCGCAACATTCACAGCATCGGTCTCGACATAATCCTCGGTCAAGCCCGCCTCTTCAAGGATGCGAACGACCTCATCAAGGATATCGCCCGTCCCATGCCCATGGGTTGCCGATATCGGACAAGGATCCCCTAACCCAAGCTGGTAATACTCCCAAAGATCAGCCTCGGATTCGAGGTTGTCAAGCTTGTTCACACCGAGAAGGACAGGAACATCGCTCTTTTGAAGGAGCCTTGCGACCTCCTCATCATCCGCTTGCAGCCCGACCTTGCCATCAACAAGGAGGATGATGAGGTCGGCTTCATTGGCTGCTTCGAGCGCTTGGTCGCGGATGGACATCTGGAAGTCATCATCGCTTGCGGCTTCTATGCCACCTGTATCAACGAGCATGAAATCCACGCCGTTCCAGTCGCCCTTGTGGTAGCTGCGATCCCGCGTCACGCCGCGCATTTCGTGCACGATGGCATCGTTTGTTTGCGCTATACGGTTCACGAGCGTGGATTTGCCGACATTGGGTCTGCCGACTATTGCGACTAACGGTAAGGCCATCATGCGATCCTTGCTCTTAGATGGATGATTCAAGTTGATGTATACAGTCTAGCGGATTGCTGGGCACAATGAGGGCATCTTGGCCGCATTCGGTCACAACATCATCGCATCGCATCCCATCGAGCGTGAGCATATCCGAGTTGAATATCACATCGGGGATGAGATATATGTGCGATGAGGCCGCTTTAGCGCCTTGGCAGCCATGGTACTGTTTTGCATGCGCCGATATGGCCGAGATGATGTCTTCACCTGTCAAGAGCCCGGTCACGTTCACATTGCCACCGAAGAAGGTGTTGTTCACGTACATGATGTCAAAGCGCTTTGAAAGAGGACTATTCCTCAAGATCTGCGCTGCGTAGGGATCCATCGCTCTTCCGGCTATGAGGTGAACGAAGATACCCTTTCCCTCTAGCTTGCGCAAGAGCGTTTCGGTGTGCTCATCGTCGAAAGCTTCCTTGAGCTCGTCTATAGAGCTTCTTATTATCCCTATCCCATCTTCGAACATGGGATAGTCGCGATACATCTCGGCGCTGGGAAGGTGCTCATCAAGATTGTCAGGAAAGGCATTCCTGTAGAACTCATCGGCGGCAAAGACCCATGGGTAGCCCTTCTCTTTCAGAGCGCGCTCTTGGAATATGGATACTTGATCCAATACCGCCTTCGAAGCCGCCGGATCGTCGAAGGACGAGTCGAATCGTGTTTGGTGAGAAGTGAAACCGAGCGGAACGATGCCGATGTTGTCGATGCCGTCCTCATCATATGCCCATGAAAGCGTCCTTTCCAGCTCTTCGCCATCATTGATACCGGGACAGAGCACTATCTGGGCATCGAAGGATATCCCTGCATCCAGCAACCTTCTCAATGCTTCGCGTCCGCTTTTCTCATGCTTTCCTATAAGATCGCGCCGAACCTCTGGAGTGATCGCGTGAAGGGAGACCCGAAGCGGCGATATGTGCTGTTCGATGATCCGGCTGATATCATCATCTGTCAGATTGGTGAGCGTGACGAAGGTTCCTGACAGAAAACTGAGTCGGAAATCATCATCTCTAAGCGTGAGGGAGTCCCTCATCCCCATCGGTAGCTGTTGCATGAAGCAGAACTTGCAAGCATTCCTGCATATTCTGACCCCATCGAAGATGATGCCATCGAAGCTTATCCCCCAGCCCTCATCCATCTCGCGAGACATCAAAGCGCGTGATCTAACACCATCAGGTGATTCATATCCGACATTTATAACATCATCGCTTGAAAACCACATCCAATCGATGATATCCCGCAGTGGTGATCCGCCAACATCCGTTATGTAACCACCGCATGAAAGGTTCGCCCGATAAGCAGGACTATCGGACTCTATGCTCACGATCCGGGCTTTAGGAGACTCCATGCAGATGCCTTCTCGATCACAGGACTTCAAGATATGCTACGACCTGCTCGATCTGATCTTCTGGTGTAGAAGCACCCGCGCTCACACCGATTGTGGAAGCATCGTTGAAATAGGATGGATCGAGCTCCTCTGCATCCTCTATATGAAGCGTCTTCTCGCATACAGAGGAGCATATCTCAGCAAGACGTGTCGTATTGGAAGAGTTGCGGCCACCGATGACGACCATGGCGTCCACTTTGCTTGCCAGATCGCGAGCGGCATCTTGGCGCTTGATCGTAGCTGAGCAGATGGTGTCCTTCAAAACATAATCGATCCCTTTGCCATCCAGATATGATAGGACATCGTCCAAAACGTTCTTCGTCTGTGTGGTTTGGACCACTATCCCAACCTTGCTCGGGAGGTTATCAGGAAGCTTGCGAGGGTCGATGATCACATGGACTTTCGCTCCCTGATCAAGGGCGTAAGCGCGAAGGCCTTCTACCTCAGGATGACCCTCTTCTCCGATGACGATCACCTCGAACCCTTCACAAGCGAGCTCCTCTGCAGCTTTTTGGGCACGCAATACATGAGGGCACGTCGCATCTATCAATTCCAGTCCACGAGCCATGAGGCATCTTTTGGCATCCGGTGTTATGCCGTGGCTCCTTATGATCACTGATGTGGTCTCTATGTCATCTGGACGCTCGCATACCGCAAGCCCTTTTCTCTCTAGATCCAAGATAACCTTGGGATTGTGTATCAGCGATCCCAGAGTGGAGGTCGTCCCCTTGTCTCGCAGGGTATCATCGGCGATATCGATCGCTCTTTGCACCCCATAGCAAGCTCCGGCCTTCTCAGCTCGGATCACCTTCATTTAGCATCCTTCTTCGCATCGATCCTGGATACGATCTCATCCGTTGTGTGAGCGGGGATCGGATTGTCAGCGAATGTCTTTGTGAAATCCTTGGCATTCGGGAAGAGATCTACCATATCCACATCTTCGACAGGGATCTGCTCGAACATGGAGAAGCACTCTCGCATGGCATACCATGTGCACCCCTCGAGCCTCTCATCTTTGGGGAGGAAATCGAAATCCTCAAGCAGGATGGGATCTCCGTATTCTATGTATATCCTTGGGAAATGGAAGCGCTGGCCTTTTTGCTTTACCAGCTCGGCGTTGCGCACGGTCATGGGAAGTATCGGCACGGATCCGCCCATCTTGGCGATGAAGGCGGCTCCTGCATGCAATTCCGGGGTCTTGGATCCTTTGTATCTTCTGGTTCCCTCAGGAAGGATCCCTATCAGCTCTTTGTTCTTGAGCGCCTTCGAAGCACGTTTGATGGCCGTCCTATCGGCTGAATCGCGTTTGATGGGGATAGCCCCTACACGTGATAAGATCTGCCCGACGAGACCGCCCGCATTGTCGAATAGGGAATCGCGCCCAAGAAGACGCACCCATTGCGTTGGCCTTGCTGCCAGATAGATGAAGGCAACATCCAGAAATGAGGTGTGATTGCATACTACAACAACACCGGTCTTATCCTTGAACTGACGAAGATTATCCCTACCCGTCACCTTGTAGCGGAAAAGTATCTTCGTGACCGCTCCGACGATGCAATATGCAAGGTTTCCGAACCAATGCGGGATCTGCTTTTCTTGGGAGGTGCCTCCAAGTGGCATGTCCCACATCTTCTCATAAGGTAGAAATAGGCTCACCGGCGTTTCCTAACCAGATCGCATATGCCGTCTATGACATCTTCTATGTAAAGATCGGTGGAATCCATGATATGCGCATCATCGGCGGCCTTCAGTGGAGCCACCTCCCTTGAGGAGTCATAGTCATCGCGCCGCCGAAGATCCGTCAGCACATCTTCGTAGTCTATGGAGCCGACTCCCCTGTCGGCGTTCTGCCTGACCCGTCTATGGGCTCGCTCCTCATCGCTTGCAGTGAGGAACACCTTGATGTCGGCTTCAGGGAACACGACCGTGCCGATATCCCTTCCCTCGACAACGTAGTCTCCTGTACTTGCGATGCGCCGTTGTTGTTCGAGCATCTCCATCCGAACACTGGGAGATGCCGACACGGGGCTCACCGCTTTGTCGATCTCTTTGGTGCGGATGGCTTGCGTCACATCGTTTCCGTTGATGCTCACGGATCGGTATACGGGGTTACCGGGATCGTGCTGGAATTCGATGGAGCATGATCCCGCAAGCGCCTCGAGAGCTTCATCATCGTTCAGGTCGATGCATTGCTGGAGTGCTAACCACGCGATGGATCTGTACATCGCGCCTGTATCCAAACAGGAGAATCCTAGCTTCTTGGCTACAGCTTTGGCAACAGTGGATTTACCGGCTCCTGAAGGGCCGTCGATTGCTATGATCATCTTTCAGACAGTCCTTCTATATCGGTCAGGAAATCGGGATAGCTCACAGATATGCTATCCATTCCCGAAACCTGAACGGGTACGTTGCCGCAAAGGCCTACGAGCGCCCACGTCATGGCAAGGCGATGGTCTCCATCCGAATCGAACTTCAGACCCTCTTCGACCGAAAGGTTCGGATCACCCTCTACGAAAAGGTTATCCCCTTCTTCCCAAGCGTCTATTCCGAGGACCTCAAGTCCATCGATTATGGCCTGCAGCCTATCGGATTCCTTGGCACGAAGCTCGCTGACGCCACGAAACACGGTGACTCCCTTTGCGTGAGCCGCCACAAGGGCTAGAACCGGAACCTCATCGATTATCGAAGCAAAATGCTGCGAAGGTATCTCGCAACCGTGGAGCGCGGGAGAATAGCGCACATGGATGGTGCCGCTCGGCTCCTTGCCCTCATGCCCTGTCCTGTGCTCCTCGATATCTGCCCCCATGCGCTCAAGGGTGCGGACGAATCCGATACGAGCCGGGTTGAGCGATACATCCTCGATCACGATATCGCTACCGGCCTTCAAGATTGCTGCAACAGCCAAGAATGCGGCGCTTGATGGGTCTCCGGGAACCTTGATGTCGGATGCATGCATAGAGCACGGTCCTGTTACAGAGGCTACCCGCGTTCCCGCAGTGGTCGGTACGCCGAATTCAGGGAGCATGAGCTCGGTGTGGTTTCGGGAAGGAGCTGGCTCGTTCAAGGTCGTGGTGCCCTTTGCGAAGACCCCGGCAAGCAAAACAGCGGTCTTCAGCTGGGCGGATGCCATCGGAGCATCATATGTGATGGCCTTAAGGTTGCGGTTGCCCGTCTCCGTGATGGGAAGATGGTCGGCTTGCGCAGGTTCGAACCTCGCACCCATCTTCATGAGCGGGGCTGTGTTTCGCCTCATGGGTCTGCGCTTCAAGGAATCATCGCCGGTGAGCGTCACTTGGATATCCCAAGGAGCGATGATGCCCATCAGAAGTCGCGCAGTGGTTCCTGAATTACCGCAATCGATATCGCGATCGGGCTGTTTGGGGCCGTCTTCTCCCCAACCTTCGATGCTGCCATACAAAGAGCCGTCCTCAGCCTTTTGAAGATCGACCTTGGCGCCAAGCTCCTTTACCGCATCGATGGATGAGCGCACATCCTCTGAATCGAGCACGCCTTCAAGATTGGATACCCCTTCGGCCATAGCCGAAAGGAGAACGGCTCTGTGCGAGATCGATTTGTCTCCCGGAACCTTCGCTGACCCGAGCAGAGGCGCGCTCAAAGGCTTGATGGTGCTGTAGTCTTCGTTCGTCATGATCTTTTCTTCCTCAAGCATTGATCGGACTGAAAGATACTGAATATCCGGCATTGATCAACTGGAAGGAAAGCTGTCCCACATCTCCTTCATCCGTGAGGATGAGGACCAAGACGGCGTTTCCTTCGGACAGATGATCTATCTCGATAGATTGTATATTGCAACCCACCGAACTTGCAATAGTGGTAACCTCGGCGACCACGCCCGTTCTGTTGATCATGGGGATGCGAACCTCTAAGAGCTTGTCGCTTCCCGGCACCCAAGCGCTCGGAAGCGAGCGCCGGATCTTCGCCGATGAGGCAAGGAGCTCGGTGAAAGCCTTCTCATCCTTGCGCATAAGCGCATCTGAGAAATCGCCGATTATCTGCTGTATCTCGGATAGGCCTTGCTGCAAAGCGGTAGCGTTGTCAAAAGCGATGCCGCACCAAAGCTCGGGCGAGCCGGCTGCTATCCGCGTGGTGTCCTTGAATCCGCCCGCAGCAAGCCGCATCAGGGCTTGAGAGTCATCCGCATGCCTGTGCGCAAGCTGTACGAGCGAGGACGCGACCATATGGGGAACATGCGACACTATGGCAACGGCCTTGTCATGATCCTCTCTTCGGATGGAGACGACGCGTGCATCTATGCCGCATATCAGCTCGTGAAGATCCTTGAAATGCTCCGCATCGGTATCCTCATCAGGGCAAAGTATCCAGTTGGAGCCTTCGAAGAGATCCGTTCTGGCCCCATCGATGCCATTCTTCTCCGATCCTGCCATCGGATGACCGGGGATGTAGTTCTGCGTGTGCTCGATCAGATCTTCGGCATTCTCGAGGATATGCGCTTTCGTTGATATGGTGTCGGTTATGACACCGCCATATCGTGTTCTCTTCAGAAGATCGAAATAATGATCCACTGCACTGACCGGTGTGGCCAATACGACCAGATCGGCTATGGTGGCAAGATACGTTTCCAAACCTTCGTCATCAGGATCGTATGCTCTGTCCACCCAACCCCTATCGCAGGCGACCACGCGCGTCCTTGAATCGCTATCCACCCCGATGATCTCCATCTTGGGGTATCGCTTCTTCAGAGCTCCGGACAACGACGCCCCTATGAGCCCAAGGCCGATGATGGCAACATGATCAAAGGCGCAACCTTCAAAGGTCTCAATATCTTCTTTATGCGCATTCGTTTCGTTCAAGTCAAACCCTCATCCATCCGATCGAATATACATAAGCTGGTTTTGAGCAACATCAATTCTAAACGTTAATCCGAAGAAATTGCACGAATAAGCGATCCGTATTCTTCCTCGCTCAGCTCTTCGCATTGACCTACCTTCAGCCCATCGAGCTCGATAGCCCCGACTTTTATCCTCTTCAGTTCTGCCACCTCATGCCCTATAGCTTTGAACATGCGCCTGACCTGGCGATTCTTTCCTTCATGGATCGTTATCGACACATCGGTTGCAGAGCCGTTCTCCTTGAGTATCCTGCAGCTCGCTGGAGCGCATCTCCCATCATCCAAAACGATGCCTTCGCGCAAAGGATCGAGTTCGCGGTCATCTATACGCGATCGGATGGTCGCTATGTATGTCTTATCGATGTGCTTGCTGGGGTGCATGAGGCTATGACCCAGATCCCCGTCTGTTGAGAAGAGGAGAAGCCCTGAAGTGTCCTTATCGAGCCGGCCTATCGGGTAGAGCGAAGGGAATGCGGATATCGGAACAAGGTCGCTTACACAGCGGCGTCCTCTCGGATCGTACATGGATGTCAGGTAGCCTTTCGGCTTGTATAGCTTGAAGGTGTGGTTCTGCTCGGGAATGGACAGCATCCTCCCATCAAGGGCCACTGTGTCCACCGATGGATCCACTTTCGTGCCAAGCTCGGTGACGATGCTCCCGTTCACACAGACTCGGCCGTCCGTTATGAGGGATTCGCATGATCTTCGCGAACCGGCTCCGCAGCGAGCCAAGAACCTCTGCAGCCTCATCTGTGAAAGGTCATCATTCATCGGAGATATCGAAATCAAGCTCATCGAAATCTATCTTATCAACGACGCCTAAGGTCGATGCAAGCGCTTCTCTGAACATCTCGGATGTTCTATCGGGATCAATATCGTTATCGTTACCTTGTCCGATGATGCCATCGGATTGCCCGGAAGGCATCTTTTGCCCGTCAAGAAGAGCATCGGCAGCATCCTCGATCATATCGCTTGCAAGCCTTCTAGCCTCATCATCGGAGATTATGAGATTGTCCTTTGTGCTTGAGAGGCGCTCGGCTATGAGGCGCTTGGTCTCTTCATCCGGGGCGAATTCCGAGATATCGGTGAGATCCTTCACCGAATTCAAGCCGAATCTCTCAAGGAAGGCCTTCGTTGTGGCATATAAGGTGGGATTTCCCGGTGCATCGGCTGTTCCCGCTTCGCGAACCAGGCCTTTCTCGACGAGCGAGTTCAGAGAGCTGTCCGAGCTCACGCCTCGTATGGAGGATACCTGCGCCCTGGTTACCGGTTGGGTGTATGCCACTATGGCAAGCGTCTCCAAAGCGGCCTGGGATAGCTTGCGAGTATCCCACGAAAGAACATATCTCTCGATCAGCTCATGATAGCGCGGATGCGTAGCAAGCCTCCATCCTCCCGCCACTTCGAGAAGCTGTATGCCCGAATCCCTCTCTATGAGATCTACCTGCAGCTCCTTCAAAGCAGCCTCAACATCGTTTATCCCTGCTTCCAACATGGACGAGAGAGAAAGTGCGCTAACAGGCTCATCCGTTACGAATAGCAACGCTTCGATAGCGCTCGGCATCTGCTCTATTCCCAAACCTTCTATCATCTGATCTCCTAATTCGATCTACATATCGCTTGGATCGTTGAAGTATTGCGCATCATCGTTATCATCAAGGATCAATTCCCCCGAGCCTTCGATGTATGTGATATCTATATCACCGAATGAGCTCTCCTGTTCTAGCAGGACCATCTTCCTCTTATAGAGCTCAAGGATGGCCAAGAAGGAAACGACGACCAACTGTGCAGAATGGTCATGCTGCACGAGCTCGCTGAACTTGAGATGCTTGCGCGTCGTTATCCTTTGGTGGATAGCTCGGACATGAACCTCGACAGGGATGGGCTTTGCCGCGATATGCTCGGATTCGAGCAGGAATATCTCACGGCGAGCCATAGCGCCTGCAGCAAGGTATCCCAATGAATCCATGCTCACATCCTTGAGGAAATCGGGCATCGCTTTTAGGAATCGGGCATCTGGGCCAAATGGGCGTCCGTGCATCCTTCCGGCCATCTCGTATTTGGAATTCAGCTCTTCAGCTGCATTCTTGAATTGCTTGTATCTGTATAGCTTGTCTATCAGTATCTCGCGTGCGTCACTTGGCGCGAGCTCGGATATCTCGTCATCGAGCGCATCCTTATCCTTGGGGATGAGGGCTTGAGCCTTTATCTCCAACAGCGTGGCAGCGACTAGGAGGAAATCTGATGCCACATCCAGATCGAGCATCTGCATCTTCGATACCTCGATGAGATATTGGTCGGTTATCTCGGATATGGATATGGCTCCGATATCCACCCTCTTCTTACTCACAAGATACAAAAGCAGATCGAACGGTCCTTCGAAGCTCTCTGTTTTCACCTTATACGCCAAAGCAGCAGATCCAATCTTCAATCTATCAGTAGTACCGCGGCATCATCAGATCGGCAAGGTTGCCGGCCGTAGCATCAAGATACCAGGAAAACGGGTTCACTCCGATGACATACGGCAAGACGATGATGCATATCATGAATATGGGGAAAGCGTAATGCTGTATCGAGTACCACTTCGGAAGATACTTCTCGGGGATGAACAGCGCGATTATGGAAGATCCGTCAAGCGGTGGTATCGGCAACAGATTGAAGAACATCAGATATAGGTTGATTAGGATGAACAAGGGAAGGAACATCGCATAGACATAGAAGAGAAAGCCGCTGAACAGGACATTTATGCTCAATGTCGATGCCAGAAGATGCATGATGATCGCCGCTATCGCCGCCATGCATAGGTTTGCGAGAGGACCGGCAAGACCTGTGATGGCATCCCCGCGTCTTGGGTCTTTGAAGTATGTCGGATTGTAAGGCACTGGTTTCGCGTATCCGAAGATCGGCCAATGAAGGATCATAAGCAAAAGAGGAAGGATCACCGTTCCGAAAGGATCGATATGCTTCAATGGGTTCAATGAAAGGCGCCCCGCCGCTTTCGCTGTAGGGTCTCCCAGTTTGTAGGCGGCAAAGCCATGCGCGACCTCATGCACGACGATGGCAGGGATGAAGCTCAATATGGAGCAGATATAGTATGCGATGGTGTCCAGATCCATGATCCCTATTCGACCTTTCAGACCTTCTGAGCTTTTTGCGCTTCGATCTCAAGCTCTTCGTTCAATGCGAACCACTCTTCTTCGTTTCTCTCTATACGGGCTTTGAGCTTGGTGTGCTCAGCGATGATATCGGTCGTGGCGGATTCTTTGATGTAGAAATCAGGATCGGCCATCAAAGCCAATATCTCATCCATGCGCGCATTGTCGCGGGAGAGTTCCTCATCGAGCTTGGATATCCTCGATCTTAGATGCTTGGTAGCAGCATGCAGCTTGTTCCTAGCTTCTGCTTCAGCGCGTTTCTGCTCCTTCGACTTAGGAGCGCTTTTGTTAGCCTTGGAAGCTGCGGAGCCATCGCTTTTCGAGCGATCGATCCTGTTGATGGTTATCCTCGTCTTGCTATCATCGTTCGATGCTGCATCGTCGTTTGCATCGAACATGCCATCGATCAACGAAGGGGAAAGGCTCTCAGGCGATGTTGATTGTCCTGATTTCTCAAGGTAATAGTCGTAATCCCCATCATAGTTCGTGATCTTGCCATCCTTCACCTCTACGATACGATTGGCAATGCTCCTTATGAGATGCCTGTCGTGGGTGATGAGCAGTATGGATCCTTCGAACTGGGACAGCGCCTGCTCAAGGACATCGGCACTCGAGATATCCAGATGGTTCGTCGGCTCATCCAAGCACAGCAGCGGTTTTGGAGCAACGAGCATCTTAGCAAGTGCGAGTCGGCTCTTCTCGCCGCCCGATAGCACTCCTACCTTCTTCTCGACATCGTCATCCTTGAAAAGGAATGCGCCAAGGATCGATCTGACCTGTGATATCGACCATCCCCCTGCAGCTTGATCCAACTCTTGGAAAACGGAGTTCGTAGAGTCAAGCTCTTCGAGTTGATGCTGGGCGTAATAGGTAAGGCTCACATGCTCGCCATAGGTTATCGATCCCGCATCCGGCTTGATGACATCCGCGATCATCTTTAAGAGCGTGGATTTTCCAGCACCGTTAGGGCCGACGAGCGCGATCTTGTCTCCTCTGTATATGGACAGATCGACACCATCATAGACCACCTTGCCATCGAAGGATTTCTCAAGCCCGGTTGCTTTGACGACCACATCACCCGTACGTGGTGGTTGTATGAAGTTGAAATGGATGCGCTTGGCCTCATCGGGGATCTCAACGAGCTCTTCCTTCAGCTTCTCCATGCGACGAAGCCTATCCTGTGCCTGCTTCGCCTTCGTGGCTTTGTACCTGAACCTCTCAACGAAGGCATTCAGCTTCTCGATCTCTTCGAGTTGGCTTGCACGCTTCTCCTTGAGAAGCTCGATGCGCGCCTCACGCGATTTGAGGTATGCGGAATAGTTCCCCTTGTAAAGGATGATCTCACCGGGAGATACCTCGGCGACCCTGTCGACCATGTTGTCCATGAAAGCACGGTCGTGGCTGACCACGATGAGCGCACCGTCATAGGCACGCAGGAACCCTTCGAGCCAACGAACCGATTCAAGGTCGAGATGATTGGTGGGCTCATCGAGCAAGAGCAGGTCGGGGTTCTTCACCAAGAGCTTCGCGAGTGCGATCCTCATCTGCCACCCGCCTGAGAATTCGCTCGTTAGACGGGTCATGTCGTCCTCTTTGAATCCCAGGCCGAAAAGGATGCTCCTGACGTTCGATTCCAGAGTGTAGCCGCCTAGAAGCTCGTATGTCTCTCGCGCGCGTCCGACCGCGTCCAGTTGAGCCTGGGTTGAATCAGCGCTAAGAGCCGCCTCCAACTTCAAAAGGTTGCGCTCAGCATCCAAGATGTCGGATTGCGATGATATGACCTCTTCGAAGATAGGACGCTCCTGCATCTCGATGGCTTCCTGTTCCAAGTAGCCCATCGTTGCGCCCTTGGCGAGTATCACCTTGCCGCTATCGGCATCCTCTTCGCCTGAGATGATGTTCAGAAGCGTTGTCTTGCCGGCACCGTTCGGGCCTACCAGAGCAAGCCTGTCATGGGCTTCGAGGCGCATGTTAACATCGGCGAAGAGCTCACGGCCGCCGAATGATTTGGAGATCTTTTCAAGTTGTAGGATCAAACCATGCCTTT
>CAYXZC010000019.1:0-29420 GCA_964469815.1 uncultured Eggerthellaceae bacterium | reverse complement strand
CACCCGGACCGGCTCCGAAGAACTGTCCGAACGCCATCTGTGCGATATTTGTCTTCGTGATGGTCTCGGCTGTGAGCGTCGCATAATCCCCTGTGGCAAGAGCGCCATCGCCCACATAGAGAACGGATATCACAACAAGAGCGGTCATCGTAACGACGATGATGGTGTCGACGAAAACACCGATCATAGCAACGACGCCCTGCTCATGAGGGTTCTTCACCTCAGCGAGTGCATGTGCATGAGGGGTCGATCCCATACCGGCCTCGTTGGAGAACAGACCGCGCTTCGCACCTTGGCTTATCGCTGCGATTATGCCGAATGTTGCACCACCTACAGTAGCCTCCGGATTGAATGCGCATTCGAAGATAAGGCCGAATGTTGCCGGAAGATTGGGAGCATTCATGATGAGCACGATGATGGATCCCAGAACATAGAGGATAGCCATTATCGGGACTATCTTCTCGGTCGTTGCAGCAAGACGTGATACCCCACCGAGGAATACGATGCCTGCAAGGATGACAACGATGATGCCGACAGCCCAGGTCGGGATACCGAAAGCATTGTTCATGGTCTCTGCGATGGAATTGGACTGAACCATGCAGCCCATGAATCCGAGCGCCAAGATGATCGCAACGGCGAAGAACCCTGCCAAGAACTTCCCGCCCTTTCCCTTGAAGGCCGTGGTGATGTAATAGACCGGACCGCCATGAACGGTGCCATCCTCATCGATCACACGGGTCTTTTGAGCCATAACGGCCTCGGCATAGTTGGTGGCCATGCCCAAAAGGGCGATGATCCACATCCAGAAGATCGCACCTGGACCGCCGATGATGATCGCGCCGCAAGCACCCACGATGTTTCCGGTACCCACCTGCGCAGCGATCGCAGTGGCAAGCGCCTGGAACGATGTCATCGCACCGCCTTGATCGCCGCCTCTAAGCGAGAAGTTGCCGAACAGACGACGCCATCCTTCTCCAAAGCACCTGAACTGGATGAACTTCGTTCTTACCGTGAACCAGATCCCCATTCCCAACAGCAGGATGATGAGGATGTAGTTCGATAGGTAATTGTTGATGGTGGTGACGATACCTAAAAGAACCTCTTCCACTTATCTCCCTTTCTTCTCATACGAAAACTCGGGAGACAAAGGCTCTTAAGAGAGTGTCAATTGTCCTCTGTCCGTTTGCCTGAGAGATTCGGATCTTCACCAATGACCTTCATGGGCATATGGCGAAGAACCTTGCACCTTCGGCACTCACTTAAGAGTTCTCCAGAGTTTTCTCCGCTTCCGGTCTGCTTGGGCATTCCGAAAGCATCACAGAATACAATGCTTGAGATTATGAAGCTACAGCACGCATAGCGCAAGCATTTTTCTTCAAATGGCATGGGGCGAAGATCCTTAGGAAAGAATGCAGTAACAATAGAAGAAGAACCGAAGTGCCTAGAAAAATAGAGGTATCGAAATGCTCCAGAAGCTTCGCAGCCTTACGCATTCCGATACCTCTATTTTGACTTCGCAACATTACACATATTGTGCTTTGTTTTTTGATCGTACCCACCGTACCAAGATCTTTTAGGTGGGATGCCCCCTGTTAAAACGTTGTGGCGAGTCTTAACAGACCTGCGCATAATGTTCCAAATGGGACGCGCTTAGATAACGCGTCCCATTTCCTAATCCAGCGGAATATAGCAGTTAGCTCTTCGTGGCGTACACGACTCCTGATTTCGAGTTCTCGTATCCCGGAAGCTCGAAGATCCTGAATCCCTTCTCCTCACAGCGTTGTCTTGCTTGGGAGAACGGGCTTTCCGGGTCATTCTCGTCACCATATGCCAGCGCCTCGGTCGGACAATCGTATTCGCACATCGGCATAAGCCCTTCGGCTTGGCGCTCCGCGCACCATGTACACGACTTCTGATAGATAGGCTGCCAACTCATATGCAGATCGGGATAAACGCCCTCCGGACGATCGATGCCAACACCGGAGCCGTTGGTCTGTACCGTCACCCGATACTCATCATCCGCAAGCCCGTGACACATCTTGCACGCCATCGCGCATGTCCAGCAACCGATGCAACGCTCTATATCCACAAACATCCTCTTAGCCATGGCAATTAAGCCTCCTTCACGATCGTAGTTTGCGGGTTCGGTGTAACCGGTCCTTCAAACTTGCGGATATCACACCAAGAATCCCAATAGCAGTCGGTCGAGCCAGTCAGCGAGCTCATAGCGTCGACATAAGGATTGGGATGATGTCCGGCAGCCAGCCAATCGGCGAACCACTTATCCTCAAGCGGACCTTGAGAATCCTGACCCGCACACTGATGCGTGATCTCGGCATAGGTGCCTTCTTCGAACTGGCGACGACGCCAGCCGAACCAAACATGAACCGTGCCATCAGGCACACTCTCATCAAGCACAAGACGCGTAACCACATGACCGCGATCGTTGTACACCTCAACCATATCACCCTCGGCAAGACCCAGACGGTTCGCCTGTGCCGGATTGAGCCTCGTTGCGGGTGTTTCACCCGACAACTTCACGGTAATAGGATCATCGGTGAAGCTCGACTGCATGAAGAAGCGCTGACGACCCGTGAACAGCTGATAGGGATACTCAGTGGATTTGCCGATCTTATTCGGTTCAAGCACCTTGGTTACTGCCATTCCAAGATCGGCAAGCTTCTCGGCGTATATGATCTCCATGCGTCCGGTCTCATTGTCGAGCACCTCAACCGGATTGAGATACGGAGTGTACTTAGGCTCAGGCGGCGCTGCGGCGCGAATCATCTTTTCCTGCTTGAGGCGCTCATATGTGACCGGCGGCTGAATACCGGCAACGAGCGGATACGGTGTTTGCAAGCGGATATCGATGTATTCCGGGATGCTCATCGTGAAGTAATCGCCCAGACCAACGCGCTTGGCAAGCTCGCTGAACACCCAAACAGGCTCGTGGCAATCACCCTGAGGCTCGATCGCGGGCTCCTGCAGGATGATGTGGTTGTAGCAAGCACCGGTGATCAGATCTTCGCGTTCGAATGACATGCAGTCAGGCAGCACGTAGTCGGCGATCTCACCGGTATCGGTAAGCCACACATCGTAATCGACCACCAATTCCATACCATCCACCACATCGAGCCATCTCTTCCGATCAGGCTGCTGATGAACCGGGTTGCCACTGCATACAAAAAGCGCCTTATATGGACTATCGGGGCGTTCCGCCTTTGCAAACCACTGTGCCATACGGATTGGCACCGACTTCACATTGTGGACACCATCAGGGCAGCTAATCGGAGTGTCATTGAACACAAGCGGCCAACTTTGCAACTGAAGCGCCTCAAAGACACCGGATCCGGGCTTACCCAAGCGCCCGGTCAAAACGCCAAGCAGCAGGAACTGACGATAGGTCTCGTTGGAATTGCGATAACGCAATCCGTATCCGGAGAGGATGAAAGCGTTTTCCGCTTCAACCCAATCGCGAGCAAGACGCTCGGCATCGGCAGCAGAAATACCACACTTCTCAGCAGCGAGATCGAAGGTATATTCGGCGGCGACCTCCTTGAGTTTCTGGAGTGCCGTCGTATAGCTCTTGCCATCTACCTCAAAGTGGCCAAACAGCGGAATCTCCGCACCTTCGGGATATGCACCCGCTTTGGCAGCGACAGGAACACGAGCGCCCGATGCCGCATCCCAAACGAAGAACGATTCACCGTCGTCGCTTCTGGCCAGCAAACCGGTCTCATCATCCACCAGATACGCCGCAATGCTGCGTGCCAACAAATAACCATCGGCTTGCAGATCATGTTCGAGAATGTAGTTGACCATCGCCATCGCCAGATAGCCATCCGATGCCGGCTTCATGGCGACAAACTCATCGGCAAAACCGGCGGTACCATCGAAGATAAGACCTAGATCGACAATGCGAGCCCCCGCCTCACGAGCACGCACCAGATTCTGCGCACAACGCATCTGGTTTTCAATCGGATTGCAGCCCCACACGTAGATAAGATCGGTTCCTACCATGATGCGCGGGTCGATCACCGTGCGGGGAAACTCGCTTCCCGCATTGTAAAACTCGGCGTAGAACGGGCCGTTATCCAGACCGATAGATCCGAGCGGAACAGTTACGCCAAACGTATTCGCAAACCTGAATGGCATCAGATTCTCAAAGCTGTACTGTGCCGGCACACCGGCTCCCAAATTCCACAGCACTACCGAATCCGCACCATATTCATCACGGATATGACAGAGTTTCTCACCAATCTCATCGAGCGCCTGATCCCAGCTGATCTCTTTCCACTTGCCTTCACCGCGCTCGCCGATGCGTTTGAGCGGTTTTGTCAGGCGATTCGGGTCATAAGGCTGACGTCCGGCCAAGCATCCTTTCTGGCAAATGTGTCCGTCGGGTTTTTCAGGATCGGAATAGATCACTTTTTCCGTGCGGACGATCTTGCCATCCTTCACGATCGTCTTGATGGCGCAATAATCATGATCGCCCCATCCTGGACATGCCGTATAGACGAACGACTCCTCGCTCATAGGCCTTGCACTCTCCTCTCGTGGTGCTCTCTCACAATGCTCGGCAAGTTGACAATGCCGAAACTCTCCCATCCTTTATATGACTAAAGCCCCCCACCGAGAAGGTTGGTTCGCAAACAATTGCCGAATTGTAATATATTAAGATTGAAGTACTTTTGGATTGGAGCAGACCATGCAAACGACCGGATTGCCTGAAACGTTATACCGAAAGCATGTGGAGATGTGCGACCTTCCTGAAAACGCTTTCACACTTGACTTCATGAGTGATTACCTGACCATGATGGATGTGATCGCCAAGGCCATCATGCACGGCCTTGAGAAGAGTTGCTCGATCACTCCGCTTCAATATCGCATAATGATCCGATTGCTCGAAGAAGATGAGATGTACCTGAAATCCCTCGCGGAATATCTCAATGTCGGACTGTCTACCGTTTCCACCGCAGTATCGAAGCTGGCAGATGAGAGGCTGCTTTCGCGAAGTGAAAATGCAAACGACATGCGACTTGTAGGACTTGGGCTTACAGATGCAGGGCGTGCAATCGTGTCCCGCGCTGATAAGACGATTCTTTCGATCATGAGTGATTATTGGAGCAAGCTTACACGCGAGCAGCTCAAGGCAACACAGATAAGCTCGCTTTCAGCCGTTAAACGACACTCGCATGCGCGCTACGAGAACGGCAAACCAAGGGTCGACACAGCACTTGTTGACACCGTGATGATATCACGAACGCTCACAACTCAAGCGCTCCAAAAGCACGGCATGACCACCATCGATTATCGTGTGCTCCTCGCCCTTCGAATCATGGGCGGGAAAAGCTTCAGCGCCGATATCGCAAAGTTCTTGTTCCTTAATTCCAGCGATCTTACCGCCTGCATGAAGAACCTCGAAGTGATGGGGTATATCACACGCAATCGCTCACCTAAGAACAGGCGTATTCGCATAGTGGAGCTTACAAAGAATGGCAAGGAATGCGTTATCAGACTGCTTCCCGTTGTTTTCGATGCGCTTCACGACACTTGCCACAGCTCCGATGAGCTGATCAAGATACATATCTCAGCCGCTCGTGACCTCGTAGCCCGCAAACGCCATCGCAGCGAATTCTGATTCCAACACACAGCCTCTATTCCCACTACGACATCTGCTCATGCCAAAACATTCTTCGCTGGGAACCCAAAGGGACGGGGATATTGGGCTCCCTTGTGTTACTGAGTCTCATTCGTTCGGCATAACGCTCCAGTTCGAAAAACTCTCGATTCGGATTCCTGATTCTGTTGTGCCCGAAAGAAGGCCATCTAGCGTGATGATGGTCTTTGGATATGAATCGTGGATCTGCTCGAGCGAGCTTATTTCGCGATTAAGCACGTTTTCATCAACGACTGATAGCGCCACTTGATAATATGATCGGGTACTTCCCTTTGTGGCAACGAAGTCGACTTCACCTTTGCGCAATGTGCCTACTTTCACGCTATATCCCCAGGATCGCAACTGATTGTAAACGGCATTCTCCAGCTTGAATCCGGCATTCCTTGGATACTGGAAGCCATCGGTAAGGCTTCGCAACCCGTTGTCGATTGGATAGAACTTGCGAAGTGGTCGAAGGATGCTCTTCCCTGCTAATCCGAATTGCTCACATTGATTCAAAATCATCGCGTTTTCCAATGCAGCCAAATATGATTCGACGGTTTCGGAAGAAGTTCTTCGGCCATATGATGAAAGCGCGTCCACGATCTTTTTTGTCGAGAACAGGTTTCCGGATGTTGAGAAAGCATATCGGATCAGTTTAGATAGCAACTCGAAATCAGAAATACGTTCATGCAAGGCAACATCGTTCAAGACAACCGTGTCGAAGATACCGGACAGCATCTTCTGTTTTCCGATCAAATCATCTTGTTCGAACTGGAAGAGCCCGGGCATCCCCCCGTAATTCAGGAAAAACTCAAGTGTGGCTGATTCGTCTGAAAAAGACCAACCGCACGCATCACAGAAGTCTTTATATTCAGAGAACTGTAAGGGCATGATGTCTATTTCGATGTAGCGTCCTGAAAGATATGTTGCAAAATCCGATGAAAGCATATGGGCATTGGATCCTGTGATGAATATTTGCGTATCGTTTCTTTTATAGAGACGCCGAATCACATCTTCCCAATGAGGCAGCGTTTGTATCTCGTCTAAGAACACATAGAAGGTCGACTCACTTTCGACGTTTTGCAAGGCCTCATCAAGCTGAGACTTGAGCCACTCCGCATCGGCCCCTATGGGTACATCGTACTCATCGAGCGACTTGTAAAAGACCTGATGCTCAGCGATGCCTTGAGACAGAAGATATTCTTTCAAGATAAGCAGCAAAGTTGACTTGCCACATCTTCGAACGCCCTTCAGGATCTTGATCTCGGAGGTGTTCAGATACTTGATCATCTGCTTTTCGTATTTCGGCCTATTGATTAGTTTCATTGAGATGCCTTGCTCTTAAAATTTCAGTTATATTCGAAATTTTAGCATCATATAAATGAAATTTCAGTTGTAACTTAAATTAGACAGCGTAAAGTTGGTGGGGGTTCAAATCCCCTTATCAACTTTACATCTTTCCTTGACCCGCTTGAATGCCAAAACGTTCTTCACTTTGCTATCATGGGAAAGCTACAAGGAGGCGAAAGGCAAATGGCGAACTACCAGCGCGCTCGTTCACCGCAGCAGAAGGCCGAGCGCATGACGGCGATAATGGATGCTGCAGAATCGCTGTTTCGCGACCTTCCATATCACGAGATCAACATGGGTATGATCGCCAAGGAGTTGGGTTGGTCACGTTCGAATCTATATAAATACGCCGCCACCCAAGAGGAAGTCTTCCTATCACTGCAGAGTCGAGCGAATGCGATCTATGCCGACGAACTAGTGGAGGCTTTGTCCGATACGCCTATCGAAAATGCCGAATTCGCGAAGATCTGGGCGAATGTGACCGGTCGCAATTCCGATTTCCTTCGGTATCAAGATATCCTGATCGCAATAATCGAGTCGAACGCTTCGCTTGAGAAGCTGGTTGAATTCAAGCGTCGATTCGTTGAGATAACCGATCCTGTTATTGAGGTCCTGAAGCATCAAACGGGATGCGAAAAGCCTGAAGCTTACAGTTTGTATCTGCGTTTGATCTACCAAGCACCTGGTTTGTACAACCATTTCCATTGCGCAGAGCGCACATCCGAAGCCATGCGCCTTGCTGGTATTCCACCTGTGAAAGGTGTGTTCGAGGATGTGTACGCAGATTTTGTTGAGATGTGCCTTGATCATGCATAAGAGCTAATTGCATCCTAGGGAAACGATGAGCCTTGAAGACGGCATAACAAGAGATTCAGTGGGTGAAGGCACGCCGAGCACTCATTCGCTTGAGGTAAGGCTTGCGCGCCCCGATGAGGTCGATGCCGTTCTTGCCTTCTATCACGAGATGATCGAGGTCATGGTGGGAACCGACTTCGATATCCTTTGGAAGTACGATGAGCACCCGTCCAACGATTTCATCCGCACGTCCGTCCAAAATGGATACGCTTTCGTAGGCATAGCAGATGATGGCAACATGGCATGCGGCTGCGTGATCGACCACGATCCGGCGCCTGGCTATGAATGCGCTTCGTGGAAGGTCAAAGCTGAAAAGGACGAGATAGGCATCGTGCATTCCGTGGCCACGCTCCCGCAATACCACAGGCGTGGATATGCTGAAACGCTGATGCGGGAAGCGATTGAGAGCTGCCGCAAGCAAGGATTGAAGTCGCTTCAACTCGACACCCTCACGACCAATGATCGCGCCCATAAGCTCTACAGGAAGCTGGGGTTTCGCGAGGTCGGGCCGCAAGAGGTGTTCTACGAGGATTTGGGGCACATAACGCTCGATATGTTCGAATACGTCTTCTAGTTTTGACCGTCCAACTTTTGGGGTCTAGTCCAGTGATCCGCCCGCTTCTTCGTTGCCCAGTAGCCTGATGGTAAACCAAGAGGTGCTCGAGGCCGTTCGTTTCGACAGCACTCGGGACAACACTCGGTATAATCATCCCTAAGACAAAGATAAAAGACAAAGGCAAAGATCGATACAAAGGAAATGACATGCTGAGCTCAGACCAGGTCGAGCGCTATCTTGATAGGCTCGGATTCCAAGATGCGCCCGCTCCTTCGAAGGAAAACCTTGATGCGTTGATCTACGCACATCAGACGCATATCCCATTTGAAACGGTCGGCATCCATCGCAGCGCCGGAGCTCCCGACATATCCATCGAAGCCATTTACAAGAAGATCTTCGTGAATGGCAATGGCGGTTACTGTTTCGAGCTCAATAAGATGTTCGAAGAGCTTCTCGAAGCTCTGGGGTATGACGTGCGTCCGGTTCTTAGCCGAGTGGTACGGGGGCGTGAAGGCCGGATGCCGATAAACCACCGAGGCATTCTGGTGGCTTTTGACGAGGGTACATTCTCCGCCGATGTGGGATTCGGCGGCCCCATGCCGGCAGGAGCGTTGCAACTCGATCCTGGAATCGAGCAGACCATCTGCGGAGACACCTTCATCGCTGAGAGGATCGACCCCACATGGTGGAAAATCGATCGCATCACACGGGCGCAGGGAGACTTCTTCGATGACGGATTGCCTGTAAGACAGCATACCGAACTTGAGCTGTGCACATCGGTTGTGGAGGATATCGATTTCGATGCCCTGAATCATTTCCTTACGCTTCCCGGTACGCTATTCAAAGATGTCGAGCTTGCGAACCTTCGCACAGATAACGGATACAAAGCATATCGTGATGGGGTTCTTACCATACGCGAAAACGGAGAGAAGACGGTTCTGGAGCTTAGCGATGATGTCGAGCGCGACCGTGCGTTGGGAGAGCATTTCGGGATAAGGTATTAGACCATCGCTCGCAATCCCTAGGATCCTGTTGTTGTCTCAACATGCTGCAATGATGATGGTGCAAGAACATAATGGCAGATCTGAAGGTCTGCGGCACAACGGATGATGAAGCAGCCTGATCCTGCCATCACTCATGGAGGACGCTGGTCGCAACCCCTTCATCTATCGCATCATTGCATTGCTCATCTATCATGGATGCCGCTTGCTCAGGCGTGATATTGCGCATCAGCAACTGATGGATGATGGTATAGAAGATATCCCTTACAGCCCGGGTGTCCGGATTGCTTCCCGTGAAATCGACAACGTTCTTCCGATTGTCCAAGAACAGATCCAGCTTCTGTATGCGATCCCTGAACTTGTCGGATACAGATCTTGAGGCAGGAAGCGTTCCGGCGGAATAGGACATCAACTCCTCGTTGCTGTAAACATATCTAAGGAAATCCTTTGCTACTTGCAGCTTTTCAGGATCCCCATTGTCGAACACCTCGAACCCCGATACGAATGTCGTTGCGCATCCATCCGCATCAGGACCGGGGAAGTTCACAAGCCCTACCGTATCTCCATACCTGTCGATCGATGCATTGTTGATCATATATATAGCAAGCTGATTCTGTCTGAACAGGCTCGAGCAATCCTCTATCTCCAGATTCTCGCTATGCGGTGGGAACCATCCTCTATCCACTCCGTCCTGTATCCACCTCAAAGCGGCGATACCCTCTGGGGTCGACAGATCGAAGCGTCCGTTCTCATCGAAGAATTCCGAGCCGCAAGAGCGCAGAAGCGTCATCGTATGGGTATCGCCCTGTGAACTGCAGGCGTACATCATCATAGGATATGAATCCTCTGGTAGATTCGCCGCAAGCGTGTCCAGAATGTACGTCCATTCATCGAGCGTCCAAGATGAGATCTCATCATCTTTCACGAACCTATCGAGCCCCGCCTGTCTGAATAGCTCCTTGTTGTACGCCAAGATGTTCTGCCTTGCCAGATACGGCATCATGTATGTCTTATCCCCAACGCTGCTCATATCCCAAAGGTAATCGTAGATATCGCCCTTCACCTCATCCGAGATGGTGTCATCGAGCGGGACAACGCGCCCCGAATGGATATAGGTGGACATGTTGAAGTAATCGCCGTAAAGGATATCCGGTGATCGTTCGGTATCAAAGTCATCAACTATGGCGTTGTCGTATTGGTTCTGCTCGAAAACCTCGACCTCGATATCTACGTTCTTGTTGTAATCGCCCTCGAATGATTCGACCATCTTGTTGATGACCTGATCGATCTGAGTTATCGATTCATCGCTTACAGAATTGTGACCGGTACGAGGAACCTTTATGAGCAGATGCGTGCCTTCATCGGCGTTTTGCGAAGGAGAGCAGGACACGAGTGCGCACATGGAAAGAACCGTTGCAAGAAGACAAGAAACGACCAAGAATCCTTTACGATTTCCAAGAAACCTCATGATCTACCGTCCTGAAACTACCTAACTTTGTATCAATCCTTCGAAGCGATGCTGGCCTTCAGCTCCTCGAGCTTTTTCAACATGACCGGAACATCCAGGGGCTTAGCAAGGAAATCGTCCATTCCGCTATCAAGAGCGCGATTCCGGTCTTCTGCGAAAGTCGAAGCCGTACACGCGTATATTCTCACATTCTTCGCATCCCTGCGATCAAGTTTGCGAATTTCCTTGGCTGCTTCATAACCATCCATCACAGGCATTTGCGCATCCATCAGTATTGCCGCAAACTCCCCCTCAGATGATTCCTTGAAGAAGCGAACCGTCTCTTCACCATTGACTGCAAGCACCGTTTCATACCCTTGCTTTTCAAGGATCGAGACGATTATCTCGGCATTGAGCTCGTTATCCTCTGCTATGAGAAGCTTTATCGCCACGTCCGCTGCATCATCAGCAGAGTCTTGCAAACCTTTGCTTGCGGTCGCGGGGGCGGTCTTCTCTGCGCCGGCCTCATCTTCGCTTTGATACTTGCTTGCACCGAATGTGATCCTCTCGGAAGGCAACGGGGTCGCATTCGATACTTTCTCGGGAACGGATGCGATCTTGGAATGGTCCAGCGGCATCGATACGACCACAGTGAAGCGCGATCCTTTTCCCAATTCAGATTCCACAGAAAGCTGGCCGCCCATCTGGGCAACGAGCATATTGCTGATGGCCATTCCAAGCCCTGTGCCTTTTTGACTGCTCGATATCTTGTTGCGCTCCTGCGTGAAGGCATCGAAGATATGATCGCAGAACTCGGGTGTCATTCCGCATCCGGTGTCTGCAATGGAGATAGTTGTGGTGACCATACCCGTCGAGACCGTTAGCAGCTGTCCGGTGGTTATCTTGATAGAGCCATCGACAGGCGTGAACTTCACCGCATTGGACAGTATGTTCATTAGCACTTGGCTTATGCGAACCTCATCGCCTATGAGATAAGGGTACGAGAGGCTGTCGGCCTCCACCTCGAAGTGGATGTGCTTCTCGAGCATAGGCTCTCGCTGCATTCCGCAGACGTTGTCGATCGCAACACGAAGATCGAAAGGCTCCTCAGCAAGTTCGACCTTGCCCGCCTGAAGTTTGGACACATCTAAGATGTCGTTCACAAGAGAGAGCAGGTACTTCGCAGCATTGCCGAGCTTTTGCATGTACCCGCGCATCGCCGCCTTATCGTCAAGGTTGTTCTCCATCAGATGATTGAGTCCGATGATCCCGTTCAAAGGCGTTCGGATCTCGTGGCTCATATTCGAGAGGAATTCCGCCCTTGCCGCTGCCTCGGCATTCGCCTGCACGGACTTCTTCATGAAGTTGTAGATCACTATCATCATGATTATCAGCACCAGCACCAAAGCTATGAGCATGCATACAGTCATCGTGATGAAAGGGGCGAAACGCTGATCGAACACCGATTTCGGCACAGCCATTATGAAGGACCAGCTTGTACCCTCCACCGGCGCGAAGCTCAATACGAGCCGCTCGCCATCGCCTGTAACGCACCCAACAACGAAGCTCTTGCCCTCAGATATGTTGCGATGTATGTCATCGATCGTAACGCCATCATCAAGAGAGCCGGCTTCGAGCATATCGTAGAAGTTATTGCGTCCTGCAAGATCCGTAGCAGGAGAAGCGCTTACGATGTAGTAGCCTTTATCGTTGACCACGCTCGATACGCCTTGCGAATCAAAGCTCTCGATGAGCAGCTGATCGCTGATTATGGAAAGGTCGCTCCTGCCTATCATGGCGATGAAGGTCTTACCGCCGATCTTCATATCATCGAGACGGATGCCATATATAAGGGATTCTCTTGTGGTTTCGAGCTTACCGTTCGCATCATCGTAGAGCATCACGAAATGCTGGCGTCCATCTTTGAATATCTCGTCATAAGAGTGATCGTCCGGCGCGAACTGCACCATGGAGCTGCTGTAGAGGTATCCCTCAGAGTCGAGCAGATAGACCGCATTAAACATCGCCGATGACGCGGCCTCGAGATTCAACTGCTCCTGGGCTCCCTGGATGGTCTCGATGTCATAGACCTGCATCCTTTTCGCCACGGATTCCAATCGCGCGTAAGAATTGTCGAGCGATCCTTCGATCGATTCGACATCATGCCGCGATATCTCATCGACCGTGGTCATAAGGTTGCCGTTCACCGTGTTGGAAAGCTGAATCATGTAAATGCAGACCGATACGATGACCAGAGCGATCGATACAACAAAGATGATGATGTATTTCTTACGATTCAGCATGGATCCAATCTTCAGACGCACATCTTCAGTTTACCACCGACTAGAAGGGTAAAGTGGATCGAATCCGTAGCTCTAAGTGGGCGGTCTATAGATTATTGAATATCCTATCCCCCGCATCGCCCAAGCCTGGAACGATATACCCCTTCTCGTTCAAGTGCTCATCAAGAGCTGCGGTATAGATATCGATCTCAGGATAAGCCTGCTTCATCGCTTCGACACCTTCCGGAGCCGATACGAGGCAGATCATGGTTATATCGCAGGCACCGGTGGCCTTCACCTTGGCTATAGCATCTTTCGCACTCCCGCCGGTTGCCAACATCGGATCGACCACGAACACCTTGCTTTTTGCGATGTCGACCGGAAGATTCACGTAATACTCGGTAGGAAGAAGCGTTTCCTCATCGCGCTGCATGCCGATGAATCCCACGCCGGCATCAGGAAGCACATCGAGCATCCCGTCAACCATGCCTATCCCTGCTCGAAGGATGGAAACGATGGAGATCGGCATATCCGTGAAAGTAGGGAGCATGGTCGTTGCGACAGGGGTTTCCACTTCCCTTAGCTCGGTCGGTAGGTCACGAGTGCCTTCGTAAGCCAGAAAATGGGTTATCACCCTTAAATGATCACGGAAGTCAGATGAAGGCGTTGTAGACCTGCGCATAGCGGTAAGATTAGCCGACACGATCGGATGGTCGATCACATGAAGTTTCGCCATGTCTTCTCCTTACAAGCGGTTCTACCCAGTGTACCAGACGTGAACAGGAGATGGGCGAACAGGCAATGTCCCTGAATAGGCAATGCTTCGTCGGATCAAAGCGTAGAGGGCGATCCATTCGACTTCGTTCGCATTCACGAGCTACGCTCAGGATGACGATCTTATAGTTAAGCCTTCGGCTTTGCTTCTATGGTCTTGGACGCCCTTATGTGGGCGGTTAAAACCGCCCACTACACATTGGCTTACAGGTCTATTCGTGTAGTGGGCGATCAAGACCGCCCTCACACAAATCGAATCAGCCTGAATCGTGCCTTCTGCCCTACTTTTCGGCACTTGCTTTCTTGTTGCGCTTGCGCAAAGCCAAAGCTGCTGCTCCGATGACGACAACGAGCAGAACTGCCACACCCGCCACTACGAACGGATTCATTTCATTTGCAGATGCTTCGGACCCGGGTTGCGCTTCACCTGATGCCAGAGGGTTCTCGTTATCATCGATATCCTCGATCGCGGTTGGTGTCGCGAGCGGAGTTCCATCCTCACCTAGAACCTCTCCCGCAGCAACCGCATCGGCTACAGCCGCAGCGCCTGCCGGAGCTGCCGGAACGGCAGCGGGCGCAGCTGGCGCAACACCGGGCACTGTCTCATACACAACGCCTGGAGCCGCGTTATACGTGAATGTAAAGACATTCTCCTGGCCGGCTTTCAGCGTTCCGGTCATGTTGTAGGTGGTCGGCAGATATCCATCCACATAACGGAAGGCCACCACAGGCTTGTCGCCCGGATTGCCGTAGAAAGTCTGTGGATCCGCGATCTGGTTTCCGGCGGCATCAACGTAGTTCACAGTGTATGCGACCTGATCCTTGGCAAGGCCGTAGGCCACAACGTATTGCGCGTCCTCGGTCACAGGAAAAGCCAAGGTCTCAACAGCTTCTTCGCCATAATCATGGCCTGCAAGGCGAAGCCCTTTCACATAGTACTTTGAGTCGGGAAGTATAACGTTGGAAGGATCAATGTAAGACGACAGATTGATCGCGTCACCGCTATCGACCTCAAGTGTTTCATCCAGCCCGTTGAAGCTTCCGGAACCAGCCGAGATGCTTATCGTGTATTTGTAAGGCGTGTCCAACTTGAGAGGCGCATCTGCCGCGAACGCCGGAGATGCACCCATCACAACTCCCAGACAAACCGCCATCGCAGAGGCGAATATCTTCTTGGTAATGCGCATTATCTATCACCGCCTTTGCGGACGTTTTCCTTTAATCCATATTTGATGGTTCTTTTGCCTGTAGATGCAGAAGCCATGCCCGCAGTAGCTTTTGCCTTCGTGCGATCACGATAGAACGAAAGCGCTGTAAGGGCTACGAGCACTGCACAAACTGCGAACATGAGGATGTCCGTCAGCAGGTCACCCGTTTGTGGAAGATCGCCGCCAACTATCATGCGATTGGGCTGCGCGGTATCCTCAACGGCGAAGTTGATCTGCAAGCCGCCGGCTTGGCGCATGTAGTTGTTGCCCTGAGTCATGCCATCGAGTGCTAAACGAAGCTGAACGTTTCCACTCTGACCCGGCGCGAGGCTTGCAAGATAGAGCCAAGAGCCCGTAGCATCGTCCACTTCGCGAAGGCCTTTTGAATCATCACCACCAACGGTCTCGCTGTTGTAGAGCTCGTTGCCGTTGAAGCTTAGAGTGTAGGAATACGCACCGCCGGAAGCGGTATTCGCATCCTCCAAAGTCTGAAGCACCGTGCTCGTCATATACCATTCGGTGCTGTTCGCGCAATCGTTCTTCACGATAACGTTCAGCGTCAGATCATCGCCGGGCATCATCTGTGCTATATCGTTGTTGATCTCGTCCTGATCGTAATCGGAGACCATCTGCTTGCTGCTATTGAAGGTTACGTTCCAGCTAGCAGATGTTGAATCGGCGAATGCCGTACCTACGCCGCCTATAGCCAGCACGCAAGCCATAAGAGCAGCGAACAATGTCTTTTTCATCTTCATATCCTCTGCTCCTTTAGCTCAACTGGCTTGCTGCAACGTCATAGCCCCAAACGCTCTTTATAGCATCGGGTGCATTGTGAGTCTGAACCGCATCCACCTCAGCTTCGATGTTGAAGCTGTAGCCATCGATGGTATAGGTTGTGGTGTAGATGGTCTTGGTGGTGCCATCATCACTCGTTACCGTCTTATTGCCCACATTGCTGGCTTCAGTGTCCGTAACGATAGCCGGATCGATCCGGAGCTCGGAGATGAACTCGCGCGACTGCCCAACAGGAAGCATGGTCGTGGAGTAGAGAACGATCTGCTCATCGGTGGAATTCGCCTCATCAACGATCCAGTCGCCCGTTTGCGTGAGCTGGATCAGAGCCGGGTTGATGTCAGTGGCCTTGTTGCCATCCGCATCCGCCCAGTACTTCTTCACGACAACGCGAACGTACTGGTCGTATTCTCCAACATTCTTTGCAGCAAGGGACTCTTCATAGACCTTGCCAGGAACAACATTGGTATCAGCCATCCAAGTAAGGAGTGTGCCATCACCTTCAACGATATTGTCGTTCTCGGTAAGCGCCACTTCAAGCTGCGTTGTCTCGAACTCAGCCTGATAGTCTGGGCTGAAATAGGCAAGCGCTGCACGGGCGGTTCCCGTGAAGCAAAGTGTTATAGCCAAAACCGAAACGATCAGAAGAACTATCGTGCGGATCGAGAGGCTTCTTGTCTTTTGCATTGATCTTTGCATCTTCTACCTCCCTTTCCTAGTTCTGATCATCCGGGTTCACAGGCGTTACTTCTCCGCCTGATGCCTGTGTTTGCCAAAGATACGGAACGGCGTTGCCGTCCTCGTCATAGTAAACCGGACTAGTTTGCCCGATGACGGTGATGTCGAAGCTCGAAAGGTCGGTGCCTTCTTTGGCGGTTACATTGACAGGCAAGACCGTGGTCGATGCACCAGGCATCAGCACCTCGCTATAAGTCCACGTATCGCCCGTGTTCGTCCAACCCTCTGCACCTGGGATTTCCACCGTGATGCTGTTGTTCACGCCCGTGCCGTAAAACAGCTGGATGCGAACCATAACATCGGTGTTGCCCGTGTTCGTCATGCTGATCCGCTTGTTACCATCAACGATCTCTTCGTTCACGTCGGTGCTGTAGCCCAGCTGGATAGTGTGACCACCGGTTGCCTGCGTGTTGCTCGTGAAGTACGCGAACGCGGTTCCGGCGAAGGCCGTCATTCCGAGCGTTACCGAAAGCGCTATGACTCCAGCGCGTTTCGCGAGGCTCGAACGTATGGTTGATTCTTTGCTCATATTCCCGATCCTCCTTTACGCTGCCTGTGAGTTGCGGATCTGTTCGACATCCGTGCCACCTGCCGAGAAGCTGTACCTGTTGATGATGCCCGTGTTCGGCGTTTCATCGTCATCGCCAGTATTGGTGAATTCGATGGTGATGTCAGCATCGCCGACCTGCGGACCATCCTTCGTGAGAATGAATGTCTGAGGATCGCCGGAAGCTGTATAACCCGAGCCGTCGAACTTGAGCTCTTCGATGGTGTAGGTGGCGCCGACCAAAAGCCCCTTGACCTCAACAACCTGTGCTCCGGCCTCAGAGAAGTTCGCCGACACGATGTTGTTATAGAAATCCTTACCGTTGAAGTTGCCGGTTATACGGAACACCGCCGTGGAATTGCCATTACCGTTGGCATCTTTGTAGATATTGCCCTCATAGGTCTTCGTGAATGCAACATCGGCGAAGTCAAGGCTGTTCGTGATGTTGAAGCCTGACCACTCTTTCGCATCTTCATCAAGCCACGTGGTCGCATCCGTGTAGACGGTGTTGCCATCCTCGTCCTTGACCACATTGCCGCTATCGTCGGTCTTAGCAACGAATACCTGCGAAAGTTCGCTCACATAGCCTGCAACAAGGGTCTCCTTCACGAGGTACTTGATCTCCTCGCCCTTCTTCGTGTACTTCTGAAGGTCTTTGAACTCCCAACGCCAAATGCCTTCGTTGTTCGGGGTGATCTTGGCTGTTTTCGTTGAGGTGGCTTCGAGCTCTTCATCGTCTACGACACCGTTACTATTCGCATCGATCGCAAGCTTAAGCTCGATAGACTCCGGACGGATGTTGTATTGGTTGTTGTTATCATCCCAGAACTTCTCAGCCGAGATGTTCGTCAACTCGTTGTTCCATGTATTGGTGAGGGTGTAGGAAATGAAAGTTATTCCACCTATATACTCACCGGACTCGTCCTTCAGATTGGCGTTCATCCATGCTTCGATAGCCCCTTGATCCGTTAGATTTGTCGGTGGTTCCAACTTAGAAACCGCTTTTCCATTGTTGGTGGTAATGGTCGGAGCTGAAAGGGTTGAATCATATCCAGGAACCTTCTTCTCAATGGCAAACCAATCGAACTCATCTGAAAGATCGGTCCAATAAGCTGTCCATCCATTCGAAGCATTCAACTCTTTGATGGCATCGTCTCTAAAGTCTTTATCAAGGGTCTCATATGCCGGATCACCATTCTCGTCCTTGATGTTATTCCCGTCGCCATCTTTGAGATAGCGAGCAAGCTGCACCTCAACGGAGTCGGGAAGGTCGGTCTCTTCAACACCTTCCCAATGCTTCTTCACTTCAAGATTCTTGGTATCGGCACCGATCACGAGAGAACCGTTGTTCATGATCGCAGTGCCTTGGGCTGTAGCGCTGTTCCCTTGGAATAGAACGTTGTACCTTGCTTCAGAGATCGTTTTCTCAGAAGGATGGCTGGTTATCGAGAATGTTTTATTTGTATTCTGGTAACTGCGACCATTCGGTTCAACCCAATTGCAATCACCACCACCAAGCGCATAATCAGAGACAGTAGCAACGGTATTTCCGGTAGAACCGTTTAGAGCTATATCTGCATTTCCGGAGCCATTGTCGGTTATCAATGCTCCTTGTGATTTATACACTGCCAACGAACCGGTGCTGCAATTCGAGATGGCAGCATCAAAGCCTTTAGCGCCGTAATCCTTGTAATTCCCTGTAATCAAAGCACTACGTAGATTCATGCTGCATCCACGACCGTTATAAATAGCTCCACCAGCATAATACTGAGATTCATACGCTTTGTTATTTGTAAATGAGCCCCCGGTTATCGTGGATACTGTTCCATGGAACCCTTTTTCTCCGCTCTCAATATAGACGGCGAACAATGCAAGCGCTCCACCCTTAGAGCCAGCGCTGTTCGAATCAAAGCTACCACCTGTAATAGAGAGCTCAGATTCCCATTCTGTGAAAAGGACACCTCCGTAGAGCTTGGCATAATTGCTCTTGAACTCACCACCATTGATGGTGATATTGGTATGCCAGGCCCATATTGCACCGCCATTGCCTTTGTACCCGACAGCTATTTTATTATTCTCGAAAACCGCACCTGAATTGATAACAAGATTGCTGGCGAATTGCCCATACGCCATTTCTAGCGCTCCGCCGCCTGAATAGCTCCCACTTGTTTCAGCGCGGTTCGCATTCTTGATAGTTGCGCCGGATTCGATCGTGATACTCGAGCCGGATTTCGCATACAGCATTGCACTATCTGCGGCTATATCCTTACCATCTATAGTGGCATCCTTGATCGTAACGTTGCCGGACAAAACGAAGAGGTTTCCCGTTTTGTTTGCTTCACAGCGCTCGATGGTCACCCCGCTGATCTCGCCGTCGGCAAACGCTGCCTGGCTGCACACGATGAGGGTCTTTCCGGTCTCGCGTGCTTTGTCGATAGCTGCCTTCGCATCAGTCTCGATAGTTGCAGGGTAAGCCTTACCCTCTTCCTCATTCCAAACATAGTGCTGCGGATGATTCTCATTGTGGTTAGGATCGAGAACTATCGCATCGATGCACATCTCCTTGGTGATGTTCTCTTCCTCATCGCAGTAATAAGAAACCTGCGCACCGTTCTCGACTATCTTATAGGTGAATTTGGTCACATCCATTTCGAAGGAGTAATCAGCATAATTGTTCGCCGCTTCACCATTCAATTTAAAAGACACATTCTTTGCATTCTTGAAGAGCAACTCATCTGTCTTATTGCGTGAAGTACCCGTTATCTCGTTTGATGCGTTCGTGGCCGTATTGTTGTAAACGCGAGCATCGTTGGAGAGATCAAATGTGACCGCTTTGGAATTATCGACAGAAACACCAGCGCCGTAACCAGCTGAATTACCTGTGATGGTATTTCCGATCACAAGATCAAGAGGATACGAGCTTGCTTTGGCATATATTCCGCCACCATTCGATTCGATTGCAGAAGCCGTATTGCCAGAGATGACACCTCCGGCAAAATTCGCCTTTTCAACGATATTCAAATAAGCACCTGCACCATTAGGCGATTTGGTCGTGTTACCCTCAATCGATCCGCCGGTCATATCAAACGATGCATAGTTTACGTACACGCCACCGCCACCGTTGCCAGAGGCTATTGAGGTCACAGAATTGCCAGAAATGACGCCACCAGCAATCTCGGTGGAAACATACTTCTGATATTTTCCGGCAACGTAGATGCCGCCGCCTTTTTGAGTTGCAGTACCCGCAGCTATAGTGCCACCCGTTACCTTCAAAGATCCATTTGACATATAAACGTTGCCACCATTGGAGGCATATCCGTTCTTTATCTGAACGTCTCCACCGATCTCGGCATTGCAATTAGAAAGCGCAATATTTCCGCCATATGACGCTTTCTTGCCCTTTTTTGTATTATCGATCACGCCACCAGTGATCTTAACGACTGAGGATTCATCTGTCTTACCAGCGACATACAAGGATCCGCCTTGTCCGTTGCTACGATAGATTCCAGGGCCTGTTATCATGCCACCGGTCATATTGAAACCACCTTGATATACGGCAACTGTTGCACCATATAGAGTGCCTCTTGTCGTTCCACTGGTGCCTGTACCGGTCGTTCCGCCTTCAAACTTTCCGCCCTTTATCGTCAGGCTGCCATCTCGAACATAAAGAACATTCCCATAGTTTGGATCCAATGATTCAACTAACCCATAAGATGTATATACAGGACTGGTAACATTTGGCCCATCAAAAACTATGTCTGAATTGTTTGCAGTAACAACACGATATTTCTTATTGGTGTTAACCACATAATTATTATCAACTCGCGTGGTCTCAACTCCATTGATCGTAGATGTTGAAACGGTGGAAAGAGTTGAACGCGAGCCTGTTATCGCACCATTTCCTTTAAAAACAACATTGGAACTGTTGATCGTGATGACCGATGCAGTGCCCGTATCACTAAAGTTATGCGTCTTGGTGATCGTGTGACCATTGAGATCTAAAGTAAGATTCTTTTTATTCGAAATGGTCAGATTTTGTGCCGAATCCAACCACATTGTGATGGTGTCGCCATCATTGGCAGCATCGATCGCTTCTTGGAGGGTTGCGTACTCAGTAGAGCCGATCGATGCGATCGTAAATTCATCCTGAGGCTCAACGACGGGCTCTTCTTCAGGCTCGTCTAAAAGAGCGTTTATCCCGCTCTCCTCGGTGGTTTCCTCTTCAACGGTTGTTTCATCCGTTGGAGTTTCCACCGCGGGCGGCTCGGTTATTTCAGAAGACTCCTCCCCCGTGGTGTTTTCCGGCGTCTCTGCCGGCGTAGCAACAGCCGAATCAGTTGATGATTCAGTTGTTGTGACAAGCCCGGCATCGGTCAGATCCTCAGAAGGATTCTGAGCGATAGCGATCAGTGGCACGAATGCAACGCACAGCACCACAGCTAAAAAGCTCGCCACAAGTTTGTCGAATCTTCTCCTCATTTTCTTCTCCCCTTGATCGAGCCCAATCGATCCTGTTTCAGTAGAACCCAATTGATAGATCTTTGGAGTCCGCTAACGACTCCTCCAGATGGAAACTCGGCACAAATACCCCATCTGCTATGTGAACTTATTACGGAGTTTACCATTTGAAAACGAGTTATTTTCGGCTCAAAAACGGGTCTGGAACGGCATCTTTTTCCTATTCTGAATTTTTCCTTAAAAAGATGCCAGTTCAGAGGTTTGCGTTTTTATCAAGTTGACGCTTTTCTCCATTTCGTCAATGCTCAAACTGACAGGCAAATGACAGGGTAAAGCTAGGGTATTGACAGGGTATATTCGATATTCTGTTGCTGTTAAGTGACCCACAACCTTTCGCTAAATAAAAAAAGAATAGATTATGTTATACTATATAATATATTTGTTAGGAGATGATCATGCCTCAACTTTCCTTATATTTGAACGATAAGACCATGGAGCTATTGCGTTCCGATGTTGAGAAGGAACAGATATCCATCTCGAAATATGTGTCGCGATTGATCAGCCGGAATGCTTCAAGTTCCTGGCCGGAGGGTTATTGGAACAATGTATATGGATGTCTGAAAGATGACAGTTTCACGGTTCCTGAAGAGATCGATAGTGCATTGGATGGTTCGCTTCCGAGCTTTTCGAAATAGGAGGCACGATGTATCTTCT
This sequence comes from uncultured Eggerthellaceae bacterium, assembly GCA_964469815.1. Taxonomy (GTDB): domain Bacteria; phylum Actinomycetota; class Coriobacteriia; order Coriobacteriales; family Eggerthellaceae; genus MGBC163016. The sequence goes on along the minus strand of CAYXZC010000019.1, from coordinate 7,036 downwards.
AGATTCCGATATCTGCATAGAACTCATGCGCGGCAACCTCCCCATCGCATTCAAGCTGATGAGCAACTCCGATCCGCAGCTTTTTGGCATACCATGCATAGTAGAAGCAGAGCTTAGAACAGGTGCTCTGAAGAGCGATCATCCAAAGAAGAACCTCTTGATGCTCGAACGCTTCCTTTCGCCCTTTCAGCTTGTTCCATTCGACAGCAAGTGTGCAGTTGCTTATGCGAAGGTTCGATCCCAACTGGAGTCAGAAGGCAACAAGATAGGACCCAACGACACGTTGATCGCGGCTACAACTATCGCTAACAACGCTGTTCTCGTTACACACAACGTACGCGAGTTCAAGCGCGTTTCAAGCCTCGAATTGGAAGACTGGGCAGAAGAGCGATTTGCCCTATAGACCCAGCCAAAGGGCGAACTTGGGAACGTAACCCATCACGAAGATGATGCCGATCAAGATGGGCAGCCCGAACGTAAGCCAAAGCCTTGACCAGCGCGGGAACTTCATTCCCTCTCCATCATCTGCAGCCTTGAGGAAGTTATCCCAACCCCATCCGCTCTTCGTCACACAGAAGATAACGTACAGCAAGCTTCCCAACGGGAGCAGATTGTTCGAGACGATGAAGTCCTCGATCGACTGGATATCTCCGATCCCCGGAATCGTGATGCCCGACCAAATATTGAATCCGAGCGCGCACGGGATGGATAGCACCGTTACGAGAACCGCCGTTCGCGCAATGGCTTGACTGCGTGTGACTCCCCATTTCTCCATAGTGAACGTGATCAGGCATTCGAAAACAGCGATGATCGTGGATAGAGCAGCGAAGCTCATGAACACGAAGAACAGCGTCCCCCAGAGCTGACCCAAGGGCATCTGCTCGAAAACGTTCGGAAGCGTGACGAACACGAGCGCAGGACCCTGGTCGGGAGCGACCGCAAAAGCAAAGCACGCCGGAAAGATTATGAGTCCTGCCACTATGGCCACCACTGTATCCAGCCCGCAGATGCGAAGCGCCTCGCCTGTTAACGCATGCTCATCCCCGATGCGGCTGCCGAATACCTCCATGGCACCGATGCCTAACGACAAGGTGAAGAAAGCTTGACCCATTGCCGCATAGACCACTTCGCCGAAATGCCCTATACCGCCATCGAACATCTTTCCGAAATCCGGGATGAGGTAGAACTCAAGGCCGTCCATCGCCCCTGGCAACGTTACCGAGCGAAACACGAGTGCCACCATAACGAGCAAAAGGCACACCATCATCACCTTGGTGATGCGCTCGACGCCCTTTTGAAGTCCCAAGCTGCAAACCAGAAAACCGATCACGATGACAGCGAGCATCCAACCGATGAGCTCGGTCGGATCGGCCAGCATCGCACCGAACACGTTCGCTACACCTTCAACGCTCTGACCCACAAAGGCACCCGTTGCCATCTTGGCGGTATAGGCGAGCATCCATCCGCAAACGACCGTATAGAACATCATGAGGATCATGCATCCGATATACGACCACCAGCTGAACCAGTTCCATCGCCCGGAGGGCTGCAAGCGCTCGAAAGCACGGGCGCAACTGCGCTGGCTCGCGCGTCCGACCGCGAACTCCATCACCATAACGGGCAAACCGAGGATGACCAGAAAGATAAGGTACAGAAGGATGAAGGCTGCCCCACCGTATTCGCCGGCGATGTAGGGAAAGCGCCAAACGTTGCCAAGCCCGATCGCGCATCCCGCACTGATGAGGATGAATCCTAAGCGCGATGCAAAATGCTCACGCGGCTTTCGGCTTGGATCATGAGCAGCGGCATCGGATGCGTTTTGGATCGTGCCCTGATCGCTGCTTGTCGATGTCGGATTCGTATCAGCCATGTTCGTAATTCCGTTCACTTAGCCCAATGCAATGGCGATTGTCAGTGGGTTGGATTTTACCCCTCTTCGCTTTCGCACAGGTTCTCTTTGAACGATATTGCGCGCGAGCGGTTTCGAGATACTGCTGTGGACGATCAGCATTAACCCATGCTCTGTCATACAAAGACCCTGCTACAATAACCAACAAAGAATCCTTCGAGCACAGGAGCCTGCCATGCAAACAAGCGATCTGCGTTATCTCGAACTTCTATCGAAGAGCTATCCGACCATCGCCGATGCCTCAGCGGAGATCATCAATCTGAGCGCAGTTCTCAACCTTCCAAAGGGTACCGAGATCTTCGCATCAGATATCCACGGCGAACACGATGCATTCTCCCACATCCTGAAGAATGGTTCAGGGTCGATACGCCTCAAGATCGATGACGCATTCGGAGACACGCTTTCCACCAAAGAGAAGAACGAGCTCGCCACTCTGGCATACTATCCCCACGAGAAGATGGCAATGATCTTCCCTGCGATAGAGTCCAAAGAGCAACAAGATGAATGGATGCGAACCACGATCGAAAGGCTCGTGAAGCTGTGCAAACAGGCATCCGGAAAATACACCCGTTCAAAGGTTCGAAAGGCTATGCCCGATGAGTTCGCATACGCCATCGATGAGCTGATGACCGAGAATAACCATGCCGTGGATCGCGAACGATACCACCGCGCGATCATCGATTCAGCCATCAACATAGGACGTGGGCCGGCGTTCATCGAAGCGCTGTGTCATCTTGTCCAGCGTTTTTCGCTCGATCATCTTCATATCGTGGGAGATGTGTATGACAGAGGGCCTGCGCCCGATGCCATCATGGACACACTCTCGAACTACCATTGCTTGGACATCCAGTGGGGAAACCACGACATCGTATGGATGGGCGCCTCTCTGGGCCAGCGCGGTTGCATCGCGCACGTGGTTCGCAACTGCGCCCGTTACGGCAACCTGTCCATCTTGGAAGATGCCTATGGGATAAACACGTTGCCGCTGGCATCGTTTGCCATGCGCGCCTATGCCGATGATCCGTGCGTCGCCTTCGGACTGAAAGGCAACCCTGACATATCGGAGCGCCAGCAAGAAGTGAGCGTGAAGATCCAAAAGGCCATGGCCATCATCCAATTCAAGGTAGAAGGCCAACTCATCGACGAATACCCTGAATTCGAGCTCGATGATCGCAAGCTGCTCCACAGGATCGATCCTGAAAAGGGAACCGTGGTCGTTGATGGCATCGAGTACGAGCTGACGGACAAGGTGTTCCCGACCATCGATTGGAACGACCCATATCGCTTGACCCCGGAAGAGGAATCGGTGATGACTCGTCTTGAACAGGCGTTCAAGGGAAGTGAAAAGCTTCAACGGCATATGAAGCTGTTCCTTGAAGTGGGAAGCCTGTACAAGATCTACAACAACAACCTGCTGTTCCACGCTTGCGTCCCCTTGAATGACGATGGGACGTTCAAAGAGGCGAATGTGTTCGGCAATAGATACAGTGGACGCGAACTCTATGATGTGCTGGAGCGTTACGTGCGCGAAGGGTTCTTCAGCGAGGACGAGGACGAGCGCAAACGCGGCCGCGATCTGATGTGGTGGCTCTGGCTATCTCCGGCATCCCCGCTCTTCGCTAAGAGCAAGATGGCAACATTCGAGTTGTATCTTATAGCTGAAAAGGAAGCGCGCAAGGAAGTGAAGAACGCATTCTATACCTTGCAGCACGATCCGGCAGCCATGGACAAGGTCTTCGAAGAGTTCGGCCTTGATCCAAAGGTGTCGCATATCATCTGCGGGCATGTGCCCGTGAAGGCGAAGGATGGCGAAGACCCCGTGAAATGCGATGGCCGAGTATTGACCATAGATGGCGGATTCTCGAAAGCCTACCAACCGACGACCGGGATCGCAGGCTACACACTTATCTCGAACTCCTACGGATTCGTGCTTGCCGCCCATGAGCCGCTCGAGTCGGCAAAGTACGCTGTTGAGAACGAATCGGATATCCATTCTTCACGTCGTGTGGTGGAAACGGTTGAAGAGCGCACGCTCGTTGCCGATACCGATACTGGCGCCCGGCTCCAGCAGCGTGTGGATGATCTTACAGAGTTAATCCGCGCCTATCGCCAAGGTTTGATCCCCGAACGAATGGTAAAGTAGCGACAACCGGAGATCAATCAACGATCATGTTGCCGATGTTTCGATAGGTTGTTCCATCTGCTTCTCGAGATCCCGGCGAATCTTGCGTTCGTGAAGGTACAGGCATAGGAATACGATCGCAAGGATTAGCAGCACGATCATGATGATGATGCAGACAACATGATCGATCAGCGTATACGCACGATCAGCGCCAACCGCCTTGCCATGCTCCAGTCCAGTGTTGTATGCAGCGATGAGCTCCTTGGCGACATGCGGATCGACAACGTTCGCCGCCATATCATCGGTTATCTCCACATCGCTTGAGGATCTCTGCGCATCGATGAAATCTTCGAACAGCTCAGCAACTTCCTCTTTGGTCATCTGATCAGGCAGGATCGCGATGAGATCATCCTTGCTGAACGTTTGGTCACCCGGTACTGTTACCGAACCTGAAGGACGCTGAATGATCGATTCTCCAAGAGAGCCGTTTCCCGAACCGGAACCGGTATCACCCGAAGGCTTATCCACATCGGGCGCGGTAGCATCATCGGGAACCTCAACAGCATCAGGAAGAGTAGCCGCCTCTGCAACGTAGAGCACATTTATGGTGTTGTTATCCGCATCGGTTCCAACTCGGATCTCAGCTGGATAGGCATCGATCGCATAAGCCCCATCGATCTGGTACTCATAGGCATCTCCCTCAACAAGAGCACCGAATGGCTGGTTCTCGACCGTTTCTGTGGCGAACTTCGTGAACTTCACGTCTTCAGGGGCAAGGGCATCTCCCCAATTATCGGCCGTAAGATCCGCACCCTCCATCAGGTAGTAATTGACCGTGTATGAGCTATCCCAAAGGCGGAAGTAGAAGAGCTCCATCACGTTCTTATCCGGATCGGAACTGATGGTGAGCTTTGCAGGCCAACCATCGAAGAAGAAAAAACCTTCAAGGTCGATGACATAATCCCATGCATCGAGAACATCGCCTTCGGTAAGCCCGGTGATGGTTCGGGTTCCAAGCAGATAGCGATTCCCCTCGCCAGGAGGAACGCCCGGCTCCTCATAGGTAACGTTCTCATAATATTTGATCGTAGCTGTGCAGTCGGTCGCCCGCGTGATGATCGAGGCATCCCCTGCTTCCTGCGTCCCCGATTGTGAAGGCTCCGAGGCATCCTCGTTGCCGGTCTGTACGGTCTCGGGATCCGGATCGACAGGCTGAACAGGCGAAGGCTCTATGATGTCGCGGGCTTCCCCGGCGCTCGTTGAAGATGAAATGCTTTGAAACGTCCCTGAATTAGCGAATGACACCGTGGGAATGCAAAGCGCTACGGTGAAAACGATCGAAAGAACGACTATGAACAGTTTCCTCGTTTTATTCATGATGCACCTCTTTTACTAACATAGGTGCATAGTACTCATAAGAAATGCTCTATCCATATTGACCGGAAGTTTGCTGCCGGCCTGTAATGTTTCGGTTGTCTACTCGTATCAAATATCCGCTCTCATCGGGAAATGAACCGTGAAGACAGATCCTTTACCGGGCGCGCTATCCACGCTGATCGTTGCGCCATGGAACTCGGCAGCATGCTTGGCTATGGCCAAACCCAATCCGGTTCCTCCGCTTTCCTTCGTCCTGCTCTTATCAACCCGATAGAACCGCTCGAATACCTTATCTTGATCCTCTTCGGGAATCCCACATCCTTCATCTCGTACTTTTATGTATACCTCGGGATCCTCTTCCCCATCCAACGAGATGACCCTTTTCCCAACGCTGACGACAACATCCCTTCCCGGCTCGCTGTATTTGATAGCATTGGAGACCAAATTGGTGATGAGCTGATCGATCAACCCTTTATTTCCCGTGATCATCATGCTCGATCCCAAGACCCTTGCCTTTACGTTATGCTTCTCCGCCAAGGGGGACAACCTGAGAACAGCGTCCTTCGCGAGCTCGAAAATATCCAGTCCTTCCTTACCGGCATTTTCCAGCACGGAATCGTCAAGACGCGAAAGGGTCAGGATATCATCTATCAAATTGGCCATGTTGGACGATTCTTCCTGTATGATCTTCGAGAATCTCTGCACATCTTCAGGCGGGATCGAGCCCTTTGCCAAAAGCTCAGAATAGCCGGATATTACCTGCAGCGGTGTCTTCATCTCATGTGTAACATTCGCTGAGAATTCCTTGCGGAGGTTCTCTGCTCTATCAAGCTCGCGATTCTGCTCTATTAGCTGCTGCTGCTGATCATGGATGCGATACAGCAAAGGCTCCATCTCCGAATACGTACTGCTCTCAAGAGGATGCGCTGCATCGATGTTGGTCAAAGGCGATACGATCTTGCGCGTGAGCAGCCTTGACACACCAATACCGAGCACCACGACCACAAGAAGAGCCAATCCAAACGACGGCATGAGAGTGCCAAGCACCGATAAGAACGAACTTCTCTGCTCTGATAGTCTAAGTATGTGCCCTGAATCCAGAACGATAGCGGCATAAACAGTGTCTTCGCCAAGCGTTGTCGAATGCCTCACCACAGATGCCGCCCCCTTTTCAAGGGCGAGCTGAACCTCGGGTCTGTCAGAATGATCGGGATGGTCTATGACCCTATTCTCTTGAACAGCATCGGACGATCCCGGATCGGGTCGCCCTTTAGAATCAGCAGAATCGAAGATGACAGAGCCATCGGGAGCTATTACCGTATAGCGTATCCCGCTTTCGAACTGCTCATCCAACATGCGCATATCGCCCTCTTCGCTTCCGGTATCCATGATGGCAGAAGCGCTGCGAGCGATATCAAGCAGTCGATCCTCTTCGTTTCTTTCATGGGAGAAATAAAACGATGCAGAGAAAATGGTGGCAAAGCAAATGACCAGGATGATCGAATAGGTCAGGATGGTCGAGAACAACGTAGTGGAAAGCCGCTTTGACGAGCGCATTCTTTCAAGCATTCTTCACCCTTCAATACGCCTATCCTCTGATGAGGTAGCCTACTCCTCGGACGGTTTCG
>CAYXZC010000018.1:0-29648 GCA_964469815.1 uncultured Eggerthellaceae bacterium | reverse complement strand
TCTTTTCTATGTTCGTGCAACCCGCAAACATCGATGACATATCCAGGTTCTGGGCTGGGTTGGGCACGATGTCCAGGATCGAGAACGTCTTGATGCCCGTGCAGCCGGACAGCCAGCCGCGCACCGAGGAGGTCTCGGCGAAGTTGGAGGGCTCGGCTACCGGCAGGGTGATGGCGCCGGCGCGGCCGGGACGGTCGTTGGTGTTGTCGCCGGCTTGGCGGATCTCGGTGATGGATGTGCAGCCTGTGAACGCGGAGCCCCAGCTGCCTGCCACGTTGGGCATGCCCTGCAGGTCGGCGCGCACGAGGCCGGTGCAGCCGGAGAACATGGATATGGCGTTGCTGGCCTTGCCGTAGGTGACGGCGTCACCCGAAAGCGTGCGATAGCGATACGGGCGCTCGGCACCTGATGCGTCCTTCACGTAACCGGAGGCCGGCACGGTATTGAAGTACACGGTCGCCTGAACCAGCGGTGTAATGGTTGTAACGCCATCGGTAGTGGTGGTGTTAGCAGCGCTGAACGAGCCCATCATGAAGGCTTCGAGATTGGTCTTGTTGGCGTTGGGCGTACCCTGGTTGCCCGTGCCCACACCGTTGAGGTTGTAGATGACGGTGTTATAGGGATTACCATTGAGCGTTGGGATGAGGTCGGCCTGCGTGATGCCGGATTCAGCCAGCAAGTAGCGGAGGTTTGCCGCATAGCCGGTGCCCACATTGTTCATATTGACTTCCATAAGGGCGGAAGTGCCATTGAAAGCGAACTGCATGTTGACATCGGACACACTGCCCACGTTACTGATGTTCAGCTGGCGGATGTACTTGGCGCCGTCGGCCATGTAGGACATGTTGGCGTTAGGCGTGTTGCCCACGTTTGTGAGGTCGATGTAGGTATTCAGGTGGCTGTCGGCATCTTTCACATAGACGCCGATATCGTTGTTCTTGATGGAATCGGCCGAACCCACGCGCATGAGCATGTTGGACAGATCGGTCGTCTGACCAGCTGCGGCGTTGCCCATGTTGGAGATGCGCACCGTCTTCACACGGCGGCAATCAGCGAACGCATTGGATGCATCCACAGCGTTTGGCCAGAAGTTGTTCAGGTTGATGCCGATAAGGCCGGCTTCGGTGCCATCGGCAGGCGATGTGTAGCAGCCGTTGGCGAAGTTGGCGGCCTCGCGCACGTTATCGGTGTTCCAATCCTTGTTCAAACGGATGCCCGTGGGGATATCCATGATGGTTCTGTATTGCGTCTCGTATTCGTTGGACAGCGTGCCATCAAGCGAAACGCAGCCCTGGAACATAGACACCATGGATGTGGTGTTGTTTGTTACCTCGAGCGCGGTCAGGTCGGCACCGGTCAGCTTGGTGGCGCCTTGGAACATGGACACCATGGATGCGCCAGCTTGGATGCGCACATCGGTTTCGCTTTGGAACACGCGAGCCTTGGCGTAGAGGTCGGCGAATGCCTGCGAATCGGTGGAGGCTTCGCTTGACCACGGAGCCGCATTGCCGTAGCCGGTGAAGGACTTCAGATACGGAACCATGGTCTTGTCGGCGAATTCATTCGCGAATTCGATGTCGTTCGGGTAGATGAGCAGCGTGCCCGCATTGTTGTTGATGCTGGGGCTGCGACGGATGCACCAAAGGACGGAGCGGCCGTTAACGCCATCGAGCTCGGGATCGCCCACGTAGCCGCCAGCGTACACATCGCCGTAGTCGGGCGCGCCGTAGGTGCCGAACACTTCTGTGAGCAACGAGTAATCGAGCGTGGACTGCGTGCCGCGGCTTTCGTTTGCGGACGCATATTCACGCGTGATCCACACGCCGGAGTTCAGCAGAGCGTACTGATCCATGAACTGGATCTTGCCCTGGAACGAATAGGTTACGCCAGAAAGTTGTGCGAACGGGCGGCGCATGAGGTTCTGGATGTTGGTGGGGCCGCCGGTGACCTGCACGTTGACGTTGCTTGACATAACGTATGTAGGAGCCACGGTGGACGCGCCACGGTTCCAGAAGAAGCCGTTAAGGATTTTCGTGAAGTCCTTGCCGATCTTGATGGTGACGGTGGGCGTGCCATCGGCCGCTTTGCCGTCCAGCGATACGATGTTCGAATTCGCAATGGCGGTGCCATCGGATGTGCGGTTATCGAATATGCCGTACATGTAGGACTCGGATTCACCATAAGAGGAGAACGTGCCATACACGCCGGAGGTGCCAATGCCCGTAAGATCGAGCGAAACGAGCTTCGGGCAACCTGCGAACATGAAGCGCATATCCTGCGCGGTGCCCGGATCGATGGCGACTTCGACCGGACGGCCGTCGATGATCTCTTCACGGGTGAAGGGCTTGAGGCTTACCGTTTCGAGCGCTTCATCGTCCTGGAACATGTAGGACATGTTGATGTCCTGCGCCGAGCACAGGCCGGTCAGTATGACCGTCTTCAGCTGCGTCATGTCGGCGAATGCGCCCTGATAGTTGTTGACGTAGGAGGTATCCCAGTCGACGGGCAGATGGATGTTGCGGAATGTGAGTCCGGCCGAATGCACCACGGTCTGGATGGATTCGCAGCCGCGGAACATGCGCACCATGGTGAATGCCGCCGGCGCGATGCCGGACAGGTCGGCTTCGTTCATGTACTTGCAGCCGTTGAACATATCGGCCATTGAAAGCGCGCGGTTGTTCACCCCTGAATTGTTGAGCCACTGCACGTGTGCGCCCGAGGTGGTAACACGATCGGGGCGGTTGAGGTTATCGTGCGTGAAGGAGCCTTCGAACATCGAATCGAGGTACGCGCCGTTGTTGCCCACGTTGGTGAGAGCATAGGTTGCCTCGTAGTAGCCGGGCATGAGCGCTGCGCCGGGTGACGTGGCGGTGGCCACGCCCGCGAACATACGGTCGAGATGCGCGGCGCTGCCGGTGCCCACGTTGTTGAGCGTTACCTGCATGAGCGAGTTGGCGCCTTCGAACATGGATGTCATGTTGGCGCTGGCACCGGTGCCCACGTTGGTAATCTGCAGGCGCTGCGGATAGACAGCGTTCAAGAACATCTCGGTCATATCGGTACGGGCGCCGTTGCCCATATCGGATATGGTGACGAAGCGGTTGTTGTTATCGACAGGGCCTGCCTGCATGGAGTTGGCGAACATGCGGGTGAGCTTGGTATCGTTGCCGTTCGCCATGTTGGTCAGCTGAACCGATTGCAGGTTCGGGCAGTTTTCGAACATGGAGGTAAGGTCGGTGCCTTCGCTGCGGTTCGCGAAGCTGCCGATGTTCACGTTGATAAGGTCGGTACAACCGTTGAACATGCTGACATATGTTGTTACGCCATCGGTGTTGAAGCGTTCACCCGTTGGGAAGATCACGCCCTTTTCAGATTCGGCGTTCCAGTTGGTGTTCTCGGTGGTATCGGCTGTGCGCTGTGCCACCTGGGTAAGATGCGGGCAGCCGTAGAACATCTCGTACATGGATGTTGTGGTGTTGCGCACCGTAAGGTTGGTCAGGTTGACGTTGGTCAGCTCGGAGCAGCCGTAGAACATGCCCGCCAGGCTTTGGCCGGCAACAACGTTGTCGTAGACGCGCACGCGCTGGAAGGTTGTGGAGTAGCCCACGCCGCCGGTGGTAGTAAGGCTTGTCCATGGTGCGGCTTCGTCTTCACCGATGCCGAAGGAACGCATGAGCTCGGGTGTGGGTGTGCCGTCCTCGTAGATGTTGGACGGGTTCGGGTAGATGAGCAGCGTACGCTTCGGGTCGGAGGAGTTGCCGCCTTCACGGATGCACCAGATAACGCGGTGGCCGTTGTCGATGTTGTGATCGCCGATATAGCCGCCTGCGTAGATGATGCTGCCGTAGTTGGCGCCGACATCGCCGAACACGTTGGAAAGCTGCGAGTAATTGAGCGATCCGACGTAGCCGCGGAAGATCCAGACCTCGGCGTATTGCAATGCAAGTTCGCCGGACAACTGGATGGTTCCGGTGAACTTGTATTGGTTATTGGCGCCCGCACCGATGGAGATGTTCGGGCATGCCATGAGGTTCTCGATGGTGTTGGGGCCTACGGGCACATTGACCGTAGTGTTGGCCGCCATGACGTAGTCGGGCGTTGATGTTGCGCTGGTGCGATTCCAGAAGAAGCCGTTGAGCACTTTGGTGAAGTCTTCGGAAAGGCGGATGGTCGATGCGCGCGAGGACGCTTCGCCATTGGGCGTGACGATATTGGAGCAGCCGTCGAACATCTTGAACATGAAGGTGTTCTGCTGACCATAGGATGTTGCGTTGCCGTGGATGAGCGAGGAGCCCACACCTGTCAGGTCGACCATGCCAAGATTAGCGCAGTTCTGGAACATGTAGCGCATATCGCCCGCGGACTGTGCCGGTGCATTCACCGAGTTGAGCATGACCGCGGAAAGTGCGGATGTTGCATTGCCTGCCTGCTTGGGATCGGGCATGGCGAACATGCCTTGCAGGGTAACGCCAGGGTTTTGAACGGCATCTGCCAGGGCAACCGAAGTCAGGCCTGTGCAGTTTGCGAACATGTAGTTCATGGATGTGACGTTCGAGGTGTCGAACGCGGTGTTGAAGCGCACTTCGTAGGTGCGTGCGTTCAGAGTTCCTTCGGTGGAGTTACGAACCACCGTACGCAGCATGGAGCAACCCTGGAACATGGCTTCCATGGACCTGGGGGAGCTGACCACGGTATCGGTCATGCCGGTGAATGCGGTGAGCTCGGCCTGAGTCAGGCGCGTACAGCCGTCGAACATGTGAGCCATATCGGCCACGCCGACAGATCCGGCGATGTTGGATGTTTGGATGACCACGGGCATGTCGTTGTAGTTCACCCCGCCACCGTTCTTGTAGGTGAACGAGCCTTCGAACATGTGGGACAGATCGGCATTGCCGCCGGTGCCCATATCGCGGAAGCGGAAGCCCGGATAGTAGTTGTGGTTATCGGGCGGGCGATAGGTGTCATCGGTGAGCACGCCGGAGAACGCATACTGGAGGTTGGCGTTCTGGCCGGATCCGAAGTTGGTGATGGTGTTGATGTTGCCCGCTTCGCGAAGCGATACGCAGTCAGCGAACATGTGGTTCAGATCGGCGAACGTGTTGGAGCCGACGTTGTTCATGGTGTGAATGCCGCGCAGGTAGGGCGATTCCGCGAACATATATGACAGGTCGGCGCGTTCACCCGTACCGACATTGGTGAGAGAGACACCGTATGTCATGTAATCGTTGCGGTTGAACCAATCGGTTACGAGCTGCGGAGCCTTTGTATAGGTCTTGTAGAACATGTGGTTAAGGTCGGCGCCGAGCGCGGTGCCCACGTTGTTGAGCGTTACACGCGTGATGTTGCCGCAGTTGGCGAACATGTTGGAGAGGTTGGCGCCTTGCGAGAGCACGTCGTGCGTTGCGAAGTTGGAGATGTTGACCGTGGTAAGGCCGGTGCAGCCAGAGAACATCTGGCTAGCGTTGGATACGCTGCGGGCGTTCCAGTTCGAGCCGATGCGCACGCTGTCGGAGCTGGCGTTGGAAAGGTTGACCGTGGTGAGCTTGGGGCAGTCGGCGAACATGCGGTACATGTTGAACGACTGCTCTTCCGATGGGTTGGTGTATTTGTATGGTGACACCTGCAGGTTCGAGAGGTCGACACTCTGGAGATTCGTCATACCTTCGAAGAGCGATTCCATGTTGGAGTTGGCCACAACGCCCGGGTAGATAACGACTTGCGTTACCAGTGCGCCGTAACCGCCACGCCATGGAGCGATGCAGTTGTTGTTGTCGAAGTTGTGGAGCAGGCCGCGCTCGGCTGCCGATGCGTTCTGTTCCGGATAGATGCACAGCGTGTAGACATCCGAGTTGTTGGGCTTGCGGATGGTGTAGAGCACGCTGCCGGACGGGTTGTTATCGCCCGAGTGTCCTGCCCATCCACCGGAGATGATGGCGCCGTACTGTTCACCCACCGTGCCGAGCGATTCCTCGAGGGCTGTCGGGTAGATGAAGTACTGGCGCAAGTTCCAGAGGTTCAGGTTCTGGTATGCCGGGTGGTCGCACAGGTTGATGTTGTTCGAATAGCGATACGTTGTGCCGTTGACCTCGGTGTTCGGGCAGCGCATGACGTATTCAGCGTTGGTCGGGCCGCCGTAGACATCGATGTCGACCGCCAGGACGTACTGGGCTGGGCCATCGATGACGTCGCGGTTCCAGATGAAGCCGTTCAGCACCTTCTGCCAGCCGTAGCCGATCTGGACTGTGAGTGCGCCACGGGTGGCGTTTGTTTGGGATGTGCCGATGAGGTAGTTGCAGTTGTCGAACATGTGCGCCATGTAGGTGTTCTCGGCGCCGAAGTCGGTCCAGTCGCCGTTGACGGCAGCAGTGCCGATGCCGCGCAGGTTGACCGGGATGGCGGAGTTGTTGCCGGCGCATCCGAGGTTGGTGCAGCCTGCGAACATGTAGCGCATGTCGGATGCAGATCCGATGGGAACGCCGGGCGTGGCCGTGAAGCTGACATCGCGAAGTTCGCGACAGCCGTAGAACATATATGACAGGTTAACGTTCGGGGTTGCGCCATCGCGCGGAGTGATGCCGGTGTTGCCGGCGTCGTTGGCGGTTGCTGCTTCGCTGTTTGCGCCGCTGCGGATCGTGTTGTTGGCGCCGCCTTCAGGTACCGGGTTCTCGTAGGAGATCGTGCCTGATGCGGTGAGGTTCTTGATGTTCACCTTCCAAAGGTTGGTGCAGCCGTCGAACATGTGGCTGAAGCTGAGCGCGCTTGAGAAATCGATGGCTTCGAGGTCGGTGTCGCGGATCTCGTAGAGACGCGTCATGCCGGCGAACATGTATGAGTTGCCGGTGGAGCCTTCGAGAACGTTGAAGTTCAAGTGGCCGAGCGTTTTGATGTAGAAGATGTCGGTGAAGTTGAGGCCTGAACCATCGTAGTTGGACGATTCGAGCCATGGGGCTTTGTAGCCGCCATCGGCCGTGGGGACGTTGTTCATCTGCGGCAGCGTGGCCGTGGCATCGGGGCCGGCTGTTGGGTAGATGAGCAGCGTGTACGGGAAGTTGTCGAAGTTGTTGTTGCCGCGGACTTCCCAGGTGAGGTCGCCAGCGGTGTGGCGAACGCGGGACTGGCCGTAGGTGTTGGTGAGCTCGGTCTCGGACCAGCCGAAGACGACTTCGCCGCCTTCTGTGCCATCGGTGGAGCCGGTGCCGCCGGTGCCGTCGCCTTCGTCGGCGGTGGTGGCTTCGCTGCCTGTGAGCGTGGCGATGCCTTCATCACCGAGGATGTTCGTGAGCGCTTCGAGCTTGGCCTCGGCGCCTTCGGCTGTGAGGGCATCGAGGAATGCTTCGCGGTCTTCGTCAGTCATGGCGCCGATGAGCGCAACGAGGCGCGCCTGGCCAAGCGTTTCGACCATGTTCGCGAACTCGTCATCGGTGAGCTGCGCGGGTGCGGCGGCGAGATCTGCCGGTGTGTAGGACGAGTAGTCGGTCGCTGCGGGTTGGTCGGGCTGGTCGGTGGTGCCTTCACCCTCGGTGGCTTCGTCGGCGGGCTGCTGCTCGTCGGCGGGCGCTTCGGGTGCGGGCGCGGCTGCGACCTCGACCGAGCGCGTGGCGGATGTGAGCGCTATTCCCGACAGGCTTCTGGTGGCTACGACCTCGGAGGTGCCAGGCTCGTAGGCGCGCACCGTGCCGTCGGTGGTTACCGAGATATCGCTTGCTGGATATGAGTATGCCGTCGTGATGCCGGCTTGCGTGAGCACGGACAGATCGCGGGCGATCTCCTCGGCCTCGGCTTCACCCGCTGCCGATACTTCTTCACCCGTGACGGTGCCGTCTTCACCCACGACGGGCTCTTCGGCGGCAGGCGCAGGAGTGGTGGAGTAGATGGATGCGGTTTCGCCCTGCGTGAGCGCGAGCGGATCGGCCGGCAGCGTGAGGCCATAGGCCACGATGGTGTTGCCGGCAGCCGGCAGGCCGCGCGCGGCGGACCATGCGGAATCGGCCGACGATGTTTCGGGGACGAAGACGCGCACGCCCGTGCAGCCGGAAAGCGCGCTGTCCGCGACGGTTGCGATGCTTCCGCGGGCAACGAGCGATTTGAGGTTCGCGCAGTTGGCGAACGCTTCGCCGCCAACGGCGTTCACGGACGCCGGCAGCCACAGCTCTTCGATGGCGGTGTTCGCGAATGCGCGGTAACCGACGACGCGCAGGCTGGTCGAGAGCTGCACGGTGCGAAGGCTGCTTGCGCCTTCGAAGGCGGATTCGCCGATGGATTTCACGGAATTCGGCAGCACGAGGGTCTCAAGCGTTGCCGAGCCGGCGAAAGCGTTCGGCGCGATGCGTGCGACCGGGTAGGCGACGCCGTTGATGGTGGCGCTGGAGGGGATCTCCAGGCGGCTGGCGAAACTGGCGCGGCCTTGCCAGGAAACCTCGAGCGTCATGTCGGGCTGCAGCGTGTAGGTCAGGCCGACCGTGGCGGTGCTTTCGCCTTCACCCGAGGGAGCCTGCGGAAGCTCTTCTTCGCCCGGTTGGACGAGTTGGCCTTCACCTGTTATTTGGCCGGAACCATTAGTAGTAGTGTTGGTGGTTTCGGTTTCACCCGCTTCACCCGATGTTGCGAAGGTGGTGAAGCCGGCTGCCTGCCAGACCGCTGTGTTGGCCTCGCTGGCGTCGGGCAGCGCCACCGTTGCGAAGGTGAGCGTGCTGTCGGCGAAGGCGCCGGGGTTGTTCTGGACCTGTTCGCCTTCGAGCTCGATGATGTCGGGAGTGGCGATGGCCTGTATTTGCGCTAGGCTGATGATGGACTTCAGCTGATTGTTCGGCGTGTTGGGATTGGCGGTGGCCGATGCCACGTATGCGCCGGCGTCGATGGTGGTGACCGGAACGCGGCGCTCGCCGAGGGCGACGTTTTGCGGGATGACCGTTGCGTTGCCCGCGCCGGCCGCGCGCCAGGCCACGGCGGCGCTGGTGTTGGTGGCGTTGCGGTTGTTCGCGCGCACGTTCTCGGGCGCGATGATGCGGTAGAGGCTTTCACCATCCGTTACGAAGTTGGCCTCCATGGCGTTGCCGGTTTCGGGCGCTTCGACCGCGAAGCCGGGGAGCGCCGTGGCGTAGCAGATGCCCGGGGCGAAGATGGACGTTGTTGCTGCCGGGATGACGGCGGCGGTGTCCTTCGCAACCGGGGCGGTGATCAGCTGGGTGTGGTCGTGCGTGTAAAGCAGGCCGTCGTAGCTTGCGAAGGTTTCGTTTTCGAGGTCGACCTCGATGGTCTTGAGGTTATCGAAAGCGGCGAGCGCGTCGACGTCTACATATTTAATAGTAGAGGGGAGCGTGATCTGCTCGATGTTGGACCCGAGCGCGCCGTCGATCGGCGTGGTTGTGGTGGCATCGAGGCCGGCGCCGGTTCCGAGCGCGGGGCTGTCCTGGGCGATGCCGTCGAGTTCGGCGATGGCTGCGGTTGCGGCCTCTTCACCGATGGCGGTGACCGTGTAGGTTGTTCCGCCGGTGGTCACCGTGGCAGGGATGTCGATGGCGTCGAGGCCTTGGGTGGCCTGCGAGATTCCGACGAGCGCAACCGTGGTTGCGGTATTGGCGGTGCCAGCGGTGTTCGGGGTCAGGAAGCGATAGATCAGGCCATCGGCTTCGAAGACCTCGCCGCTGGAGAAGATCGACATGGTTCCCGAAACGGTGTTGCTGGAATCGGGCGTGATCAGGCGCTCTTGTACGTTGATCTGCTGTCCGTTGTTGGAAGTGCCGGTTGGGGCGGCGCTTGCGTTGTCGTTGTTGTTATTGTTGCCCGGGGTAGAGTTGGCGTCGGAGTTGGTGTTGGTGAGTTGGACGGAATCGGAAAGGATGGAGACGTTTGATTGGGCGAACGCTGCGGTTGCGCCGCCGAGGGTGGTTACGAGTGCGAGAGCTGCAGCGGTGGCCGTGCGGGCGAACTTTCCTGCGCGGGCGCGCCGGGATGTCGATCCTTTTACTGATGCTTTGGGATCGATGCATGCTATAGTGCGATTTTTGCTCTTTCGCTTTTTCGCTTTCTGCTTTTGGTGATCTGCATGATTCGCAGTATCGATCTGCTTAGTTGCGATGCTGCTCGTAGAGGGAGTCTCCATTCCCTGATCGAGCATGAATTCGTCGTAACCCATTGTTTTACCTTTTCTTTTCCCCAACATTTCCATCGACTTTTCCCTTTGTGGATACACAGAGCGCACCCATGTGGAAACGAGTCGATCGCGAAGCCCTACCCCTAGGGATTTCGCATATTTCCTACCTTTTCGCTTTTCCGTTTTGTACGCAGGTATCTGCAGATCGAGATACTTGTTTCCTGCATCTCGTTCGGCTTTTACGCGCATGTATGCGCGCGCGTATACACACGTGTACACACGGATAGCAATATGCATCATACGCGGGTTAAATTCCAGTTTCAAATGAGAAATTCCGAGCGGAATTGTGAAGGGTTTTTGAAGGGTTTATGAACGCCCCAGAACAGGGGTGTTTTTCGGTTTTGCATTTGCCCCGTTCAGGCGTTTTTTCAATTTTTTTGCTTTCTTGTGAACGGTAGATCGCGTTCGAAAATTTAAGGTGGATTTAAGGTTGAAAAATCGGAATTTTTTTGTGAATAACAAAAAATTTCCACAACTTACTTGTTTCGAAAGCCTAAAACGGCTTTCGAAATGAATTGACGCTGCGCGCCACCCCAGTGGTTCATCTTCACACTGCTAAACCTCCTCGTGTACCTAAGTACACGTCGTCGGTTTTTCGTGCAAATCTGAACTGCTGGATGTGACGCTCGCTGTCTTTACGAACGACCTGCTTCTTTTTGGTTGAGCTATCGACCCATTGGGACGGGGTATTTGGGCTGGTTTAATCGCCTATATATCACGATCAATATGATGTTGAAAATATATGAATACACCGAAAAATTCATTATAAATGATGTATTATTGATTTGCGCAAGGCGGATAAGCCCCCGAAGAGTTAGGGGGTGATGCTTATGAGCGAGACGGTTTTAAGTCTGATCATTCTACTGATAATCGTCGTAGTGCTTAAAGCAAAATAGCCGCCCCCGTGCAAGGATAGCGGCTATTTGCCAAACTTGTATGACCGACGGCGTCCGCCTTGTGTTTCTGATTTTACCAAATCGTGCCTCAAGATTCTAGAGACTACCTGCAATACATCCGTAGTGGGCGATCTTGATCGCCCACACGTATCAACCCGCTTAACCCAATGGGACGGGGTATTTGGGCTGGTTTAACCTCCCACTTTTACCTGCTCAAAGCCTCATTCACAAGGTTCTCGCACAGCTTCGAAAAAGGAATTCCTGCAGCTTTTGCCGCATCTGGCACAAGAGACGTGGCTGTCATGCCTGGAAGCGTATTCGTTTCCAAGATCCAAAGGCTTCCATTTTCATCCATAAGGAAATCGTTTCGCGATATTCCGCTGCATTCCAAGCATTTATGCGCATCTATGGCGTAATTCTGCATTTCCTTCGTCTTTTCATCGGACAGCTCAGCCGGGCAGATATGCTCGGATCCGCCGGGAGCGTATTTCGAATCGAAATCGTATGATGAAGCCCGCGGGATTATTTGGATCACCGGAAGAGCTTCTGTTCCATTTTCCGTGTCGATCACAGCCACCGTGTATTCGTCTCCGGAAATGTATTGCTCTATCAAAACCGTATCATCGATCTCGAGCGCATCGTTGATCGCTTTTTCGATGGCTTCTTTGCCTTCTACGATATATACTCCGATCGAACTACCTTCTGTGGCGGCTTTTACGGCGCATTTATCACCCAATTTGAGTAAGATATCGTCTATTTCATAATTGTCGCTTAGATGGACTGTCAGAGCCTCTGGAGTAGGAATGCCTTTTTGGATGTAATTCTGCTTAGCTTTTGATTTGTTTATGCTCGTAGCTTGAGACCAAATCCCCGATCCGGTATAGGGAAGGCCTATCGTTTCCAGGAAACCCTGGATGCTTCCATCTTCTCCACCTTTGCCATGAAGAACAAGGAACGCCACATCGAAATTACCATCAATGAGCTTCTTCAGGTCATCGATGTTTGCCGGGTCGATCTGTTCGACATTATATCCTGCCTGTTTCAAGGCTACTTTTGCACCTTCTGCGGACTTCAATGAAATAGGACGCTCGTTGCTTTTCCCGCCAGCGAGCAACGCAACATTTATCGATTTCGGATCATATTTATCGAACATTTGTTCCAACTTTCACCAGAAGTATACACTTTGAATCATCTTACCTGATATCATGATCGAAATATATAACTATTATTCATATAGATTGGTTGAAAATGGCAGTTGATATCAAAACTTTGGAAGTTACTGAACTTGAGAAGATCTTTCAAGATCTAGGTGAGCCCAAATACAGGGCGAAGCAATTATTCGAATGGCTTCATAATCGAAATGCTTCCTCTTATGAAGAGATGACCAATCTTCCAAAAGCTTTGCGGGAGAAACTTTCCCTTGATTACCCTTTGAGCGGGATCTCGCTTTTTGATAAGCGTGTTTCTGAAGATGGATCTCGAAAGTATGTATTCAAATTGGATGACGGTACACTGGTTGAAACAGTCGGGATAATCTCCTCGCGCGAAGCTGGCATCGATGATGATAATGAGTTTAATTCTAAGAACAGGCTGACCGTGTGCTTTTCAACTCAAGCTGGATGCCAGATGAAGTGTGCTTTTTGTGCCACAGGTAAAGGAGGGTTCACTCGCAATCTTTCATCGAGTGAGATGGTGGATCAGATCACTGCAGTGCGGGACGATTTCGCTAAGGATCATGATGATGTGCGGGTCGCTAATGTAGTTGCAATGGGTCAAGGTGAGCCGTTCTTGAATTACGAAGAACTGATCAAGGCGCTTCATCGCATCAACACCGATTCTGTTTTGGAAATCGGAGCAAGGCGTATCACCGTTTCCAGCTGCGGGATCCTCGATGGAATAGAAAGATTCTCTGAAGAGCCGGAGCAGTATAGACTGGCTATATCATTGCATTCTGCTGATCAGGATACTCGTGATGAATTGATGCCGGCACTATCCGGTCAACCTTTGTCCGAATTGAAGAAGGTTTTGCAAGGTTACAACCAAAGGAAGAATCGAAGGATCACTCTCGAATACTTGATGATCGATGGTGTGAATGATGAAGAAGAGGACTTCAAGAAGCTTATTGATTTTTGTGACGGACTAATGTGTCATGTGAATTTGATCCCATTCAACACGGTTGATGGTTCTGATTTCCATTCCTCATCTGAACGGCATATCAAGTATTGGGAAGGTCGGTTGAATGAATGCTGTGTTCCGGTAAGCATTCGTTATTCAAAAGGGTCTGATATCGCAGGTGCTTGCGGGCAGTTGGTGAATAAGATCTCTGAGAGATAGATCCCTCCGCTTCGCTTCGCTTTCGCTCACTTCGGTCGAGATGACATTGAATGTGTATCCTGAACGTAATGAAGGATCTTTTTGTAATACAGATACTATAGATCTCTCCACTTCGCTTCGCTTTCGCTCACTTCGGTCGAGATGACATTAAGGGTTATTCTACTGTCGTATGGAGTATCTCTATAATCTTTTTAAACACCCATACTGTTTTCTCGAATGTTCTCTCCGTCATCCGGGGCACCCTCTTCGTCATCCCGAGCGAAGTCGAGGGATCTTCAATGATATGTTATTGGAATAGATGCACTTTTGATAGATCTATTCACTCCGATCGAAATGGTGATGGTTATTAAAGAAAGCGGCCTTGCGGCCGCTTTCTTTAATCCTCTTCCCCTACCATTGCTTCGAATATTCTCTCAAGATCCTTTTCGTCTTTGAATTCGATCTCGATCTTATTCTTTCCCTTTACTGATTTCACTTTCACATTCGTATCAAGTATCTCTTTGAGGGACTTCGCTACAGATTTATAAACTGCAGGTGTAGGCTCTTTCTTTCCTGGCTTCGTTGGCTTGTTTGAAAGAAGCCTTGCTAGAGACTCTGCATCCCTTACGGAAAGTTTATTCTCAATAATCTTATTGGTGAGCGATTCCCTTCCTTCTTTCGAATTCACGGATAAGATAGCTCTTGCATGACCTGCTGAGATCTTATCTTCAAAAAGAAGCTGCTGAGCTTCTTCAGGTAATTCAAGTAGTCGCAATGCGTTTGCAATAGTTGAACGACCTTTAGACATTGCTTGAGCAACATCTGCTTGGGTCATCCTACGCCTATCTATAAGGCGTTTATATCCATACGCCTCTTCTATAGGGTTCAGATCTGAGCGTTGTAGATTTTCAATAAGAGCAAGTTCGAGGGCTTTATCGTCGTCTACTTCTTTGATCCTAATTGGAACAATTTTCAAACCAGCTATCTTACTTGCCTGCCATCTTCTTTCTCCGGCAATGATTTGATATTTTCCATCAGAAACTTCTCTTACAAGAATAGGTTGAATCAACCCATCTCGTTTTATTGAAGAAGCTAGTTCATTTAATTCATCTTCATTGAAATTAGTTCGAGGTTGATCTGGATTTGGTTCAATTAGATCAATTTCTACTTCATTAGGAGGTAATTGGGATTCTTCTTCAATGACTACTTTTTCGTCAACTGTTTTTATCTCTTTTGGAGGGATAGGAGTTTTGTTTTCAGGTGTGATATTTGTTGTTGAATATTCAAATGTTTCACGTGAAACATTACTTGTGTTTAACTGGTCTGTTTTACTAGCACTACTAACTGTATTAGCTGTTTGAGGTCTCAAATTGCCAGTCTGAGAAGGTAAGTTGATCTCACCGGTAGCATAGAGATCCTCATTCTCGTCATATACAACACGTTCTCTATTCTTTGTTCTTTGTGCTGGAGTTCCACCATCATTAGAACTCCCCATTAAAGAGCTTAAACCTCTACCTAAACCGCCACGTGTATTTCTAGCCACGGTTAATCACTTCCTTTGCGAGTTCCATATAAGCAATAGCGCCTTTTCCATGAGGATCATATTCCGTTATGGGTTGCCCAAAACTAGGTGCTTCAGATAGTTTCACACTACGGGGAATCGTTGAATTGAAAACTAACTTTCCAAAGTATCCTTTTACTTCATCAGCAACCTGCTTTGAAAGGGTTGTATTGTTATACATTGTTAGAAGAACACCATAGATATCTAATGTAGGATTTAGGCGTGATTTGACTCGTTTCATTGATTCAAGAAGTTTTGTCACTCCCTCCAATGCATAGAACTCACATTGGATTGGAATTAGTAATTTATCTGCAGCGACTAATGCATTGATCGTTAATAAACCTAATGAGGGAGGACAATCTATTAATACATAGTCGTACTTTCCCCTAATTGAGCCTAAAGCATCCTTTAGTCTATTCTCTCTCGACATTTCAGATACTAACTCAACTTCTGCGCCAGCTAGATTGATAGTAGCTGGAACAATATCAACGTCGGTACATATATCTGGAATTATCACGTTCTCAATAGGTATATCTGATAAAAGAACATCATAGATACAATAATTCACTAATGATTTCTCTATACCTAAACCACTAGAGGAATTCCCTTGAGGGTCTAGATCCACTAACAATACCTGTTTACCTAATTCTCCAAGAGACGCAGCAAGGTTGATTGCTGTAGTGGATTTTCCAACTCCACCTTTTTGATTGATGATCGCGATGATTTTTGTTTGACCAATTACATGTTTCACAGGCTTTTTATCTTTATAAGAACGAATTTGCCTGCGCTCTGAATTATCTTCTATAGGAGGATTTACATCTCTTAAGATAACTTCAGCATTCTCAATATCAAATTCATCCATCATGCTACCTTTATCCTTTCTTTAATGGATGTATTACCTTGCATTATATAGTGAAAGTGTTTCACGTGAAACATTACTTTGATGTAGTGGTAAAAATTACTTTAGAATACTGCTTATTCTATTGCCATCCTAAGCTTTTTACTGTCACTCGAGAGCTCATCTCGTCATCTCGAGCTCATCACCTTCATCCGAAGCATTTATCCCGTCATCCCGATAACCTATCTCGTCATCTCGAGCGTAGTCGAGAGATCTATACTGTTATCCCGAGCGAAGTCGAAGAATCTATCTTATTACATTACTAGTGTGATGACTATTTAATAGATCCCTCCACGTTGGTCGGGATGACGGTAGGGGTTACTCTACTATCATTTCGACCACTTTATCGTCATCTCGAACGTAGTCGAGATATCTATTAAAGATACAGAGAATCATATAAATCCTTCCATTTAGGATTAATAGACTCAACTAACTTATTCTTCTTATTTCGGCTCCATTTTTTAAGTTGCTTCTCTCGATTTATTACTTCAATTGAAGTCTTATGAATCTCATAATATACGAGTTTTGTTGTTTTATATTTCTGAGTAAAACCAGGAATTAATAGAGATCTATGTTCCTCAACCCTTCGTATTAGGTTATTAGTAACACCTATATAAACCGTTTTATTATAGTAATTCGTCATTATGTAGACATAATATTCCTTTCTATCGATAATAATCACTCCTTTTATCAATAGATCTCTTCACTTCGTTCACTTACGCTCACTTCAGTCGAGATGACATGAGGAGGTATACTGTTTCGGTTGAGATGGCTGGAAGAATAATCAAAATAATAATTAAGGTAACTTTATTATTAACACTGGAATAAAGAAAGAATAATGATTAAATACTATTCATTATGAATAGTATTCATAATGAATATCACTGATGGTATAGATCTCTCCACTTCGTTCGCTAACGCTCACTCCGGTCGAGATGACGGTAAGGTGTTAGGGATGACAGAAAGGTAGTAAGGTTAAAAAAAATATTCTATAATTGTTTCACGTGAAACATCTCTTGAAAGCAAATAAGATGAATAATCTGAATAAAAATCAAAAGGAATTGATATCACAGTATTTAAAAAAAATACTTGAGGTTAATAAATCGATTAACTTAACAAGAATCACTGACCCTCAAGACGCTAAAATACTTCATATAGAGGATTCTTTATCTATTATTCAAGAAATGAATGAGGCTCCAGAAGGGTTATATGGTGATCTTGGAACTGGCGGAGGTTTTCCTGGAGTTCCTCTAGCAATAGCTACTAAAAGAGAAACTATTCTAGTTGATTCGATAAAAAAGAAGATAACCGCAATAGAAAGTGTATTATCTGATCTAAATATACAAGATATTGGGGTTTATTCAGGAAGGATTGAAGAAGTTGCATTAGAAATGCCGGAAGAATTCTCTGTGTTAACTGCAAGAGCTTTATCATCATTGAATTCTTTATTGGAATTATCAGCTCCTCTTCTAAAAATGAATGGATGGTTGATCTGTCTTAAATCACATATTTCAAAGGAAGAGCTCGATAACGCATTAGCAATTGAAGATAAGTTAGGAATGAAATTAATAAAACGGCGCGATTTCTATTTGAGTGATAACGAAACATATAGGGAGATCCTTATATTCGAAAAGGTCTCCGAACCAAAGGTAAAACTTCCAAGACGTATAGGGTTAGCCCAAAAGAAACCATTAATGAAGTGAATAATAAGAAGGGCGATATCGATCATCCTTTTGTGGGCG
Organism: uncultured Eggerthellaceae bacterium; assembly: GCA_964469815.1. Taxonomy (GTDB): domain Bacteria; phylum Actinomycetota; class Coriobacteriia; order Coriobacteriales; family Eggerthellaceae; genus MGBC163016. The sequence goes on along the minus strand of CAYXZC010000018.1, from coordinate 12,085 downwards.
GTTAAAACCGCCCACTACACATATGTTTATAGGTTGATCTGTGTAGGGGTATGGATATTAAAAACAAAACCCAAGGTTTCAACCAATAAATCATCATCCTGAGCAAGAGCAAGCGAATGTGAGTGGAGCCGAAGGATCTTAACCTGCCCCATGTGTGTGGTTAAACCAGCCCAAATACCCCGTCCCATTGGGTTAATTGGGTTCACTTGGTTATAAAGGGAAAACAACTACATGGCGAGATGAGCCTTCGCCCTCAGATTCTGTTTCAACCCTTGAATCGTCTTTGAGAGCGATATGAACGATACGCCTCTCATAAGGTGTCATAGGTCTCAAACTTATGCTCTTACCTTGAGAAGCCGCTCTATTTGCAGCAGAACGTGCTATTGATTCTAGTTTCTGACGTTGACGACTCTTGTACCCTTCAACATCAATAACAACAGGATATCGGAATCCAACCTCACGAACCGTTATAGAGGAAACTAGGAACTGAAGAGCATCAAGGGTCTTACCATGGCGTCCGATTAAAACTGCAAGATCATTACCGGTGATATCAAGAATAAGCTCTCCTTCATCACCTTCATATTCGTCGATAGTAATCTCTCCAACATCGAAATGAGAGAGAATATCCTGTAACAACCCTATTGCAACATCAGCGATGTGATCCAGATCGCTATCAGAGATTTGTCCTTCATCAGCATCATCGGTATCTTCGGCTGCATCTATATCAACGATCTCTTCTTCGCTGTTCTCTTCCGAGATAGTTTCAATCAACTCTTCACTCATCTCTATACCTCCGATAAAAGGATAACTTTCTGTGAAATACTTTAACGGCTCTTCGTAGGACGCTTTTTCTTCGGTTTACGTACAACATTTACGCTGACCTCTTGAGCAACCAGCTCTTTCTTTGCCTCCGCTTCAGCGTCTTTTTTCCGGCAGCGATACAGCGTGAACTGATTCTGACCAATACCGATCAAAGAGGATACACCCCAGAAAAGAAGAACACCTGCAGGTGAACCCCAAGATATCCACAGCATGAACAAAGTCATGATGATACCCATAATGAGGGTTTGGTTACGTTGAGAGGAGTTTCCGCTCTTCATTTGCTGGATGACCATCGGTAAGAATGTTGCACCGGCGAAGATGATCATAAGGATCAAGTATGGAAGGAACATCCCAAACCCTTGACCAAGTGCCCCTGACGGCGTCTCGACCAAATTCGGAACGAGGTTATAGAATGTGAAATTCTGTACCTCTTCACGGCCACCCATTTCACGCAACACTTGGAACAGAGCCATGAAGATAGGAAGTTGGAGCAACATCGGCAAACATCCAGCTAGAGGATTGAATTTTGCCTCCGCGTAGAGCTTTTGGGTTTCTTCACCCATTCTTACGCGGTCGTTCGAATATTTCTCTTGGATCTCAGCGATCTTTGGCTGGATCTTTTGCATCTGAAAGTTGGATTTTGCTTGCTTGTGCATCAAAGGAGCTACGAGGATACGGAAGATGATGGTTACGATGATGATCGCAAGTCCCCAGTCTCCGCAGAAATTGTAGAAGAATTGGATGATATCGAAGATCCAATCCTTAAAGATATCCCACATCAGAAAATCCCTTCAGTCATACAACCAACCTAATTCCATTTCTCAGGAACAGGATCATAACCATGAGGTCCGCCAGGTCTGCATCTTAAAATTCTTTTCGAAGTAAGGATAAAACCTTTAAAGAATCCAAAACGCTTGAAAGCGATCAAACCGTATTCAGAACAAGTTGGAACAAATCTACAACACGAAGGAAGCAATGGTGATATCAAGCCTCTATATAACATAATGATCCCGATAGCTATATAAGATGGAATCTTTCTTATGAAACATAGAATCTTATTCATCTATGCTGCTTTCGTAAGTAACACAACTCATTTTTAAGGTTCGTTCGCATTCCTGTAAAACTTTACTATAAGATTGCTTAAGAATACGTGGTTTTGCGATAAATATAACATCATAATCCGACCACGGGCCACCCAGTTGGCGACATATCTCTCTCATTCTTCGTTTAGCGCTATTTCTCCAAACAGCATTACCATGCTTTTTACCTGCTATAAAAGCAACACGACCATAAAGGTCGTGTTCATTGCTCTCTAAAGTTGGATCATCTTTTGATGATCTTTTTTTCACTAGAAGTGAAATATATCGGTTTGAGAAACTATTTGCGCTATTGAATAGGTCAGATATTTCTCTACTTGATCTTATAGTTTCCAACTAAAAAACCTTAGACGCAAAGGCGCTTACGACCTTTTGTACGACGACGGGATAGAACAGCACGTCCGCCTGCAGTTGACATACGGGAACGAAAACCATGGCATTTTGCGCGCTTACGCTTATTAGGCTGATATGTACGTTTCATAATTGATCCTTTGACTTCTAAGTTATATAGGTTAAAGAGTCGAGTAACTTCCAAATTATAGTCAAATGAATGAATGAGTCAAGGAATAAATTGAGGTAGATCGGGTAATGAGTCATAACAGGTCTTGGTGATACAAAGGAATTATTCAATCGAAAAGGATATGAACGGATGCAGAAGATAGGTTTATATTTCTTTAGAAGATAATATTTTAAAAGATAATCATATTAATAAGAACGGTTGAAAATCTTAAAAGCATGAGTTCTACCTGAATAAAGATACAATCTAACTGTTCAATATCCGTGAAGAATCTGTATTCATAATCAACAATCTAAAGAGATGAAACGATCAATTTCAACACAAATATGCGCAAGGAATGGTTAACAATCTTGTCAGTTATGCGCAATAAAAACGATAGTTTTAAACGAAAAATAACAGCAAAGAGTTCAGATCTAAGTTAGAAATGCACAAGGTTAATCCATAAAAGATGAAAGATAGTTGAAAACGGTTTGTATTTTTCTCTATTAATCCGTTTTGGATATAAAAAAACTTGTTCATTCAATGTCATTCTGAGCGTACGCGAACAATTTTTTTGTGAAACTGAATAAACAAAGCAATAGATTCAATCCAGATATATAAAAAGATCCTTCATTACGCTTCGCTCCATTCAGGATGACATACAATACATCCAGAATGAGTTAACAGATACTTTATTAAAGATCCTTGATTATCTTCTTAAGAGTTTCTATCTCTTCTTGCACATCCCTGTTCTCAAGAAGAGTGTTCTCTATCTTAGTGACGGAGTGGATCACAGTAGAATGATCCTTTTTAAATTTCTTAGCTATGTCGTTATAAGGGATATCAAGGAGTTGTCTGCAAAGATACATTGCAATCTGACGTGGATATACGAACTGATGAGATCTGGATGTTCCCATCATATCCGCATGTTTAATGCGGTAATAATCCTCGACCTCTTTTTGTATATCCTCAACTCCAAGATTCTTAGATAAGCTTCCAGAAAAATGATTCTCGAGCAGGGACTTAACTTCTGAGATGCTCACATTATGGTTTTCTGACAGATTGATATGGTAAATAAGGATGGTTACAGCACCTTTTAATTCACGAATATTAGATCCTGAATTCTCCGCTATATACATTTGGATATCTTCGGAAATATTCAGCTCGTTATTTCCCTCCATCGCCCTATATTCATTTATATAGCTTTTCACGATCGCGAGTTTAGTTTCGATCTCGGGAGGTTGGATATCAACAGTTCCACCTTGTATGAATCGAGAGCTGTAACGCTCTTCGATGTCAATATTCTTCGGGGATCTATCAGCAGATAAGACTATCTGTTTTCCCTGGTTGATCAACTTATTCAAGATTTGGAATACGATATTCAAAGTTTGACTCTTACCTTGTAAGAATTGAATATCGTCGATCAATAGAACATCTGCATTCTCATAAAAAGTCTTAAAGTTCTTGTAACTTGATTTTTCACGATCATGTTCGGCTACCGCATTCGTGTAACCGCTGATCATCTCTTCAGAATCAACATAGATAGTGCGTAGATTCGGTTGGGTTTCATTGATGTAGTTTTGAATCGCTCTCATCAAATGGGTTTTCCCAAGACCACTTCTTCCATAGATGAATAAAGGATTCAAAGCTGTTCTTCCCGGCAATTCTGAAACTTGAACTGCCATCGAATAAGCAAGCTTATTCGATTCACCGATGACGAAGTTAGCAAAAGTCGAAGTATTGACTATCTGGTCATTCGTTGAATTATTTAAACCATTATCAGATGAATCTATCTGATTCTTTTCAATTTCTGTATTGCTGATATTCTGCGTTTGTATTGGATTTACATCAATTTTAGGTTGAGAATCTGCAAGATTTACGGCAGATCGGTTCATATTTTGATTAAGATTGTTATCTAAAGCAGTTTGATTCCGATTAAAATTCGGTCTATCGCCTAACGATGACGCATCAGGAGAACTTGAAACTTCATCGATCTCGATCATGACCGTAAAAGGAATCTGATAGATCTCATTCAACGCTTTCTTAATTGGATCTAGAAAATCCCTTTCTGCCCATTTCTTCAAAAATCCATTCTCAGTGGTCAAAAGAAGAAATCCATCGCTCATAGCCTGTATTTCAAGGCGATCATTCAAGGCGTTGAACTGGGAAGTGTCCACTTCATTGTAAGAAGCTACTCTCTCACAAACTTCATTCCATTTTTCGCGGAGATTATCACCAGGCATTGAATTATCCCTAATCCTTAAAAAACAATAGAAGTGGTGCGTTTAAGTAGCAGTGAATTCATACAAGATAACACATTTATCATATTCTTATCATCTAGAACCATGATCAGGATCAACCTATGTTTTGATAAAAAAATGATGGATCGAATTGATCGCGTGGATAAGAAAATCGATCACAGGAAATCAAGAAGGCTTTCACCTAAGTCTGTAAGTGCGCGTTTCTTTCCAACTTTTATCAATATTCCCATCTGCTCAAGCTTTGATAGAAGGTTACTTGTGCTCGAGGCGGGAATTCCGGTCTCTTTTGAAATATCAGTGATTCCCCAAACGTCATTATTCTTAAAGAGATAGATTATTGAGACTTCTCGTTTTGAAAGGCTTGAAACGATGAGTTGAAGGGATCGGTTGGAGTCGATCGATCCTTTGTAAGGATCCTTATAAGAAGCAATAGGATCGTAAGGTAAAGGTTCGGTCATCCGTTTATCATCATGAAAATGTTGTACAACAAAATCATTATCCTCAACAGGCTTTTCTTCCACCAAACTTATTGTGACTACCGCCCCTGAATTCAGGTTATCCTCAATATGGATGGTTCCATGCTTGGTTTCCAAATACTCACGAACTATAGGAAGTCCGGATCCAACACCGTTGATGTAGTTTTTCATCTCACGGGTTGCTGATGAATATCCCGGTTGTTGAGCTTTTTCCTTATCGCTTATCCCAGGGCCTTGATCGGTGAACCTTATAGTATTCCCACTATCAAAGATCGAGATGACCATTTCTTTGAATGCAGCATGTATGAAATTCTCAGTTACTTGAGAGATGACCGTATAAGGAATCGAACCACCTAATTGTTGAGCTTGGTTGTATATCTCAGCTGAAAGAGTGCCTATGAATTCACCTGTCTCCGCCGGTGATATATCTATTATTCGTGGCGAGCTCAACATATCATCATAGAGCGCTATTCGCGCAGGGGATGATACATAGGAATAATCGATATTTCTAACCTCAGTGGTCAGTTTGGATCCTTTCAAAATCTGCAACCATTCTTGCAAATGTTCTACATAAATGAAATACGCCTTCTAAACAGAGAGTATATGAACAAAGTGAAAAGATGAATGAAAATACGAAAAAAATCGACCTAAAACATAGTTATCAACAAATTATTCAGAAAATGTGGAAAACTTTGGAATGAATATGAAAGAGAACAGATAACCATTAACCTCGATGTTAAAAACTTTTGAAAATAATGCTTGACATTTAACCATTTTAAGTATTCCCAGTAAGAGGGTTTGAAGATTTTATGGATGAAATAGATAAATGATTGTTTTCCAAACAAATATACGAAGATATGTTCGTTTTTTATAATAAATCAATAAAACCCCAGTGTAATAGTTATTTTTTACTACCAACGGTTATTCATCCGATAAGAAATAAACAATAGCAAGATCATAAAACCATGCGTGAAATTCCCGTAAAATCAGGCATTTTTCTTGAAATGAAAAATACGATCCCAAAGTTTTCAACATTTTCCACAACCAATTTGATAACCATGATGGAAAAAAGTGAAAACCAAGATAGAATTCATAAAAATTCAGCATAATTCACCTATCCGAAAAAGCTGAATTTGAAAACCGAAGAACATTAGATTTCAATGATGAAGATATCTATGATTCAACCTAACATCTTCATATCAACTATAATGTAGCCTGTTCAACAAACTAAGATCAAAGAGCATATTATTCATGATCGAAAACCTGAATAAAGGTGGTATTACTTTGAAATTCAGCATCAATAAAACCGAATTGCAAAATGCCTTGACCACGGTTCAAAAAGGCGTTTCAACTAGATCGACTTTACCGGTTCTATCAGGGATCCTTCTTGATGTTCAACAAGAGAAAGTCATCCTTCAATCCACTGACCTTGAATTATCCATTCAATACACTGTGGATGCGCTTATCGAAGAAGAAGGAAAGACAGTTGTCCCGGGAAAGCTTTTCACAGATATCATCAAGAATCTTCCGGATGCAGCTATCCATATCCAATCCGATGATGGAGAAGCTAAGATAACCTGTGATAATTCAACTTTCTCGGTTCATACTTTAAATTACGAGGATTTTCCAGGCTTTCCAAAAGTTGAGACTTCTCAAAACATCGCCATCCCATTTGATAAATTCGCCTCGATGGTGAAAAAAGTGTCCCGCGTCGTCTCCAGAGATGAAAGCCGCGCGATCCTAACTGGTGTTCTCATAACATTCGATGAGGGAAAACTAAGGATGGTCGCAACTGATTCTTATCGACTTGCGTTGACCGAGATACCGATGGATAATCCATCAGTCGATGAATTCCAATGCGTTATAGCAGGCAACTTCCTGAATGAGATAGCAGGTTTATCCTCATCGGATGATGATCTAACCATTGCGTTGGCAGAAAACCAGATCGTTGTGAATTATCAGAATGTAGTCTTCATCAACCGCCGTATCGAAGGAAATTATCCGAACTACAAGCAGCTGATCCCGAGTGAATACACCACTCGAGCAACCATCGATCTTTCAGAATTGATATCGAGCGTGAAGCGTGCTTCATTATTGAGCTCGTCCACTGCACCGATGAAATTCGATCTGAATATCGCATCCCAAACGATGCAGATCACGGTTACTTCCCCGGATGTGGGTTCGGTACAAGAAACACTTGTCTGCGAAATAGAGGGTGAAGATACCGAAATCGCTTTCAACTCATCGTATGTTATAGACGGGCTTACTGCAGTGAAGGGCGAAAAGGTTTATCTTGAAGTTCAGTCATCGCTGAAACCGGGAATCTTCCGCGCTCTTGAGCCTGAGAATTTTCTGTATCTCATAATGCCGGTAAGAATCTAACCGATTTGAAACAGTCGGTTCGATCAAATCAACCTATATAAGCCAGTCGTTCAAGCTGGGTTGGAAACATATGTCACTGAAAATAACAGACATACATTTTGATAATTTCCGATCCTATGAAAAGCTAGATCTATCTGAGTTGGAGAATCTTTCCATAATCGTCGGTCCGAATGCCGTTGGAAAAACGAACATCATAGAGGGAATAGGGCTTCTTACATCGTTGGTATCTTTTAGAAGCGCTACTTCACATGAGCTGGTTAAAAATGGATCAAATTTTGGCAAGATATATATCGAAACTACTGACGGAAATAGAAAACTTCATATAGAGATGCAGTTGGAAAATGGAAAACGGCTGTATAAACTCAACGGCAAATCGAAGAAGATTTCCGATCTAAAGGGTTTGATACCATCAGTAACTTTTACACCGGATGATCTTGATCTTGTGAAAGGTTCACATGGAAAGCGGCGTCGATCCCTTGATATCCTCGGTTCTCAACTGAACAAGAATTATTATCAAATCACGAAGGATTTTGAGAAGGTTATTCGTCATAAGAATAAGCTTTTGAAAGATGAAGCAGATATCGCGCTCATCGAGGCTGTAGACGAATTGCTCATAAAAGTCGGCGCTCAACTCACTGCATACAGGAGCGCATTCTTCACTCGCTTATTGGAACGGATGACACCGCTTTATTCGGAGATAACCGGATCGAATGAGATCCTTACAGGGAGATATATCCCATCTTGGGAAACCGGATCGAATGATGAAGGCGACTGCGGAGTAGAAACCTTTCGATCGAATGAGATAAAGAAGGAAGATGCACTTGAGAAGTTAACATTCGCGCTGAGCAATGTCCGCAACGATGAGGTAGCAAGAAAAAGAACCTTGGTCGGGGCGCATCATGACCACATCGAACTTTATATAGACGGGATGAATTCTTCGATATTCGCAAGTCAGGGACAACAAAGGTCGACCGTTTTAACATGGAAGCTTGCCGAGGCGCAGTTGATCGAGAACATGACGGGGCAATTACCGATACTTCTGCTTGATGATGTTATGAGTGAACTTGATAAGGTTCGGCGCAAAGCCCTCGTTAGATTTTTATCGGATGACATCCAGACATTCATCACGACTGCGAACATCGAATACTTCGATCGAAGCATCCTCGATCGGGCGAATATCATCCGGATTCCAAGAACCTCGTAGCGTATAGGAGCGTGAGTTTAGGAACGTCCTAATCTCACAATCTCACTCTTCACCCACAATATCTTGTGGTTAACAAGTTCCCTGAAAAAACTCTTAAATAAGCACCTATTATCAATCAACTCGAGTATCTATACAAAAGAACTGCAAACCATACCTTAAAACGGCTCATATGATGCCATTTAACGCGAGCAAATTGAAAAATCGTATATTTGTATGGTAAAATTCACCTCAGGTTATTGCAAATTCAGAGCAAAATCCAATCCAAAAATCGAATAAAACCTCAATATACGGGATAAACACAGTAAGGGGAAAGTATGGCATCTAAGTCAGGTAATTATGGTGCGGAAGATATCCGCGTTCTGGAAGGTTTGGAGGCCGTGCGCATCCGCCCCGGAATGTATATTGGTTCTACCGGACCGCGAGGTTTGCACCATTTGGTTTACGAGGTTGTCGATAATTCGGTTGACGAAGCTCTTGCCGGTTATTGTGACACCATCGAAGTTACGATCCACGAGGATAATTCGATCACTGTAACCGACAACGGCCGAGGCATTCCTGTTGAGAAGCATCCGAAGGAGAAGATCCCTACTGTCGAGGTTGTTCTTACGATTCTTCACGCGGGTGGTAAATTCGGTGGCGAAGGCTACAAGGTTTCCGGCGGTCTTCACGGCGTTGGTGTTTCTGTAGTGAATGCGCTTTCAACGAAGACGGTTGTTGATGTTTGCCGCGATGGCGAAGAGTTCGAGATCGATTTCGAGCGCGGCGTGACGAAAACGAAGCTTCACAAGATCGGGAAGGCAAAGCACACCGGAACGAAAGTCACATTCTGGCCCGATCCTGAGATCTTCACGGAAACGACCGTGTTCGATTACAACACACTTGCCGCTCGATTCCGCGAGATGTCGTTCCTCAACAAGAACCTGAAGATCATCCTTCACGATGAGCGCACTCCGGGCGAGGATGGCAAGCCCCGTACAGAGGTGTTCCAGGCGCAAGGCGGCATCGTCGATTTCGTGAAATACCTCAACGATGGGAAAGAAACGCTCAACAAGCCCATCTACTTCGAAGCCGAGAACGCCGATGGTGAAGTGGAAGTGGCTCTTCAGTGGTCGAATTCCTACACATCGACCATCATGGCGTTTGCGAATAACATCAACACGACAGAAGGCGGCACGCATCTTGATGGATTCAAGCATGCGCTCACGAAATCGCTTAATGATTATGCTCGTGGAAAAGGCCTGTTGAAGGAAAAGGATTCGAATCTCTCAGGCGAAGATGCGCGCGAAGGTTTGGCGGCGGTCATCTCGGTCAAGCTTCACGATCCGCAGTTCGAAGGCCAGACGAAGACCAAACTCGGCAACACGGAAATGCGTGGGTTGGTGCAAAATGCTGTCGCTCAGGGTTTAGGCGAGTATCTTGAGGAAAATCCTACGCCGGCAAAAAGGATCATCAGCAAAGCATCCCAAGCGCTGAAGGCTCGCGAGGCTGCACGCAAAGCTCGCGAAGCAACACGTCGCAAGGGTGTTCTGGAGTCGTTCGCTTTGCCAGGCAAGCTTGCCGATTGCTCTTCGAAAGACGCGTCGCTCTCAGAGATATTCATCGTAGAGGGCGATTCTGCAGGTGGTTCAGCGAAGCAGGCGCGCGATCGTAAATTCCAGGCGATCCTTCCACTTCGCGGAAAGATCCTCAATGTTGAGCGCGCGGGTCTTCACCGCTCGCTTTCATCCGAGACCATCTCTTCGCTGATCACTGCTATCGGCACGAACATCGGCGAGGATTTCGACGCCGACAAAGCGCGCTACCATCGCATCGTCATCATGACCGATGCCGATGTTGACGGCGCTCATATCCGTTGCCTGTTGCTCACATTCTTCTATCGTTACATGCCCGAGCTCATTGCGCGTGGTTATATTTACATCGCGCAACCGCCGATCTTCGGCATTAAGAAGAAGAATTCCCGCTCGACCAAGATCGAGAAGTACATCTATGATGAACAGGCGCTTTCGGCAACCCTTGCCGAAATGGGCGGATCCGATAAATACGACGTGCAGCGCTACAAAGGTCTTGGTGAGATGGATCCCGATCAGCTCTGGGAAACAACCATGGAACCGGAAAATCGCATGATGCTCCGCGTGGAGATAGAAGATGCTGCTGCGGCTGAACGTGTGGTCAGCGAATTGATGGGCGAACAGGTGGAGCCGCGCAAACGCTTCATCCAAGAACATGCAAAGGACGTCCGCTTCCTGGACTTCTAGTGATCTAGGGATTTTGTGGGACTGGATTGAGTGAGGATCAAATGGCAGATAACGAAAACAACGAAGAATTCAACGACATGTTCGATGAAGAGACGGATATCCATTTCAGCGCAGGTGTCGAAGTGGATATCGACGAAACAGGTGAGATCGCGCTTTCCGATGATGAAACAGACGACGATCCTGATAACACGGATGATGCTGACGACGATGGCATCGATGGATTAACGCCAGCGCAAGAGAAACAAGAGACGCTCGATATGGAATCGGCCGACGATTCCACCATCATTCCGGCTGAGCTTGGTCGGGAAATGCAGCAGTCCTTCCTCGAGTATTCCATGAGCGTTATCGTCGCGCGTGCGCTTCCGGATGTTCGCGATGGACTAAAGCCTGTTCACAGGCGCATTCTCTATGCGATGAACGAATCAGGATACCTGCCTTCGAAGCCGCATATGAAATCCGCGCGTACTGTCGGCGATGTTATCGGCAAGTATCACCCGCATGGAGATGTTGCGGTCTACGATACGATGGTCCGTTTGGCGCAGCCGTTCTCGATGCGACTTCCGCTTATCGATGGCCATGGCAACTTCGGTTCGATCGATGGCGACTCGGCTGCAGCCATGCGTTATACCGAGGCGCGTTTGGACAAACCCGCCATGGAACTGCTGCGCGATCTCGACAAAGAGACCGTGGATTTCCAGCCGAACTATGACGAGTCGCTGCAGGAACCAGTGGTTCTGCCGGCACGTTTCCCGAACCTGCTCGTGAACGGGTCGAACGGCATCGCGGTTGGTATGGCCACGAACATCCCCCCGCATTCGCTCGGTGAAACCATCGATGCGACCTGCTTGATGCTAGACAACGATGATGTGACCACCGAAGAGCTGATGAAGGTTCTCCCTGGACCGGACTTCCCGACCGGAGGCCTGATCATGGGTCGCAAGGGTATCTTGGATGCATACGAAACCGGCCACGGAAACATCACCATCCGGGCAAAATGCGAGATCGAGGAAAAGAAGAACGGCCGTTGCTCGATCATCGTGAAGGAAATCCCCTACCAGGTGAACCGCAAGCGCCTGCTTGAGAAGCTGGGCG
>CAYXZC010000017.1:0-31167 GCA_964469815.1 uncultured Eggerthellaceae bacterium | reverse complement strand
GTGCGATACATGCTCTTCGCGCGGGTTCCGAGCTGGTCTTGCAGATCCGAGATGCGGGCGCTGGCCTCATCGATACGGCCTTGAGCCTCATCCATGGCAGCTTTGGCTTGATCCTGCTCATAGGATGCCATCTCGAAATCATACTCGGCTTGGTTGAGTTTTGCATTCACAGAATCCAGCTTATCAAGTGCCGCTGCGGCTTCTGCCTTCTTCTCAGCGGCTGTAGCAGCATATGCTTCGATAGGATTCCAAGAAAGAAGAGCGGTTGATGCACCTAGAACAGCAGCACCACCGATAAATGTGCGCCTTGTGAGCGCAGTTGAATGCTCATTCATCAGTTAAGAGGACCTCCCTAGATTGAGCACGTTTGTCCTTAACGAATAGTTCATGACATGATAGCACGTTTGATTTGAGCATGCAAAACAACCGATGATCTCTTGGATTCTCTAATCCCCCAGAGCTGAAGCAGCAGCCTTCTCAACTGCCTCTGCGTTGGCGGCCTCCAGAAGCTCATCTTCCGGATCCTCGTCCATGTAGTGATCGAATTCCTCCAACACGGCAGGCGAAGGTTCCGGTGTGAGCAGGCTCACCACCACGATGAACAAGAACGACACGATGAATGCCGGCAAAAGCTCATAGATCCCGAAGATACCGCCCAAAGGAGCGAGCAGATTGTGCCAGATCAGAACAGTGGCTGTGCCCGAGAGCATGCCCGCGATAGCGCCTTGCTTCGTGGTGCGCCTCCAATAAAGGGCGCATAGCGTGAGCGGCCCGAACGATGCGCCGAGACCTGCCCAAGCGTAGCTCACCACGAAGAAGATGACGGAGTTCTCATCTGATGCCACGAGGATGCCGATGAGGAACACCACGATCAAAGTGATACGGGCGACGATCATCACCTGCGCATCGGTGGCATCCTTCTTGATGACGCCGCGGAATATGTTCTCAGCAACGCTGGATCCTGCGATCAGAAGATAGGATGAAGATGAGGACATCGAAGCAGCCAAGATACCCGATACGACAACGCCGCACATGAAGGAAGGCAGCATTATCTGTGAAAGGACGATGAAGATGTTCTCTGCAGCAGAATTGGAAGCGAACATCGCAGGCAGCGCAGCACGTCCGACAAGGCCGATGCAGATCGCGCAGAACAGCGACACCACGACCCACACCACTGCGATGATACGGCTCTGCTTGATCTCCTCAGCTGAGCGGATGCCCATGAAGCGCACCAGAACCTGTGGCATGCCGAAATAGCCCAAGCCCCAAGCCAACATGGATATGATGGAGAGGATGCCATATTCGGCAGGCATATCGAACACAGGCGCATTGTCGTTCATTATCTGAAGGCCGTCCTCGCCAAGCACCGGAACAGCTATCTCCACTCCCGACAAGAAGCCCGGGATGCTGTTCAGGAAGGCAACGACGTTATCCACACCACCTGCCATGGTGATGGATCCCACCAAAACGACCACGAGCGCGAAGAACATCAGGCAGCCCTGCACGAAATCCGTAGCCACGACCGAAAGATATCCTCCAATGAGAGTGTAGAGGAATACGATGATCGCCCCAAGGCACATCATCGTGAGGTAATCCAGTCCGAAGAGCGTATTGAAGAGCTTTCCACATGTTACGAAGCAGCTTCCGACATAAACGCAGAAGAAGATGAGGATGATGAGCGCTGCGATCGTCGATACGATGTTCTTCTCATCATGGAAGCGGTTCGAATAGAAGCCTGGGAGCGTGATCGAATTGCCCGCTTTCACGGAATACTTGCGAAGGCGCTTTGCGACGAACTTCCAGTTCAGCCATGTGCCTATGGCAAGACCCACAGCCGTCCATCCTGCATCGGATGCACCCGTGAAATAAGCAAGCCCGGGAAGTCCCATGAGCAAATAGCCGGACATATCGGAGGCTTCCGCAGACAAAGCGGTGAGCCAAGGACCGACCTTGCGTCCTCCCAAAAAATATTCGGAAGTTGATGAGTTCGACCTTTTCGCATAGACGAACCCTATCGTCAAAACGACGATGAAATACAAGAGCATGGCGAACAATACCCAAAAATCGCCTTCTACCATCTTTTCCTCCCCTTAAGATATCTCTCTCTATTCAAATCGGGCATAGCGTCAGAAAATGCCGGGCGATCCGTCATCGATGGATCGGATCAGCTGTTTGCCGGCTGTTTGCCGTCAGCCCATTTTCCGTCTCTACCCCGATTCGACTTTCGGGATTATACTTTATTGCGGTGGAGCGAAAGCCGTCTTTTACAGACCAAAGCCACGCACGAATCAACTTTAACGGCGAGAGGACTCGAAATGCGCGCTTATACCGATATGGATCGAAACGAGATCGTATCCGAGCTTGGTCGGATCCAGACACAATACGAAGAGATATGCGCCGAAGAGCTAAGCCTTGATATGGCTCGGGGAAAACCCAGCGCCGCACAATTGGATCTATCCACTCCCATGCTCTCCCTTCTGAAGACAGGACAGGATTGTTTCAGCGAACAAGGCGTGGATTGCAGGAATTACGGGGTGATAGACGGCATCATCGAAGCCAAGCGCACCATGGCATGCCTTCTCGACTGCGCGCCGGATGATGTCATCGTGTTCGGCAATGCGTCCCTTACCGCAATGCATGACGCCATAGCAAGATGCCTTGACTTCGGATGCTTAGGATCAAAGCCGTGGGCGCAATACGACAAGATCAAGTGGATATGCCCGGTACCAGGATACGACAGGCACTTCGCCATCCTAGAGCAATTCGGTATCGATATGATACCTGTCGCACTTGGCGAAAATGGCCCTGACATGGATGAGGTCGAGCGTCTTGTGGGCGCCGATGATTCCATCAAAGGCATCTGGTGCGTTCCCAAGTATTCAAATCCCTCCGGCGTGATCTATTCAGATGATACTGTGCGACGTCTAGCCTCGATGCGCTGCGCCGCAGATGACTTCCGCATCTTTTGGGATAACGCATATTGCGTGCATTCGCTTTTCCTGGATGATCGTGAGGACGATCTGCTCGATATCGCATCGGCTTGCGAGGCAGCGGGAAACCCGAACAGGTATCTGAAATTCGCATCGACATCGAAGATAACGTTCCCGGGTTCCGGTATAGCGGGATTCGCTGCCAGCAAAGCCAACTTGGAGGAGACCAAACGCCTTATAGGAGCGCAGATGATCGGATCCGACAAGCTAAATCAGCTGCGCCATGCAAGATTTTTGCCGGATGCCGATGCGATACATGCTCATATGAAGGAGCACGCGACCATCCTTCGGCCGAAATTCGAGCTTGTGCAACAGAAGCTTGCGGCAGGCCTTGACGGGCTTGGCATCGCAAATTGGACGAATCCTCGCGGAGGATACTTCGTATCGTTCAACGGGTTGGATGGTACCGCTAAGCGCACGGTGCAGTTGGCGCGCGAAGCGGGCGTCACGCTGACGGGAGCGGGAGCAACCTGGCCATACGGCATCGATCCGCATGATTCCAACATACGCATCGCGCCCACGATGCCAACGCTCGAGAATCTGGATCGAGCACTCGATGTTTTCGTATGCTGCGTGAAGTTCGCCGCGCTCGAGAAGTTGCTTGAAGGATAAAGAATGAGGGCGATCAAGATCGCCCACTACACGGCATGTAGGCAAAGCAGCTTATCGATGTGTAGTGGCAGGTTTTAACCTGTCACATGTGGGCGATCAAGATCGCCCACTACGCAAAAACTAATCGTCGAGCTGCTCGGCTATCTCATCGGTGATATCTGCCGTGTGGTATACATTCTGCAGATCCTCGAGCTCCTCGAGCCTATCCACAAGACGCATGACCTTCTTGGCATCAGATAGCGTCACCTCTGTCGGATTGGATGCGATCATCGTGAGCTCGGCACCCTTGACCTCGATCCCTTGATCAGCAAGGCCGTTCTTCACAGCAGCAAGGTCGCCCGGTGCGGTATAGACGATCCACTCGTCATCGGCATCCTCGTAATCATCGCCGCCAGCCTCTGCAACGGCCAGCATGAACTCTTCCTCATCGACAGCTGCACCGTTAGGCCCAGTCGGATTCTTCTTATCCCCTGTCTCGATCTCTTTAGGAACCATTATCTGACCCTTGCGCTCGAACTGGAACGCCACCGAGCCGGAAGTGCCAAGGTTTCCTCCTGCGTGGGAGAAAGCAGAACGGACATCGGCTGCAGTACGGTTGCGATTGTCGGTCAATGCCTCGCAGTAGACAGCGATCCCAGCAGGCCCATACCCCTCATAGATGACCGTCTCGTAATTCGCAGCATCCTTGCCCGAACCGAAGGCCTTATCAATAGCCGTCTTGATCTTGTCCTTGGGAAGCGAATAGCCTTTTGCCTTATCAATGGCAGCCGCCAAGGATGCATTGTTCTCCGGATTCGGATCGCCGCCCTCCTTCGCAGCAACCGTGATGTTACGAGAAAGCTTTGAGAACAGCGCTGATCGTTTCGCGTCCTGAGCTGCCTTACGATGTTTTGTTGTTGCCCACTTTGAGTGTCCTGACATATATGGAACCTTTCGAGATGTGTGAATTAGCCAACTCGAAATAGTATCACATGCTCGTGATCGATGAAAGATACGCATCCGGATACGCCAACATCACCGCCTTATGCGTATCCTGCGGACACCTTATCTCATCCGCGCATCAGCCCAATGAAGCCCTATCGAGCTTCTCCTTATCGAAGAATGCCGATGTCATGAGCGCATCCTCGCCCGAATCCGCAAGAGCGAGCGCCGATCTTTCGTCCCGGATCTGAACCACGTACATGACGTTTGCAGGCGCGAACCTCTCCGGCACTCCCCTCTCATCGCGCTTTATGGGGGAAGTGAAGCGATCCCCGCAGGTGAAGACCGCAACATCACCCTCGTGCAGATAGCCTTCAGCGACCACGACATCCTGAGCGTTTTGTATGACACGGCGCATATCGCCTTGCACGTCGCCCAAAAGCGGCTTCACGCCCCAGTATATCTGCATGGTGCGCATGGTATGGCGGCTAGGCGTTACGGAATAGATCGGTATAGGGGCGCGAAGCGATGCCATTAGACGCGCGGTGCGCCCCGTCATCGTGGGACATACAAGGCATGTTGCACCTATGTCCTCGGCGGTCTGTACAGCCGCTATCCCGACAGCATGCGACACGGATTTCAAACCCGCGTTCGCATATCCATGGTTCTTCACGCGCTCGAAGTAATGACCTTCCGTGTTTTGGATGATCTTCACCATAGTGCGCACGACCTCGACGGGATTCTCGCCGACAGCGGTCTCGCCGGATAACATCACGCAATCGGTGCCATCGTATATGGCGTTCGCGACATCGGCAGCCTCTGCACGTGTGGGGCGTCGGTTGTGCGTCATCGATTCGAGCATCTGCGTGGCCGTGATGACAGGCTTGTGCGCCAGATTGCAAGAATGGATGATGCGCTTTTGAAGATAGGGAACCTCATGAGGCGGCATCTCTACCCCAAGATCACCCCGCGCGACCATGATGCCATCGGCCTCTTCGAGGATCTCGCCGATATTGGCAACGGCATCGGCATTCTCGATCTTAGCTATGATCGATATCGTATCGCCGCCAGCATCCTTCAGGATGCGCCGTATATCGCGTATGGTCTGAGCCTCCTTCACGAAGGACACCGCTACGAAATCAACATCTTGCTCGACACCGAAGACGAGATCCTCTACATCCTTTTCGGTGATCGGAGCTATGGGCACGGATACTCCGGGAACGTTGACGGATTTACGCTGACCCAAAAGCCCCGAGTTCAAGACCTTACATAAGATATCAGAGCCATCGATGCTCTCGACTGCAAGCTCGATGAGGCCATCATCCAAGAGCACCTTCATCCCAGGCTCGATCACCTCCAGAAGCTCGGGCGAGCTTTGGGATATCCGACGCGCGTTGCCCAAAACATCATCCAGCGTGAGCGTGAATTGCTGCCCTTCGACAAGCTCTACAGGTTGCCCATCTTCGAGAAGACCCGTACGGATCTCTGGCCCCATGGTGTCGAGCATGATGGCGCAGGGAGAATCGGCCTTCTGCCGAACGCGCTTCAGACGCTCTATGCGCTTTGCATGCTCCTCATGCGATCCGTGACTGAAGTTCAAGCGCGCTATGTCCATCCCGCTTTCGATCAGCTGCAACAGCGTATCTTCATCATCCACAGATGGACCCAATGTGCAGATGATCTTAGTGCGTTTGAAAGGCTCTTTTCCAGACATGATCGACCTCGCAGCCTGTATGAGGAAATGTCCGAGCCTTAGGAAGCGCGCTCCCAAAGACCCGTTTTGCCGCCATCCTTCTTAAGAAGGCGTATGTCCATTATCTCCATACCACGGTCGACTGCCTTGCACATATCATAAACTGTAAGACAAGCGACAGAAACCGCTGTGAGCGCTTCCATCTCGATGCCCGTCTTTCCCGTCACTCCGCAGGTTGTGGTGATATGGATACCCACACGGCCGTCTTCGCGTTCGCCCTCATGCACAGCGGTGCATTCGACCTTGGCCTTCGTGATGTTGAGCGGATGGCACATTGGGATGAGATCGCTGGTCTTCTTAGCCCCCATGACACCGGCAACACGAGCGCATGCCAAAACATCGCCCTTGGCAGCTTGGCCGGTAACGATCAGATCGAGTGTGGATGGGTTCATGGCGATGAATCCCTCCGCTATGGCTATGCGCTCCGTATCGGGTTTGGCGGAAACGTCCACCATGCGCACATCGCCTTTATCGTCTATATGCGTGAGCTTGTCCTGTGTGAGCTTATCCTCCAATTTGGCTCATTCCTCTCTCTGTACCGACCTTATCATGATGATCATCGGGCTTAGCCCCTAGTGCCTCTAGCAAGACAGAGCGAACATCCTCATCCGTTCCGTTCTTGATGGCCTCTTTAGCATCGTATTCCGTATCGCTGAAAAGGCATGGGCGGATCTTGCCGTCGGCCGTCAAGCGAAGGCGATTGCATGCGCTGCAGAAGTGACGCGATAGCGGGGATATGAATCCCACAGTTCCCTTGGCATTCGGGAATTCGTAATATCTGGCCGGCCCCCACCCAAGAGGATCGGATACAGCGGATACGAGAGGCGCCATCCCTTCAGCTTCAGCACGCTCGTTTATGATGTGGAAAAGATCCTCGCTCGCGATGACGTCTTCTTTCCCCCACCCGGTTCCGCTCTCGGAGCTATCGCCGACCGGCATGTATTCGATGAAGCGAACGTGGAGCGGTCGATCGACCGAAAGCTTCGCGAATCCTAAGAAGTCCTGATCGAGCCTTTTGACCGTAACAGCATTGATCTTCACAGGATCGAATCCGCTCTCAAGCGCCGCATCGATACCGGCCAAAGTGTCCTCCAGCTTGCCCACGCGGGTGATGTACTTGAATTGCTCGGGATCAAGGGTGTCAAGGGATATGTTGACACGCGAGAGCCCGGCACGCTTCAGATCATCTGCCATCTGGGGCAACAGAACGCCGTTCGTGGTCATGGACACATTCTCTATGCCATCTATATCGGTGATAGCATCGATCAGATCTACGACGCCTTTCCTGACGAGAGGTTCGCCACCTGTCAGGCGAATGCTCTTTATCCCGATACCTGCTGCGACCCTGACCAGCTTCTCGATATCCTCGATACGCAGGATCTCATCGTGCGACATCTGACACACACCATCTTCAGGCATGCAATATATGCATCTGAAATTGCATCTGTCGGTCAACGATATCCGCAGGTAATCGATTACCCTACCGTGTGCATCTTTCAATGTGTTTTCCTTAGAAAGCTTTTTGAATGATTATACACGTGTTCGTATTATTCACAACGAAGAGTATTTACATCCACGAAGAACACAAGGAAGACATCGCACAATGCGTAGTGGCAGGATTTATCCTGCCACATAAGGGCGATATGGATCGCCCTCCACGCGATCGGTTTTGATCCATAGATCAAAACAATCTTAATGGGTCACGAGATACACCTTATCCTTTGGGATATGGATCCAAAGGATGTCCCCTACTTCGGGAAGATCGGCCTTGTCGACCTGAAGGGTGTTTATTCGCCAGAACAGATGCTGATGCAGAAACTTCATCTCATCATCAACTTGATCGGGATCATGAGGGTCATCATCTTGATCTTCGCCTCGATCCATGAATCCGAGCATCAATGACCTATCGAACCTTGAGTCGCTCGATCTATCGACCCTGACCCTGAAGTTGTTCTCACCAGACCCGGATGCGCGCTCGATCATAAAAGCCCTCACCCCGAGATACTTCACATCCTTGGGAACCGGCCTTGCGGTACTGATGGAGACTCCCCATCTGGGGATCCAAACGCTATGATCGGTCTCATATTCTGCGACCACGGCATTCTTGCATCCGGACAGCTTGAGAGCTGCCTCCGATTTCGGGTCGTTGACAAGCTCGTCTTTGGTATCGATCTCCATGATATGGCCGCTCTCGACAACAGCGATCCTATCGCAGAATCTTAACGCCTCGTCGATATCATTACTGACGTATAGGATGGTTCCCTCGAAAGCGGCGAACAGATCGACAAGGTTCTGCTCCAAGACGCTCTTAAGGTGCGCATCCAAAGCTGAGAAGGGCTCATCGAGCATCAATATCCCCGGACGTGCCGCCAACATCCTTGCAAGCGCCACTCGCTGTTGCTGTCCGCCAGAAAGCTGTGAGGGATACCTGTCTTCGAAACCGGAAAGCCCAAAACGCTGGATCTCCGATGCGATGCGTGCCTCCCTTTCGTCACGGGGTATCTTCTTCTCTATCCCGGCTGCAACATTATCCTTGACAGTAAGATTGGGGAACAGCATGTAGTTCTGGAACAGCAACGCTGTCTTTCTCTGTTGAGGAGACAGATTGATCCTTTTCTCAGAATCGAAGAAGACCTCATCATTGACGACGATGCGCCCCTCATCAGGAGTTTCTATCCCCGCTATGCACCTTAATGTCAAAGACTTCCCGCAACCTGAAGCCCCCAAAAAGCCAAGCGTTTCCGAACCTGCATCTATATCCACATCGAGCGTGAACGATCCGAAATTCTTCTTTATTCGCGCCTGAAGCGTCATTTGTCGCCTCCCCTCTTACGGTACTTGGTGGTATGGCGACTCCATAGATTGATGAAGAGTATCACTGCGAAGCTGAACAGAAGTATGATGATGGTCCAGAATATGGCGACATCGGTGTTACCGCTCATCCATTCGAAATAGATGGCGATCGGGATAGTGCGGGTGATACCGACATAGTTGCCAGCCAAGAAAAGGGTCGCTCCGAATTCACCGAGCGCTCGGGCAAAGGACAGCACGGTCGCCGCCGCGATAGAGCTCCACGATAGCGGGATCATCAGCTTGAAGAAAATCTTGGGATTGGACCATCCGAGCGTGCGCGCAGCATCCAGCATGTTCGCATCAAGATTCTCGAACGCACCCCTGCACGAGCGGTACATCAAGGGAAAAGCAACGACGCTTGCAGCGATCACGGTAGCAGGCCAACTGAAGATTAGAGGAAATCCTATATCGATGAACCATTGCCCGAGGGCGGTGTTGCGCCCCAACAAGAGCAACAGCAAGAAACCGCATACCGTAGGCGGAAGCACCATCGGTATCGTGAATATCGTATCGAAGATATCCTGAGCCCGCTTCGAGATGCGCATCGTGAAATAAGCTGCAGCAAGCCCTAACACGAAGATGATGACGATCGCACATCCAGTGGTCTTGAGGGTCACCCATAAAGGAGAATAATCGATGCCAGCGAGGAATTCACCTAGTGCGGCGATCCCTTGAGCGGGCATGACGATATCTACTTGATCGGGCTCAACGATACGCCCGATATCCACATGATCGGGCACTACCGCAAGATCCGTACTCGACCGGAGGGAGATGTAGAACTTACCTTGCTCGGCTTCCAAGCTAAACGTTATCTCGGCACCGGCGAATTCCTGGGAAACATCGCTCGTGAATGTCCACTGCATATCTTGAGAGAGAACGGATCCACCCTTGTTGTTCGCATCATCCAAGGCGCAAAGGTATGCCCTCAACTGCTCCTTTGATGTTTCATCTGCAACATCGCACAGGGAATGCGCACTATTCGGTATATAGACCAGAACCTCATTGCCGATCAGGATCGCTGCGACATAATCGGAAGATGAACCCTCATAGTAGTTGTAGCCGATATCCTTGCCGCCGCGTTCTTGGTTCGACCCCTTCTCGAAACGCGTGAAATCAGAGAGCGCGAAAGATGATCCCTCCATATAGGCAGCTTCGCCTTCGGCAGACACCAAAACTCCGTCTTGCGTGGTGGTTGCAGAAGACGAGCTGTCGAAAGGGGCATCCGACTGCGATGCGAACGCATAGCACGGTATGGCGCATAGCATCAAAGCAGCAAGAAGCGATGATGCGATATTTCGGAAGATTCTTTTCATATGAAGATGATATCTCTTATCGACAAGATGGTTGGCCACAACTGTCTTGAAGAAAACCTGAAAATCTGCACTACGAGCTCTTCTTATCAATTCAATCCCAAAAGAAACTGGTAGCCGTAAAGATAGCGAGAAGCCTAAGAGTGCTTCAGATAGCCATGAGTAGCGCCCGAGTTGGCTTAGGCCAACGAGGAAGAAGCGTACGCAATGGCTAGATGAAGTGCTATCAGGCTTCGCAGCGTCAGGTCGGAATGGAGCATTGAATTTCATATTCAATGCGAACGAAGATTCCGATCGCCGTTTAAGGCGATCGGAATTAACTTAAGCTAGCTCGAAACCCCACTCCTGCCAGATCTTGATGGCATCCTCATTGGTGAATGCCCAGTCCAAGAACGCTTTGGCCTCATCCGTATAGTTGGAATCAGCGCAAACGGCTGCAGGATAGATTATGTTCTTATGGGTGTCGTCAGGAGCAACGCCAACCTGTTTGACATTGCCGAAACGATACACATCCGAGCTATAGACCATAGCCAGATCGACATCGCCCGAGTTTGCATAATTGCAAACGTTTCCGACCGAAGAGCCCTCGGTCACCTTACCCTGAAGCGGAGTGCCATCAAAGGTACCGTTCTTACCGGAAGAATCCTTACCGATCGTGCCATCGGCAGCGATCCAGCATGGAGGCGTGGTGGTCGATAGGGATTGCTTCGCATAGTTGCCTGCAGGAACGTTGTCATCTCCCACTGCAAGGGTGTAAGCACCCGAAGCGATGTCCTCGAGCGTCACATTCTCCAGAGTAGATTCCAGCCCGGAAACGATGACCAGCTCATTGGTGAACATATCGAAGCGCGTTGCATCATCGATATAGCCCGCCTCTTCAGCCGAATCCATGGTGCCCTTGGAAGCTGTGATGAGGATGTCTGTATATGCTCCGCCGCCGAGCATCTCGTTCAAGGTGCCGGATGCCTCATACTGGGTATCCGCAAAGGTAACGCCGGTCTGCTCGGTATAGAGAGCCTGCACCTCTTCCATCGCCTTCGACAGCGAGTTCGCCGCGAAGATCTGAAGCTGGACATCGGATGTTGCAGCTTGCGAGCTTGATGATGATGCCTCTTGCGTAGTGGAAGAGCATCCCGTCAAAGCAAGAGCAGACACCATCACCCCTGCTGCGATGACAGCAACGGCCTTTTTGAATATTCCTTTCATTTTCACCCCTCTGTTCTTGATCGGAATTATTCTGATTTCAATATTATACACATAACAGAATAACCTAAACGAAAGTTTTTGACTTACGCCCATAAGGGGTCATGCTTCCAGAAGGATCGGTAGATATCAGGAAACCCAATCTTTGCCGATGACGATGAGGTAATCCGAATCGAACAGATATGTATCCATATCGCGAACAGGACGTCCGCATCCGAGCGCATCGGCGATCATCTTCGCCTCATCGGCTTGACCCGGATCCTTGAAGACTATCAAGGTCTCATCGAAATCCGTGGAATTGGCATTGGCGACGTTTATGTTGCCACCGAGATACCCCATCGATGTTAGGACATCCTTCACCTGGGAGCCCAAGCCCTCAGCACCGTTGCCATTGCGCACGTTGATGGTCGCGTTCTTGGTTATGTTGTAGTTCACCTTGTTGAACGCTTTCGCAGCCGCACCCTCTTCGTCCCCGGTGGAAGCAACGACGATACCGGTGACCGCATCTACCTCATCTTCCTCTGTGGGCGGAAGACCTTGATCCATGCGTTTGATCATGGCCTTGAGCGCCTGCTCGTCCAAGATCTCGTACCATACGCCACCGATGAGCTTCGATTGCGT
Organism: uncultured Eggerthellaceae bacterium; assembly: GCA_964469815.1. GTDB lineage: Bacteria > Actinomycetota > Coriobacteriia > Coriobacteriales > Eggerthellaceae > MGBC163016. The sequence continues at coordinate 18,904 of CAYXZC010000017.1, read as the reverse complement.
TGGAGCTGTAGCGGTGTATATGTCCTTGGTAGAATCCAAACCACGCATGCTCTGAGCGATATTGACTATCTGCGACACGTCCATATCGGTCAGCACGGATTCCGTCAGCTTCGAGACGGTATTGGCCATGGAAAGCGGATCGGATGCGAGCAGCTTTTGCGCTATAGCCGATAGGACAAGGCGCTGGTTCGCCGCCCTGTACGTATCTCCACTTCCATAATCATCATAGTTGTGGCGCGACCTGCACATGATCAGCGCTTGCTGCCCATTGAGCGTCTGCTGACCCGAATCGACATGACCACCGGCCATGTCGTCATCGATCTGCATGGGCACATTCACATCTATGCCTCCGAGCGCATCGACAACGCTCGCGAAGCCATCGAAATCTATCTCGGCATAATGGGAGATCGGAACGCCCGTGAGTTCGGACACCGTCTTCACGGCCAACGTCGGGCCTCCGAACGCATGAGCGGCGTTTATCTTCTGTTCCCCGTATTCACCGAGATCGACCTTGGTATCACGCGGGATGGAGAGCAAGGAGACCTTCTTGTTCTTGGGATCTATGCGTGCGAGCATCATGGAATCGGAACGGAAGGCATCTCCGAATTCTCCCGACTTGACACGCTCGAGCGAACTGTCGGTTCCCAGAAGAAGCACATAGAACGGATCTTCCGGCGTGTCCACCGGCATCAACGCATCTAGCAGCGAGCTGTCGAGACCCTTGTGGAAATTCGAATTGAGGTTGGCGATGTAGGCGAATGCAGCCCCCGCGCACCCCAGCACCAGCACAACGCACGATATGACGACCGCCATGATCTTCCGACGATGCTTCTTGCGCTTCTTACGTGATGCAGCGATGGCGCTGGAACCCGACTTCACAGTATCGGCGATGGTCGACCCGTCTTCGCTTTCAGGATATCGCTCATATCGCGAATAGGACCCGTCGTATGAAGTCGAGGGGTCCGGAAGGCTGTGTGAGGCCTTTTCTTGAGCTGCCGGGAGCTCTGCACGGCGAGCATGCCGTGGGTTTCCACTTTTATAAGCCATGCGGATATTTTGCCAGTTATGTCCAGAATTGTGAAGTTCTTATCCGTCATTTAAGGGAAACTACATAAACGATGGATCCTTACCGCAACGGAATGCGAACACAGAGAGCCGCCACTTAGACCACAGGTGGCTCTCCCGTATCGAATATCTCCTTGAGCTGCGCCTCATCGAGCACGGGTACTCCGAGCTTCACAGCCTTATCGTATTTCGATCCTGCAGCGCTACCGGCAACCACGAAGCTGGTCTTCTTCGAGACGCTCGACGACATCTTCGCCCCCATGCTCCGCAGCCTATCCGATGCCTCATCACGTGTAAGACCCAGCTGGTCGAGCGAGCCTGTCAGCACGAATGTGAGACCATCTAGCGTCTTGGGGGCGTTGTCTTGCGAGCCTTCCTCAAGCGCCATGGTAACGCCTGCCGCCTGCAAACGCTCGATGACCGCAACGTTGTCCGGCGTCCTGAAGAACGTCCAGATTGCGCGAGCGACCCTATCTCCCACCCCATAGACCTGGGAGAGATCCTCAACCTCGGCATCCTTCAGAGCTTCCATGGAAGGAAATGCCGCTACCAGATCGCGGGCGGTGTTCTTACCAACGTGCCTTATGCCCAGCCCTCCGATCACGCGATCGAAGCTTCGCGACTTCGATGCCCCTATCGCATCCAGAAGCTTCGCAGCAACGGTGCTCCCAAGCCGTATCGCATTTCCATCCTTATTGGTGCGCCCCATATCCAGCATCTCAAGATCGCCCAGTGTGAGCGAATAGTAATCCGCCACATCCGACATCCTTCCGACCTCGACGAGCCTTCCTACGATCTCCTCGCCCATGCCATCGATATCCATAGCTTCACGGGATGCCCAATGCAGTAAGCGCTCCAACGCCTGTGCTGGACAATCTATGGACACGCATCGAAGAGCCGCCTCACCTGGTTCTCGTACGACGGGCATACCGCATGATGGGCACACCTTCGGAGCGCTCCAGACAAGCGCATCATCAGGGCGAAGGGATAGCACCGGCTTCAATACCTCAGGGATCACATCACCCGCTTTCCTGACTATCACGGTATCGCCTATGCGAACATCCTTGCGATGGACCTCGTCCTCATTGTGAAGCGTTGCGCGGGATACCGTGGAGCCTGCCACGACCACCGGATCGAGCTCGGCCACAGGGGTGAGCACGCCTGTGCGCCCCACCTGCACGGTGATGTCCCGAAGGATCGTCGTCTTCTCCTCAGGAGGGAACTTGTAGGCTATAGCCCAACGTGGCGCTCTGGATGTGAACCCGGCTCTTGCTTGCTCGGCGAATGAGTTCACCTTGACCACAACGCCATCTATCTCATAGGGCAAGGATTCGCGCTTCTCGAGCGATTCGCGGCAGAAACGATGCACATCTTCCCGCGTCGAGCATTTCTCAACATCGGGATTGACGTGAAACCCGGCGGCCTTCAGCCACTGCAAGAGCTCCCATTGACCCGCAACATCCAAGCTTGCCGTATTCGCGACCGCATAGATGAAAGTGGACAGGTCGCGACCGGCGGTGATATGCGGATCCTTTTGCCGAAGAGAGCCGGCAGCGGCGTTGCGCGGGTTGGCGAACGGCGTCTTGCCGTTGGCCTCGGCCGCAAGATTGAGCGATTCGAAACTGGATTTCGGCATGTAGACCTCGCCACGGAGCTCTATCGAAGGATATGCTGGGTCGATCGAAGGCATCACATCCTCACGAAGATGGAGGGGGATATCCTTCACGGTTCGGATATTCGCAGTGACATCCTCGCCTGTTGTGCCATCACCTCGTGTAGCTGCACGAACGAGCACTCCTCCCTCATATGTAAGAGCGATCGATGATCCATCTATCTTCAACTCACAACAAAGCTCGGGCAGGTGACCGTACGTCTCCTCGATCCTATCCATCCACGTATCGAGCTCTCCGAGATCCATGGCATTGTCGAGCGAATACATGCGCTGCTCATGGGTGACAGGCGCGAATTGCTCCCCCACATAACCGCCCACTCTACGCGTCGGGGATGTGGGAACGATCAGCTCAGGATGCTCATCCTCAAGTTCGCGCAGCTCGCGCATGAGCGAGTCGTAGGCAAAATCGGTGATCTCGGGAGAATCCAGCGCATAGTATTGATAGGTGTGGTGCTCAATCTCCTTGCGAAGAGCATCGATCCTTCTTCTGTCCTTCTCATATTCCGCTTCAGCATCGCTGCTCGATACGTCGAAAAGCCTACCATCTTCTTGCATGATCACGAGCCCTTCTATCGTTCGTTCATTCGAACATATATGAATGTTTATCTTTAATAGCAAATTTTGCATTATATGGGTTCAAATATCAAAATAAACGTCTATAATCTTAATCTAGTTGTAACCAATCTCATTGGTTAGTAGTCAATGTGAAAAGGAGCCTTACATGAATGAGGGATTGAATCTCCCACGCTTGCAGAGCCTGAATGACTGGATGGTCACAAAGGAAGAGATCAACAAGATGTCTGAGACCGAGCTTATCGATGTCGTAAAGGACCAGAAGGTCAAGGTCATGATCACCGATGGTCAGGTTTCAACCGTTCTCATCTCTCCGGATCTGTACAACACGTTTGTCAGCACCGTTGAGAAGTTCGCAGCATCTCGTGGTACCGCTTCCAACGTTGACTAATTAACCTGTTCATACAGAAATCGAAGACCCGCCATCGTGCGGGTCTTTTTTTGTTGCTGATCTTCGGATTGCTTCCAAATGAGGGCGATCAAGACAATAAAAGCAAAGCCGAAGGCTTAGCCATAAGATCGTCATCCTGAGCGTAGTTCGCGAATGCGAACGGAGTCGAATGGATCGCCCTCTACATAACCTAAGAGACCTGCTTGAACTCCGTCATGTTGGCAAGTAGAAGCTCGGTATAGGCCTCTTTAGTGAGATCATCGCGATTGATGTCCAGGTCGATGAGCACATGGTTGTCATCCGCTTCGCTATTTACAACGCTCGTGCCGAATTCGCTCTTCAATTGCTCGAGCAATGCATTGGCCACATCGGCATTATCCACATCGATCTCGATGGTGCTCCCCTCAAGGAAGCCATCGGCATTGAAGGTAGCGGTCTCTGTAGCTTCATGCGTGGTTCCATCCACCCCTCTGACCACATAGGTGTAGACCGCTTGGGTGGTATTGGGATCTATGACCGCATCGGATATAGGAGCAGAGGACGATGCTGCTGTCGAAGAAGCGCTGGAGGATTGGGATGAATTCATGTTGAACAACCCCGAGAGCATCCCTATAGCCATAACAGCGCAAAGCAGTGCAACGACTATGAGGATGATGCCAAGGATGTTGTTGCGTCTGGAGCTAGCAGCTTGCTGCTCTATGTCGAACTGATCTTCCTGAGCTAGCGGCATCATAGCGCCAGGAGCAACAGGGGTCATAGGCTGCATAGGTTGCATGGGCTGTTGCGCAACGAATGCATCCTGCGGGATCGGGTTTCCGAACTGATCGACTAGTTGGGCGGGCATCGCTGCAACACCCTGATCTATGACCATCGCATCAGACGTACCGAACGCAGCAGAGCTGACGGGCTGGAGAGCCTCGTCCTGAACAGGAACAGGTGCAGACACCGGCTCGAAGATGCCTGATTCGAAAGTTCGACCATCGGATACCGATGAACCTTGCGGCTCGGCTGGCGGGACGGATCCCTGTCCCGATGGCTGAAGCTGGGAAGCAGACACATCGGCATCTGAAGGAGCAACGCTTTGCGCGAATCCTCCAGGAACGGGCTGGATGCTTCCGAGCATGCCCGTGGATAGAGCATCGGTGGATGCAGACAGCGGCACCTGCCTGCGCTCAACAAGATCCTCCTCGGCATCCGTGCTCGAAGCAGTCAAATTGGGCTTCGCCTCATCAAGACGCTGGATGGTCGCCATAGGAGCAGCGTTCGAGAAGAACGAGCGCTTTATCACGCCATTATCGGCAGGAGTACCGGAGTCAGCCTGAGATCCAACCTGATCGGCTTGCGCGACCTGCAAGACTTCCTCTTTATCGACGGTCGTTGAAGGAAGATCAGCAGGAATGGCCGTTTCGAAGGATTCCCTTTCAACGTCTATCGCAGACTCGACCTGCTGGACAGAAGGCTCTATGATGCGGCGGTCGAACCCATCAAAGCCGGGTTGCGCATTCGAGACGAACGGTTGCAACCCGGAAGCTCCGACATCGAGCGGTGAAGCCTGAAGGCTGGCCGGACTCGACTCATTTTGCTGATAGGTTCCAGCTTGTGCAGCGGAAGGTGCGCCGGCGTTAGCGTTCGGTGCACTTACCTCTCTGTTCGAGAGGAAAGATGGTTCTGGGATCTGGCGAGGTGCATACGAAGAAGGTTGCTGAAAACCGCCTTCCACGAATTCCGGACGGGATGGCTTCTTGCTCAATCCGCCTTCTTCGAACTGAGGAAGGCTTGCTGATCCGGCGGCATCTGATAAGGATGCAGCCTGTGCTTGCTTTACAGCCTCTTCGTTGGCCGTTTGGGTTCTTGCTATGCGCGCCTCGCGCCTTCTAAGTTCCTGCTGCCATTGCTGAGCGCGTATCTGCTGCTCTCTTCTGGCAGCATCTTTGAAGCTCTCACGATCGCTCTTGTCGAAAGCCTCCCTTTTGGCCTTTGCTGGAGCAACCTCCATGCCTGCCGTGGGGATCCCCAATGCAGAAAGAAGGTCTATCTCATCCTCATTCATGGATGGAGCAGGCACTTCCTTCTTCGGCGAGGAAGCCCTCTTTTGCTCGGATCTTGGTTTTGCGCTCGGAGCCCCGAAGGCAGAGAGCAGGTCTTCAACGGATAATGAGTCGTTTTCAGAATCAGCCATGTGGTTCCTCAAGATCGGATCAGATGCGCTGCACCTGAAGAGACTACAATGCCCTTAAAGCAGAATCGTAGGCGGCCTGAACCATCTGACCGCGCATCCTGCGTGCGACCATCAGGGTTCGGATCCCACCGACCAAACAGGTTATCGATACGCCCAATGCGATGAAAGCGAATACCAGATCGGGCTTCTGTTCTTCGATGACGCTATCACTGGATGCTCTAAGACGGGCATTCTTCTCAGCTGTTGCAACCGATACGGCCTGCGCCCTCAACTTCGCGTTCTTCACGGCATCTTCATCTTGGAGAAGCCCCGGACCTGTGGTTTCACCCATAAGATAGCCCGAAGCATCGTAGACGCCCTCATCTTCGACCGTGGCAACTTCCTCGGAAGCCTTATATTCCCTTTCGGCTATATCGGAAGTGAACGCTATGCTGGAGTTGCCTTGCGTCGAGCCATCGGAGTCCCAGATGCTGGTAGCAAAGCAAGGAATGGCATAGAGCATCATCGCTAAGGATACGGATAGGAGCACAAGGCTCTTGACGCGCTGCATGCGCTGCTTGCGCTTTATGAGTTTGCGATAATGATGAGCATCCTTCTGATACATCATCGGGCATTCTCCTTAATCGTTGTAGCTACATTTGAGAATGTATATTCGCGATTCTACCAGAAAAACACACAAATTGGTACATCAAAGCTCTCAAAAGATCGTCTTATGCTGGCAAAAGGTGCAAAAACGATGCATCCTGGAAAGCGCTTGACTATTTCTTCAGGATAACTAGGTCTTCCACGCTGTATCTTAGCGATTCCTCGTACTTCTCACGATCAAGATGAAGAGAGCTGTTATCTATCGTGACCGTGGCATTTGCACCATCGAGCACATCCAAAGTAAACGAGCTTCCATAGTCCCTAGCCAGGTTGTCCGTGAAGGATTTCGCCTTTTCTGCATCTGGGAACTTCATCTTCATCGTGGTGAACTCGCAATAGCCCTCATCCGAGAATGTTGCCGTCTCTTCCACAGTATAGGCAGTTCCATCGCTTGTCAGTGCGGTGTACTGATAGACCACCGACCCCGCATCATCGGTGGAGGCTGAACCTGAAGACGAAGAAGAACCACTGGCAGATCCACCGGAAGAGCCCGAATCGCCTGAAGGCGCTTCGATGGTTATATGCGGAACCAGCTCATCAGGGTTCACCGTTCCGGAATACACCAAATACCCGACGATGCCCCCCAAAGCGAGAACGACCGCCAACAAGACTATGATTATCACCCGACGCAGCTTCTTATGGGAAGTATCGGCGCTCTTCATTCCCTCTGTGATCGGAACGGGAGGCTGATCGAACAGAGATGCGCTATCCGATGCATCGGGTCGAGATTCCTTGGAAACGGGCTTCACGAAGCTATCTCGAGGAATGGGCGTTCCCTTGTCAAGAGGGATGCCCTGATCCCCATTGGACGGGAATGCAGGATTGGAACTGCGCGCATTGAATCCTGAGGAGCGCGCTTGCCCATTGAATCCTTGGGAGCGATAAGGCGAAGCGGAACCTATATCGTTCATATTCCTTGATGCATATGAAGAAGACGAGACGCTATCGAATGAAACTGGCATTCCCGATGGAAGGGTGCCTTGAGGATTCCCGCCATCCGATCCGTATGCAGAAGAAGCCCCCGAAGAGCGCAGGTTCGCACCCATGGGATCGAACGGATCGGCTCCATACATCCCCTCATGCATGGATCGAGGCATGTTCCCAGGCGATGGGACGCTGGCGGCAAGGGATCCCGACATCGACGCAGGATAAGACCCGTACGCACCGGATGCAGCCATTTCGCTTTGAGACATCCAGCCCGACAGCGGCCTTGACGACACATCGAAAGCGCCGGGAGCATACGGGCGAAGCGGATTGTATGGCATTCCCATAGCCGAGGCTGCATAAGGCCTGTAATCAGTGCTTGCAGGAACAGCCGCGACCGATGGGGTTATATTCGAGGTCGTACCATTTAGGTAAGAAGGCGCAACGCCCATCGACATTCCGCCCTGATTCCCAAGGGCATTCCTTGGATTGCCCGAAAGGAAGGGATCGGGAGACGCGCTGTTCGCACCACCTCCTGCGGCACCATATGATGCAGGCATCGATGCGCCACGTGGATAAGCCGCGCCGCGAAGGCCGTTTTGCACAGGCGCTCTCACACCCCTGAACGGCATCCTCGAAGGCGATCGCGGCATAGACAAGGCTTGCGGGGTCTGATCATCCTTATTGAATATGAGGTTCTTGGGGATCGGAGGCATGCTTGCAGCAAGCTCGTCCAATTCATCTTGTGCATAGAGATCAGACGGAACGCTGATATGATCTTTGCCTATACCGACCTTTCCCTCTGCACTTTGCGTTGCAGCGCTATCAGCATCCTTGTTCTCCAAGACCACACGAAGCGCGGGTTCCGAGCTGCCCGATGCAACAGATGCATCCTTTTCAGCGGCCGCAGACGATCCGGAAGATCGAGGATCGGATCGAGGAGCAGGCTTTGCTTGCCGCAGATCATCTAAACGAGCCGAACCAAAGGAAGATCGTTCCTCCACTTTTCCTGACGAGCGCTCTAGAGCGCCTTCCTTCTGATTTGGGAACGTCCTTGCGATCCTCGTGTTCCTCTCAGGAGCATGCGAAAACATCCTCTGCTGAGCCCAGACAGGTCTGGGAGGAACAGGCACCTGGGTCGTTTCAGAGCTTACAGGCTTGGGTCTCTCAATGGGCTTTTCGACCGCATCCAAGGTAACATGCACGAAAGGATCGTAGCTCAAAGGCTCGCTCGCGCGCAGGGGTATCCCATCCGCTATATTCGGTCGTGCGGATTCGGCTGAAGAAGTTGTATTTTTTGGATCATTAGACATCTATGGAGATTATACACGCGGCAAAAATCGGTTCGATCCAAAAATCGAAGCACCTGATCGAGACGTATGATCCCAAAAAGCCGAGCATTTCGACAATCGCCTCGATTCAAAGCCATACACTGGAAACTCTTCAACTTGAACCGACCAAGCAAGATCAACGCTGAGCCAAAAGCGATACGATCCTTTCAGGTAAAAAACAGATTATATCTTCAGCGCATACGCAAACTTCGCTCAACCGATCCGCAGCAAGAACCCCGCTTAGAGCATGAAGCGATGCGCCTAGGACGCAAGAATCCACCGCGAGCAGACCCTGTGCGAGAAGGGACGAGACCAGACCTGCCAACACATCCCCTGTTCCCGCCTTGCTCAAAGCCGCTGTGCCAAAGCCCATAAGGCGAACCAGATCGGAATCGGGAGTGGCTATGAAGGTGTCAGGCCCTTTCAACACCACAACAGCATGAAACGCGACTGCGATATCCTTGGCCCACGAAGCTATTCTCAAAGCATATGCGTCATGGATGTCTTCTATCTTGACAGGGCACGATGCTTCATCAGGGATACGGATGCCCGTAGCTCTCGAAAGCCTTGCAGCCTCGCCGAAATGCGGGGTCAGCACAAGACCGAAGGTTTCCTTATCACCTTGATCTTCCCGATGGTGCGCCCTTCTCTTTGAAAGGTCATACCCGGCATCGGTAGCCAGATACTGGAAGGCTCCCCCGTCAACCAGCACCGGATGCGCACACTTAGACATCACCTCAGCGAAAAGCCTGTTCTCCTCATCGGATCCGCCGCAGAATCCCGACCCTATGAGACAGGCCTGCGGATGTTCGGGACCAAGCCGTTCGAGCGAAGAGGAATGCATCGTCCAATCCGTCCAAGGCCTCACAACAAGGCTCTTCGACATATCATGAACCACAGGGATAGAATCAGGGTCGCATACCACCTCCACGTATCCTGCCCCCATGCGCTCGGCAGCATGAGCCGCCAAGCAGATGGCTCCCGGATATTCGCGGCTTCCCCCGACTGCTGTGAGCTTTCCCCGTGAATACTTGTTCATCGATGCACCGGGAAGCGGGAGCATGTCCGCAAACTCGCATTCCCCGATACGTTCGATATCGATCGACATGGGCATCTTCAAATCCCCCTACCACGATGCATCCTCTTGATCAAAGCTCGTCGAGCATAGCGCGCGCGTCTTTGAACTGGCGAGCCAATTCCTCCATGGGATCCTTGCGCTTCTGCGCGGCTATCCGGGAACTTTCGGTTATCGCTATCGCGCAGGCGATGGCATCTTTTCGCGTATGGGATAGCGAGATCGGGATATCCTTCGCGCCGATCCTTTCGGCCATCAGCGCGGCCTGCCCCGACAAGACAACCTCCGGGCGACCACCTTTGCCGGACACCACCTCGATATCCTTTGGCACCACCCCACCGGTGAACCCGCATCCAAGCGCTTTGACCACGGCCTCCTTGGCAGCGAAGCGAGCTGCATAATGAGTGGCTGGATCGGCTTTACCATTGCAATAGGCGCGCTCATCGCTTGTGAAATAGCGCGATTCGAATGTTGGTGTTCTATTCAAAATGGTGCGCATCCGGTCAATCTCGACCAGATCCACCCCAAGGCCGACCTGTCCTTCTGCAACGGATAGCGAAAGCGCGCCATCTATCACCTCTTGCGATCTTTTCGAACGAGCCATCTTGCACACCCCTATTCCACGGTCACCGATTTGGCAAGGTTGCGGGGCTGATCCACATCGCACCCACGCTCCACCGCGATAGCGCGGGCGAACAGCTGCAGCGGCACGCTTGCGGTGATCGGGCTGAATTCATCACGCACCTTCGGGATGTATATGACATGGTCGGCAAACTTCTTGATCTCGTCATCACCTTGCGTGGCTATGGCAACGACCATGGCTCCGCGCGCTTTGCTCTCCTGCAGGTTGGATAGCACCTTCTCGTATGTTGGACTCTTCGTGACTATAGCGATGACGGGAAAACCCTCATCGATGAGCGCTATCGGCCCGTGCTTCATCTCGCCGGCCGGATAAGCCTCCGCATGAAGATAGCTGATCTCCTTGAGCTTCAGCGCTCCTTCCGTGGCGGTGGCAGCCCCCATCCCACGCCCGATGAACAGCGCGCTCTTCGCGTCCTTGCAGGCAAGAGCCGCCTTGTCGATGTCGGTGGTATCGGTAAGGATCTGCTCGACCTGCTCAGCGGTGTCGGCCAATTCGCTGAACAGCAACCTGATCTGGCCTGTTGTGAGCTTGCCCTTCACCTGCGCCAGCAAGAGAGCCAAGAGCGTGAGCGACACGACTTGACCCAAGAAGCTCTTGGTGGATGCGACGGCTATCTCTTTGTTGGCCTTCGTATAGATGACGCCATCCGATTCGCGTGCGACCGGAGATCCGACAACATTCGTGATCCCGAACACCCGGGCGCCTTTTATGCGCGCATCGCGGATAGCGGCCAGGGTATCGGCGGTCTCGCCCGATTGCGACACCGCAACCACGAGCGTCGTGGGTGTGATGATGGGATTGCGATAGCGGAATTCACTGGCCACTTCCACCTCGGTGGGGATCTGAGCCCAACGCTCGATGAGATTCTTCGCGATAAGACCGGCATGATAGCTGGTTCCGCAGGCGATGATGTATACGCGATCGATCAGATTGAGCTCTTCGCTAGAAAGCCCGAGCTCATCGATTATGATCCGATCTCCCACGAGCCTGCCGGCTAGCGTATCACGGATGACGCGCGGCTGCTCATGTATCTCCTTCAACATGAAGTCGGCGTATCCGCCTTTCTCGGCGCTGTCGACGCTCCAATCGATATGGGCTGTCTCGAAGTTCACCCGCTCAAGACCATCCATCGTATCTTGGAAAAGCACTATCTCATTCGGTGTGAGCTCCGCTACCTGACCATCCTCCAAAACGAGAAGATCGCGCGTGGCATCGAGAAGGGCGATCATGTCGGATGCGAGATAAGATCCATCAGGCGCGTGACCCACCACGAGCGGGGAATCCTTTCGCGTGGCAACGATGATGCCGGGCTCATGGGATGTGATAGCGGCAAGACCGTAAGAGCCGATAAGGCGTTCAGCGGCACGGGACACAGCCTGCGCCAAGATCGAAGGCTTGCCTGACGATACGAGCTCGTCGGACGTGCGGTCGAGACGCTTGCCCTCAGCATCGGCTATGGCATCCGATGCGGAATCATCGAATGCAAGCTCGGCATATGCCTCTTCGACAAGGTGCGCTATGACCTCGGAATCGGTCTGGCTACGAAACGTATGACCTCGACCCTCCAGCTCTTCGCGAAGCTCCATGAAGTTCTCGATTATGCCGTTGTGGACTATCGCGATATCGCCTTCGCATGAAAGATGCGGGTGAGCATTGGCCTCAGACGGCGTTCCATGCGTTGCCCATCGAGTGTGGCCGATCCCACAGGCACCTTCAAGCTGCATCCCCGATATCGTCTGCTCAAGGTCGATGACACGGCCTTTGCGACAGACGGATTCTATCCCGCTTTCGTTACCGAGCGCGATCCCGGCAGAATCATAGCCGCGGTACTCCAAACGCTTAAGGCCACCTATCAAGATGTCCTTTGAATCGCGGGTTCCCGTATATCCAACTATTCCGCACATAGAAATACCTCTCCATCGGTGTTTAGGACATTTTAATCCATGGATCGCTGTTGCAACATATGACAATGACTTGACGGACGATCCCGATCATGAAACTTTCCGAAATTGAATTATTCTCACTTTGTTAATACTGTGCGATAATCTCATTATGTTTCAGACCAAGAGCAAGGATGAAAAATGTGGAATATGTGCCATCCGAAATCCGATGAGGATCTCGAAGAATGTGCAGAACTCGGCAGATCGCTAAGCCGTTTATCACAGCCAACGATCCTTACGTTGCTCGCGCAGTCCGGCGAGCCTATGCATGGTTACATCATCGTGCAAAAGGCAGCTGATTCACCGATGTTCGGCGGAAGGAAGCCCGATGCCACCGGAGTCTACAGAGCGCTGAAGCGAATGGAGGAAACCGGTCTTGTGACATCGGAGTGGAACATGCCCCAACAAGGAGCAGCAAGGCGCATGTTCACATTGACGGACAAGGGTCTTCATTGCCTGCGCCGTTGGATCGATGCGCTCGCATGCTATGAGCTGACGATCGAAGAGCTGCGCGCCCAAGCGTCCACAGCTCTCGGTATCGATGTTCCCCCTGTTCCGGATTGCGCCCATAACAGCTCACAACAATGATCTAACCTCACTAGGGCTTTAATAGGGCTTCGCATTAGTACCGGATAGCCATGGATGAACTCTTCACATTAAGGGGCGCAAGACCCGAGGATAAAGAGCTCCTCGATTCGTATGCATTCGCAGAGGGGATGGACAACATCCCCGATGTCGATGGGGTCACAGTCGCCGTGAACGGCGATGATATTCCTGTCGGATTCATACGCATCGTGCTCGATAGCGAAGGTGTTGCGAACGTATACCCCATCGTAACGTATGCGCCCTGGCGCGGATACGGCGTCGGGCGTGCGCTCATCGAGCATGCGCTTGACGAGCATGGAGAGCTCAAGCTGGTCTCGCGCGGTGCATCACGCGGGTTCTACGAAGCACTCGGTTTTGCGCCTTGTGACTGGGATGCGATAGAGCACGGCTTCTCGGAGGATTGCGACAGCTGCACTTGGCGCGATGAATGCGACCCGTACCCCATGAGGATATCCCGGAAATAAGCACGCGCCCACGTGAACCGCAGCGTCAGAGTTTGATGAATCAATTGATTAAACCCTCTACATGATGGGTTCGACATATATCTTGTTGCGGGAATCGGGGATGGCCTTCTTCGCCAGTTCCGTCAGACCCTGTGCGATGGTCTCAAACCTGTTCACCGGAACTCCCATGAACATCATGTTCTCATCGACATCGGTAGCAGCCCGGCATCCGTAGCAGCCGAACGTGATGTTCGGCTCGTCCTTCTCCATGGGAATAAGCACGGCCTCCACGCACATCGAATTGAAACCGCTGGCCGCGAAATCGAAACGATGCCCATCATAGTAGCTCATGGACATGCACAGCCACATCATCTGCTCGGGCGTACCCGTGATGACAACAACCTCCGGATCGCGCACCGTCTTCGCACGCGGCGCCACGTAGGTCGCACGACGGCTGTTCGCGGGAAGCGTTGGTCGCTCTGCCACCATACGCGCTGCGGCTTCCGCATCCACGACCTTGTGGAATAGCACGTAGATCTCACCTGTTGCAAGCTTCTCGGGCACGCCTGTCATGCCGAATATGGACGTACCGTCAGGGCATGAATGGCGGAAAGGCGGCATGAGGATGGAAGAACCGCGCCTTGCGGCCATCATCGCTTGGCAGAATCGTAGGTTCTCAGAGGGCATTGGCACATCGGGAAGAGCCTCATCCTTCTCGATCAGGCTTACCGCCACCGGCTGCCAGCGAAGACCAAGCTTCTCCATGATGGTCTTCTGCAGGTCAGCGTAATGCCTCTGCTTATCCTTCGAGATGGGATCTGCGCGATCCTCATCCTCGAACGGGTCGAATGTGGCATCGCCTATCGCTTCGACAGAGATAGCACGCACGGGACAGTTACCCGAACAAGTCTGGCAGCCCACACAAGGATCGGCATCCACAACATTGGGACGTCCGTCCTCCCCGACCTCTAGAACCCCAGGGATCGGGCAGAATGCAACGCAGAGCCCGCATCGCATGCACCTGTCAGCGTCGTTGGTTATCTTGTATTCAGCCATTATTCTCCTACTTGCACCAGGGGGAATATATCCGCTCTCCCGCTGTGTTCGTAAGATGATACGAACAGAACGGGATCGCACGCCCATCGGGCACCGTCACCATCATCGAGCATTCGCGAAGTCGCTGGGTATCCATGCTCACCGCATCCATGTAGTTCATGATGATGACCGAAAGCCCCGTCTTCACCTCCACGCCTTTCTTGTAAAGGATATCGAGGAATACGGATCCTTGCGGTGAATCAGGACTATACCCTTTCGCATATTCCTCCATCGTCATACGTCTGCTTGCCGGATAGAATCCGCTTTCATGCTCGGCATCATCGCTCTTCACGAGGAAAACGCCCGTATCGCACAGCGGATTCGAACAACCGAGCGGCCAGATGTCCTTAACATCCAAAAGCCCCTCGGATTGCTCCGCCAAGCTGAAGATGACATCGCCTGAGGACATCGGGATAGCTCGCGTAGCATCGAAGCGCCCGGATGTGAAAGCCGGTTGCAAAGCCAAACCTGCAACGACATCGGAATTCTCAAGGGCGAAACGCAGGATATCGCCGATCTGCTGGTCGTTCACTCCGGAGACCACCGCTACGGATAGCACAACTTGGATGCCGACCTCGCGGCAGCGCTCGATGGCGCGCAACTTCACATCCAGGATGTCTCGCCCGCAAGTGGCCTCGTATACATCACCCGTAAGGCCATCGAAGGAAAGGTAGACCCCGGTAAGGCCTGCTCCGACCAGATCCTCAAGATATCCCGGAACAGACGAGATCACAAGACCGTTCGTGTTGATCTCGATCCCCCAGAATCCCATCTGGCGACCCATGTAGATGATGTCCTTCAGATCCTTGCGTGTTGTAGGCTCACCGCCAGTTATCTGAACAGCACCATCGGTTCCGACAGCATCGGCTATGACCTGATACATCGCCCGGATCTCATCGAGTGTCGGATCATCATCGCCATTCTCAGCACTTGCGAAGCAAACCGGGCAATGCAGGTTGCAATTCCTCGTGACCTCGATCTCAAGGAGCGTGCCACGTCGCTCGTGACGAGCGCATGTTCCGCACCCGAACGGGCATGCATCGCTTATAGGTTCGGTGTTCTGCGGTTTCGTCTTTGGGAATGCTTCGCTGCGCAACCATTCATAGTGATCGGCATCCGGCCACATGCGCGTATCCAGGCGCCCATGATCAGGGCATTCGCGCGTCATCCAAACGACGTTATCATCATCGGCGTAGACCTCTGCCGGGTATTCTTTCAGACATGTCGGGCACAGTGCGCCGGTCTTATGCAGAAGACGCTTTGTCATTCCCACCTCCGTTTTAGCCTATCAGGATCAATTATCGATATACTGCCTGGGATCATGCTCCTCGTTGGGAGGAGTGGATACCGAGATCCCCATCAGACCAACCCACGTGAGCACGCGCTTCGGTACGAAAAGATCAGGCTGATACTTTGCCGCCTCCTCGATAGCGCGCATGCATGATATGGCATGAGCAAGATCCGTCTTCTCATCGATGTCGGCCACCGGAGAAAAGTATGCGCTAGGGATATCCTTCTCTTTGAGCTTGGCGACATACGCATCGAGCGCCGGCACTCCATCCATGTTGTAGTACACGCCCTGATGGTCGATCGGGGTATTGTGCGAGAACCCTACGAGCGAAGTGCCGCATTCCTGGCACGGAGCCTGAACGAATCCGGGGGTTCCGAGTTCTTGGAAGTACTGCAACCATTGGAATGCCTGCGATATGTGAGATTTGGGCATCGTCGGGATATCGCCTCCCACCGACACGATGTCATCGTATCCCATGGCGAATATCTGCGCGAAGGCATCATCGAAATGGTCATCGAAGGTAGCACCCTTATCCGTAAGGTAATGGATCTCCATCGGCCAAGGACCAATGGCATCGAAGGTCTCCTTCATGATATCGAGATTGCTCGCGGGCGTCGTGGATATGAAGAAATCGTACTGTATCTTCTGCGCATCCGGATCGGCCTTCACGAGCTCGTCATTCTCATATTGCAGCTCGATCAAGGTATGCATGCACGCCTCGCATACATCATACAAGCACAACTTGAAGAAATCCGCCGCCTGCTTGTCCGTTAGGAATCCACCATGCTTTTCCGTAAGACGCGTCTTCACCGTACCAGGAACCGGCGGTTTGCTGAAGACAAGTAGCGCCTCTTTCTTTACCCCTTTATCTGACATATTCAACCTTTCTTCCTGCATCATGCATCAACGATTCAACCTACCCGAAAACACCGCCTTGATCGAGAACCAAACCCCACCGCGCACAAGGCGAAGCGCAGTCGGCAAAAAGGCCATCCCCTATCATTCCCTATCCTCTTCAGCGCATTTCCCACACCAATCACTTAGCGTATTGCCGATATGCTCAAGATCAAGGGCGTCCTCGTTTATAGGGCAAGGATCGCGCTTGACCATGCAATCCAGCGCGTTGTACGACCATGTTCCTATCATGGGTTCGGCCTGATCGAGAGAACATGAGGTAAGGGTGTTGATATTGCTCTCCCACACACCTCCGAGCCTTCCATCGAAGACATCCCATTCAGGATGCCACCAACCGTAATCCGCATGGATGATATCGTCGCGCATTTCGATTATATCCACTATGAATCTGGCTTGCCCGTTATCCGCGGCTAGAATGACCCCATCGCCTTTATCGAGCCCGAGCCTATCGGCGGTCGCCGCGCTCATCTCGACCAAAGGATAAGGGTACTTCTTGCGGAAATCCAGATTGTTCATGTACATCGATGCATTGTAGGGCTGCTTTCTCCCACCGGTGATAAGATCCATATGCACCCAGCCCTGAGCCTCCATCTTAGAGATGAGATCATCCGTACAAAGCCTGCGATTGGGTGCCGGAACAGGAAGCCTTCCGGCTCCCATGCCTTCTAGCACCGAGCTTGCAAGCTCTATCTTTCCCGAAGGTGTGGCAAACCCCGCCTGCATACCTTCGCCATCCTTCTCAAGATGCTTGTACGGACGCGGCGGTTGCGTGCAGATCCCGAGAGCACAATAAGCATCCCAATCCATCCCCGTGGGAGCCAAGGTGTACTCGCATGCCTCTTCGAACGTGGCTTGCGGCCAAGAATCGCTCTGCCCAAGCCGGCATCCCAGCTCGCGAAATATGGTGTAGTCGCACTTGCGCTCGTAATAGGGCGAAACCGCTGCCGCCCCGCCATAGGCGATGTTCGCCACTCCCCCATGAGCCTGGAAGGTCGCTCGCTCCATGGCACCGGCGCTCGGCAAAACGTAATCCGCGATGGCGGCTGTCGGTGTCATGTAATAATCGATGACGACCAGAAGATCGAGCCCCATCAGCGCTTTGTAGACCCTATGCGTATCGGCATAGGTCAAAAGCGGATTGGTGGCCTCCACAATAAGAGCGCGCACGGGGTAAGGCTCTCCTCTCTCCATGGCGTTAAGGACTAGATCAGGATGGGCGGATGTGAGATATCGCGCAGGCAAACGGCGAGAGAGCTTTTCGGTCGAATCCATGACATCAAGGTATCCGGAATAGCTTTGAAGTGGGGTGATGCCCGTATTCATGCTCGATCGCTGAAGCGCATCGAAGTTAACGAACGTGCACTCGAGATCGACCTCTTCCACAAAGTCGCTCTTATCTAGGATAAGGCAAGCACCCGGTCTGTCGATATTTCCCGTTATGGCGAAAAGGATGCAGCGCGCCCTGTGCGTGGGAAGAACGTTCCTGCCGATCTGATCGATGCCCCGACCGGACACCATCGCGCTTGGAGAGTCAACAAACCACCGTGCCGCCTGCCTTATATCTTCCGACCTTACACCGCAAACCTCTTCGGCGGCTTCCGGCGTGAAAGGCTCCACATGCTCTCTCAGCTCTTCGAATCCTACGCACCACTCCTCAACGAAATCCTCATCGTATAGCCCTTCCTCGATGATGCAATTGATCATCGACAGCATGAGCGTGCAATCGGTGCCAGGAATTGGCGCCAACCATAGATCGGCCATGCGCGCGGTCTTGGTGAATCTGGGATCGACGACCACAAGATGCGTGGTCTCATCTTTTGAGATGCGCATTATCGCCCGCCAAAAGGCGGAATTGTCCGACTCGGCTGGATTGGTTCCCCAGATGAACACGCTGTTCGTAAGCTCATTGATGTCAGCCTCTACGGTCCATCCGAATGTTATCGCATCCGTCCAGATACGTGGATTCCAACAGATCTGACCGATGCCCATGTTGTTCGGAGAACCGAATAAGGACATGAACCTATGAAGAGGCCAAAACGATGTGTGCGGGCCTCCGATCATAGAGGCTAAGGTGCCGCTCCCATAACTTTCATTGAGCTGTGCTAGCTTGCTCGCG
>CAYXZC010000016.1:0-31617 GCA_964469815.1 uncultured Eggerthellaceae bacterium | reverse complement strand
CGCTCTTTTGCGCTACTTCAACCCGATCGGAGCGCATATCAGCGGTACTATCGGCGAGGATCCGCTGGGCATTCCCAACAATCTCGTGCCATACGTTGCCCAAGTTGCAGTGGGCAAGCTCAATGAGGTCGGGGTATTCGGGGATGATTACCCAACGCCCGATGGCACCGGAGTTCGTGATTACATCCATGTGGTGGATCTGGCGCGAGGTCATGTGGCTGCGCTCGACTGGCTCGGCGGCAAAGTCGGATCCAACCCGGCCGAGCTGCGGGAAGGCTTGGATTGGGGATCGATGGCCGGCGATTCGGATGCGGATGGATCACGTCATGGAGTGGGTATCTTCAATCTGGGAACCGGAACCGGATCGAGCGTTCTGGATGTCATCCATTCTTTCGAGAAGGCCAGCGGCAAGGATATCCCGTATGCCATAAAGCCACGCCGAGCAGGCGATATCGCCACCAGCTATGCCTCTTGCGACAAGGCCGCCAAAGAGCTTGGATGGGTTGCCGAATACGATCTGGATCGCATGTGCGAAGACAGTTGGCGCTGGCAGTCCCAAAACCCCGATGGGTACGGGAAGCAATAGCGCTATCGATCTTTGCATTCGGGCGAAGCGCTCGAATGGCATTCCGCTCATAAGGAATTTTGTGGAGGAATTGTGCAGATTGCTGCAAAATCTAGAAAATTCCTCGATATTCCCTTGTATTTTTGTATTTGTTAACCTATTCTAACTTTTGTCAGAAGATTCCATGATCTTCATACCTCCTCTCTTTTAGATGGTTTGGAAGTACTCCTCTTAACTAGCTTCCGCCAACAAAAATGACCTTGGTTCCCAAGGTCATTTTTGTTTTACAGAGCTTATCGTGAAAAGATGTGATATAGTTGTCGATGCATTTCGGGGCATTAGCTCAGCTGGGAGAGCGCATGGCTGGCAGCCATGAGGTCAGGGGTTCGATCCCCCTATGCTCCACCATGGTGATATTAGGCGAACACCTTTCGTGTTCGCCTTCTTCATTTTCCGGGTCATCAAAGAACATCATGACGTGCAGATCTTCGCCCTTCATGACCACTTTGCCCACGAACACATCTATGAGCGTCTTGGTGTCCTGAGTATTGGCGATCTGCTCGAGCCAGAACAGCACGCGGTCGCGATCCAAGGCCACGGCTTCGATGGCTTTGGCCACCTTCAACTCTTCCTGCAGTATGCTCTCCTGTTCCTGGAGTTCTTCAATGCGCTCCTTCGAGCCTGGAGGGACAACGCCTTGCTCGATAGCCTTCAATATATTGGCGTATGAGGCTTGTATCTCTTTGAGCTCAGCTGAGATCACATCGCTCTGTGGCGTTGGATCCTCATTCTCGGAATAATCGATCACCATGTCGGCGATCTTCTCGCGTGTTGCTGCACTTTCAAGCGCAGACTTCACAGCATCGGCAATGCTGTCTTCGACTAAATCCTTGCGAACCTTCGCGCCGCATCCCTTCTTGTCCTTATAGTAATAGTAGACATTGCCACTCTTGCTCGTTCCGCTGGTTCCCGTCATAGGCGTATTGCACGCACCGCACCACAGCTTGCCGGTTAGCAGGAAGTCGGCGCTTCCTGCCTTCTTACGTGGCCGTGTATCATCGCCCAGAATCTTCCATATCATGCGTTGTTCCTCCATCGTCCAAAGTGCTGGCATGCCGCCTTCTTGCTCGTGTCCGGCGTAAGAGTACATTCCTGCGTTTTGCTTGCGTTTGAGCATCTTGGTTAGAGTATTATGCGCAATCGGCTTGCCGCGTTTCGTGGTGTATCCCTCCAGCGCCCTCACGATATCAGCAATGGTTCTGCCTTTAATGAGCATCGTCTTGGCTCGCCTGAGCACAGAGGCCTCTAACTCATTCACTTCGTAATATCCGTTGACGATATCCCAGCCGTAGAGCTGTTGGCCGTTGGCCATCCTCTTCTCGGCGTTTTTCTGGATGCCATCAAGAATGCGCTCGCCAAGCTGTGCGCTCTCCCACTCGGCCAGTACCTCTTTCAATCCCAGCTGCAGGATGCCGTCTGATCCTTTGCCTATATCCTCGCCGGAATAAAGGATCTCGACCCCACATTTCCTGAGCGTGATCCTGAGTAGAGCCATCTCGTCTCGGTTGCGCATGATGCGCGTGACCTTATATATGACCACGAAATCGAACAATCCCATTTTGGCGTCCGCTACCATGCGCTGGAAGTCAGCGCGCGCGGTGGTTTTGCCGGTCTTAGCCTCATCAGCATACATGGCCACCACATCAAGATCGTTGATGGCACAATATGCGAGGTTGTTATCTTCCTGTATCTCGATGCTCTCGCTTCGTTGATTATGCGATGAGAAGCGCGCATAGGAGACAGCACGCCTACCCGGTCTTGGATTATCACAAGTGATATACTGCATAACATCCTTTCAAGGTTGCCTCCTGTGTCCGCCAAGACTTTGCAGGAGGCTTTTTCTTTGCGACATCTTCCATATTCTGCGATCAGAAGGAAGGAGTCGTCATGTCTCTCAAAGTCGCCATCACGCTCATCAGTATGAATGTCGTGCTCACTGCTATCAATGTCATGGTCATGGTCAGCCGATTGAGTTGAGTACGGCTGCCACAGTGGCCACGAGAAGGCCGAGCGCCGTGAGCACAATCACGGTAATCTCGCGTGCCTTGCTGCCCTTGTCAGCGGCGCGCTGTTCCTCTGCTTGCCGCCTTTGTTCCTCGGCCATGGCATCTTGTCGCTCTATCAACGCAGCCAATAGCTTGCTCTGTTGCTCCCGCCATTCCCAGTCTTGCTCATAGGCTGCCTGTGCGGCTTCCTGCGCTTGCTCTTGTAGCCGCACTGCTGACCTCATGCCTGGTATGGCCATGCGGCTCTTTACATCGGGATACCAATCGATGCCGCTAAGATCAACATCCCCGATGTCGATTCCTTCCATATCTCATCTCTTATGCGGAAGCTGGGATCGTATGATCTTCCAGCCCCGCTGCTTGAACTCGCGCGCCCTCAGATGCGCGGATGCCCCTCACCGCTCCTGCAGCCGCGTCCTTCCCAGCATCGGAGAGGTGGGCGTAATCATCGTTCATAACGGCTTGACGGTTATCAGAATATATTCCTGCAAACTCAGTACGTCCTGCGAGTTCGTCAAGCGAACAGTTAAGAAGATCCGCAACCATGCATGCCTGCGGAAAGCTCATATTTCGCTCGCCAGATTCCCAGCTTTTATATGTTGCATACTTAATACCTAGAGCATCAGCCATAGACTGCATACTCTTATAGCCTGCTGCCTTGCGTAGCTGTTTAAGTTGGAGTTGCATGGCAGCCTCCTCTCATATCCATCGCAATTTTATACCGTAAGTATATTTTTTTCAACTTATAGCAACTTTTAGTTGACTTTTCTACTTTTAGTAATTACTATGTCTATTAGTTGCTACTTAAAGTAGCTATTTTGAGCAAAAGGATCAAGGAGAAGGACATGCCAAACAGCTACCCCGAACTCGACAAGTACAAGAAACTAGGGCGCATAGCACACCTTAAGGTCGAGCATATCGCCTTCATGGTTTTCGAATCAACGGGACGCATGGTACCCGGCTCGAACATCCCAGAATCAAGATACCTCGGTGAACTTTGGTGCACCGAGGTAGAAAAGGATGAGCTCATAAGCCTCATCAAGGAATGCGGGCTTAGTTTTCGCGAGGTTCATTATTCAGACCCAGATATTGAGGAGGACTAGATGGTCACGATAAGCATTTCGGCAGATTCTCCCAAAGAGATAGCGGCAACTTTGCAAGTTATTACAGAGCCGCCGCATATTTCTTTGAATGAAAGAGACTTCGCTCAACTCATTACGAGTTCACCCACTCATGATACTTGCGAAGCGTCTTCATCGTCATCGCTTGACTTCTGAAGAGATTGTAACAACAAGCACTCTAAGAACCGAAGCAAAGGAAGGAACACCATGAAGAACGAGAAGCTGTACCGCGAAGCCATCGAGATCGCCGTGGAGGCCGAGGAGCGATTCCTGCACGCGATCGAGGCGAACAAGTCATTCAGCGATGATCTCGCCCTCAAAGAGAAACACCGCCAGATGGATGTGCAGCCAGCCGCTCAAGAGGCATGCGCTCAGCAGGAACTTATCGCCAAGCTCTTCGGTGTATCCGAGGAAAAGGTTCACGAAGACATCCATCTGCTAATTGAACAGGAAGGAGAGCCTATCGAATAGATCCATTGGCGGGTATCGGACTTCAAGGACAACAACACCTCCGGATATCCGCGTATGGCTCTATTTGAAGAAAGGAGGAAAACATGCCAGATGCCAAAAAGGAAGACCATCTCACACCTGAGGACTTCGCATTTAATGGTCGCCGTGTACGTGCGTGGTGCGTAGACGACGGGATCAGTTATGAAGCCCTCGCCAAGGAGATCCATGTATCGCTTGGTCAACTCAAAGCATGGATCTACGGCACACGCGGAATCAGTTTCAACCAAGCATGCGCAATCGCTGAATACTTCGGCAAGCCGCTCGATGATCTTCGCGAATACGCCACAACAGCCAGCTAATCAATCAGGAAGGAATCACGTGCAAGAGCAAACACTCACAGAGCGCGCTAAGGAAGCGATCGTCTCCTCCATGGAAAAGGAGGCTGCAAGAGGTTACAGCAATAACGAGATTGCAGCCCTCAGCCAAACCTATGCCGCAATCCTTGAGGCCGAAGCAAAGCAGCATGCCTCAAGCGTGGGCACCAAGCTGCTTGAAGAAGTTAAGTCTATGAATGAGGAGATGAAAACACTATGAGCACTCAGAGCATCGCAGCAATCTGCGAAGTCATCGCAGAAGCACATCAGCTAGGAGACATGGTGAACCTCACCATCGGCACCCAAGGTGAGGGCAAGTACGTCAGCCTCACCAACGCACCGAGCTACATCATCGAAGCCGTACAGGCCAACGGCTACAGCATCCACATCGAGTATGGCACTGCCATCATCACCGCAGAGGAGTAATCATGGAGAACGCCGCAACAGTTCGCGCCTATTTCACAGGCTGCAACATCAAGGCTGGCAAGACCGTCATGCAGTTCGAGCTGGATCCCGAATACAAGCCTGCTCTTCCTCAGCTGGCAATCATGACCGGCACCGCCGTCACCCTCAACCTCACATCCGACCAGCTGGTCATCCCCGTTGATTCGAATACCGGCGAGGTGATCGAAGGCCAAGAGGAGGCTTTTACGGATGAGTTCGAGGACGAACCGAGCGCGTATGAGCTGCCCCCGGCAGAGTACGAGTATGAGGACGTTGAAGATGAGGCAGCATGACACCCGAACAGTCGAGCATGTGCTACAGCGTAAAGCACCACATGCGCCAGTTCTACGCCAACCCCGAAAACGAGCGGGCATTCCAAGAATGGAAGAAGGAGCGCGCAAACAACCCCACCACGGATTTGAATCGCGCCCCTTCCAAATGCCGCCGCAAAAAGCAGCGCATAAATCATACACCATGCGAAACCTCGTGTGTGCGCTCCTCACAGTAGCTGTTCTGTTCGGGGTCATATGGAGCTACGGCGCCATTTACCAAGTCGGCTACAAAGCCGCTGAGAACTATTACCAGCAAGAGGAGGCGCAAAATGCCGAAGGTTAGCGAACAGTTCTATGACGGTGTGTTGCGCACCCCGCTCATGCGCGTCGAGGAAGCATGCGCATGGATCGCAGAGGATTATCCGCACAAGTGGTTGCGTCTCGTGAATCTATGCGAGCAGGCCAAGGATGACGGGTGGCCACGCATTCGCAGAGGCGATCTGTTCGTGTTGGCCACGCAGCAGGGCATGCCCATCACACTGTGCCGCGAGTTTCGCTTCGACAACAACCTGTGGAGCATACTAAGCCGATATCTGCTCATGTTTCGTCCTGAATTGGCCACGGTGATCTTCCCGAAGGCCACCAAGGCGCTCGATGACGGATCTATCGACTTCGAGGACATATGGCACGAGCACGTGGCGCTCAATACGTTCTTCCCATGCAAATGCTGGCAGGATGCCGCAAACCTCTACAGGGAGGCAGCATGAACATCGTAGCAGTGGATCCTGGCACATCGAACACTGGTATCGTGTACATGAATGAGCGCCGCATCATCTGTGCGAAAACGCTGCATTACAAGACTACGATCAAGGCAGACCAAGATGCTCTGCGAAAGCGCGCGGAAAACATCGCGCGTCAGTTAAGCGCATGGGCAACCGATAAGCCTCATGAGGTCATCGTGATGGAAGGCTTCATGGGATATGCGGGCAAGGGCGGAGGCTATGCCTACCAGACCCCGTATCTATGTGGCTACCTTCATTCGGCTCTACACGACGAGGAGATCGTCATCCAAACCAGCCGTCAAGTGCTCAACCCAAAATCTCGCGGGAACATGGCCGAACTCCGTATGTTGATGGAGCGCGGATCAAATCCTTATCCCGGATGCGAGCATTGCACCAACGATCACCTCCGGGCTGCGGCGTGTCATGGTGCCTATTTCCTTTCAAGGAGACGCAATGCGTAAAGGAGCCAAACGCAACGACTGGACGGTAGCAGAGGAGCAATTCCTCATCGCGAATGCTGGGAAGATCCCCAAACGCGATATATGCCAGATGCTCAAGAGATCATCGGCTTCTGTGAAGATGAAGGCGATCGCTCTTCGAAAGCAGGGCGTTGATGTCTGCCTTCGCTACTATCAGCCAACCCTTGAGCCATGCCCTTCATGCGGTAAGCCTTCGGCCACGATCGACAAGAAGGGTATGTGTGAGCCATGTCGCAGGCGCGACCAGCTTGCAACCATTCAAGCAAGGATATCGGATCTACTTCCTCTTCTTCCTCCTGAGGAGCGCGATATATACGAGCGCACCGAGGCTAAGGTCGAGTCGAAGAACGACCCGCTACCCTTGCCGCCAGACACCACAGGAATGACGGCGTATCGAAAAGCCTACGCGGAAGAGGCTTACGCCATTGCTGTGGAGGCATGCGTTTCCAGCAACCTGCGCCGCGCGGTTAAAGCCGCGCAAAAGCGCAAGGAGCGCATCGAGAAAAAAGCTAAATCAATGAACCTTTAGCAGATAGGAGCAACAAAATGAAACTAGAGAAGATGAAGAAGCCTGTTGCTGGTCACTATATTCCGATCAAGCACGCCGCTGAGATCTATGACGCAGCGAAGAGCTCAGACGTATCCGATGACTTTATCAACGGCACTCTGTTCGCTCTTGGATTCCTCACTATTCCCGAAGATGAAGACATGCACGGCGCAACGCCTGAACAATTCCTTGACAACTACCTCAAGAATAAGGAGAAGTTCGGCGACATTCCGTCTGAGGTTCTGGCGGCTATCGCAGAGCTTATTGAGGATTTAGAGTCTCAAGGCGCGAACGTCACCGAAGCCATCCTAGTGAAGGTAGACGAATAATGACTGCCACAATCGAGGTCGTCAGCATCGAGGACGTCTATCCTCTGCTCGATGAGTACGGCAACAACCTCGCCACCCGCGACTATTCGCTCAAGGAAAACCAAGCATACGTCGAGGAGCTTGCCCGATCAATGCAACTCACGGGTATTCCCGATGAGATGGTTACCCTCGTGCGTGACGGCGGGATCTATCGCATCAAGGCTGGCAACAGCCGCGTGGAGGCCATGAAACTGCTCGGCACCAAGACCTTCCCGGCAATCGTGGAGGACGAAAGCACCGAGCAGGCTATTCTCGAAACAGTCATACGTACCAACACCAAAAAGAAGTACGAAGCGGTCGAAGAGAGCCGCTTCGTTCGTCAGCTGACCATGTTCGGTGATGATGAATATGTCTCCAAGGTCTCAGGCATTGAGGTCGAGAAGGTGACAAAGATACGCCGCGCTGCAGAAGTCGTGAGCGATGCCGCTGATGATATGAGCCTCTTTAGGCTCGCTGTCATAGGCGAGTTTGTAGATGATCCTGAGGCCGTCGAGGCATTGACCAACTGCTCTGAGCGCGAATATCAAGCCATAGCCAAGCGTTTCGGTGCTCGGCGAAAGAAGGAACGCGAAGCGGTGGAGTTGGCGCATGAACTCGAAGAGCGCGGCATACGCATTGTTGACGATGCAGCCGGGTTGAGCCTTATAGCCAGTATTAACAAAGTCGCCATGATTCCCGAAGATCTGCCAGAAGGATGCGTAGCCGTACGTCACTCAATCCCCGGATTCTTCATGATCTTGGTAGATGAAGATGAGACTGTCGCCGACCAGATCGAGGAAGACAACAGCGCACAGGCCGAGACCGAAGCTATCGCCGCGCTCTATGCAGAAGGCACAGCAAAGCGTCGCACATGGCTCGCTGAGCAGCTTGCAGCACAGAATCTACTGCCGAACCTCTCGCGCCTTGTCGTGGAGAACGAAAATCGCCATGCACCACTCGTCAAGGCCTTCCTTGAGGCTACCGACACCAAGCGCCTTAATGTCGGCCACTCAGAGATCGTGCTGCTCTTTGAATGCATGAATGGCTCACAAGGTGGTGGTGATATCGGAGGACTAGGAAGGCCAAGCGGCCGAGCCTATAAGAACTACATCACGCTGCTCGATGCGATGCAGTCCGATGGCTATGAGCCAGACGAAGACGAGCAGATGATCTACCAAAAAGCAAAGGAGGCAATCAATGAGTAACGACATCATTGAAACTTTTGCCGAAGTTATCGAAGCTGAGGCCGAAGTTATAGAACCGAGCAAGGAACTGGAAGTCACATATACTCCGGCGATATTCACCGACAATCTGGCGGCTTTGGATGCCTATATAGACAAGCAGCTTGAGCCATTTAGAGACTCCGTGATTGACCCCAACAACGCACAGCGGGTCAAAGAAGGCCGCGACCTTATGGCTAGTCTGAACAAGCTCAAGGAGCCGATCGAGGCGGAGCGCAAGCGCATCAAGAAAGCGTA
The DNA here is from genome assembly GCA_964469815.1 of uncultured Eggerthellaceae bacterium. Lineage (GTDB taxonomy): Bacteria > Actinomycetota > Coriobacteriia > Coriobacteriales > Eggerthellaceae > MGBC163016. Next base: position 22,692 of record CAYXZC010000016.1, on the reverse strand, counting down.
CAACGAGCCGCTCAAGAAGTTCGAGGATAGTGTCAAGAAAATAACATCAAAGATCGACGATGTGAGGGCAAAACTCAAAGCTCAGGTAGACGAAGCTGACGAGATGTTTCGCGAGAACAGGCGTAAATCTCTCGAAGAGGAGTACATCGGGTGTGCTGGCGCAATCGCTGACGTGATCCCATTCTCCGCGATCCTTGAGAACTCTTGGCTTAATCGATCGACTACTGAGTTTAAAGCGGTCAAAGAGCTGTACGAGAAGACGGAGAATGCGCTCAAGGGCTATAAAACGCTGCAGGCGAAGGATCTCAAGCACAAAGACGAGGTTGTGAAGCACTACGCCGATACGCTCGACCTCATCGGAGCCCTAGAGCTCGAAGACGAGCTGGATGAAAAGGATCGTCAGATGGCCGAGTTCAAGGCCGCACAAGAAGCTGCTGCACTTGTCGCAGCAGAACGCTCCGAGCCTATCACAGAGGATCCAGAGCCAGTATCTTCGACCGGTCCCGCAACCATCACGGCTGATAAGGGAGGCATGGAAGCGTTCGCATGGCACCTGTCGATGGACTTCGAAGGCTCGCGCGAGTTCGCTGAGCGCGTCGGGTCAACCCTCAAGGCCATGGGAATAACCGGCGCCACCATCAAGTGCATGGGAGTGGTCGGTTATGAGTAACGAGATCGCTGTACGTGAGGAAACCACAATGGTCTCGACAGGCGGCTATGACATGATACCCGTCGAGCAGATCAAGAGACAGACAGACCAAGTGAAGGCGCTCATGGCCTCATGCATGAGCGAAGGCCTGCATTATGGCAAGATTCCCGGATGCGGGGACAAGCCCACGTTGCTCCAACCCGGTGCGCAGAAGCTGACTATGATGTTTGGTCTTGCAGACACTTACGAGATCAGCCGCGAAGACCTACCTAATGGGCACCGAGAGTACACGGTAAAGTGCCTCCTTGTCTCTAAGGCCACAGGATTGGTGCAAGGCTCAGGTGTAGGCTTGTGCTCCACCATGGAGAAGAAGTATCGCTATCGCAACGTGTCGGACTTCGAGATCACCGACCAGCCCATCCCTCAAGATGCCCGTGAGCGCAAGCAGGAATACCGCAAGCAGGGCTATGGCATGAAAAAAGTGGACGGCCAATGGTGCTGGGTCAAGTACATGGACTCCACCCAGCAGGAGAACCCAGACATTGCCGACACCTACAACACAGTACTCAAGATGGCATGCAAGCGCGCCCTTATCGCAGCGGTACTCAATACCTTGGCGGTGTCCGACCTGTTCACCCAAGACATCGAAGATCTCGCCAATTACGTCATTAGCTTCGACCGCTCTTCCAAGTCAGGATCATCGCAGAATGATGCATCACGGAATAATGCATCGCAGCCACAGCGCGATCCGCAAATCGTTGCTCTGTGGCAAAAAGTTGCAGAGCTAAAGCAACAGGCCATTGCCCTCGGAACCAAGGAGGAAGGCATCACCAGCTGGATGGCCGCCACCATCACCAATCCTGACGGTAGTCCTAAGCCAATGAACCAATACACCGCAGAGGAGATCGAGAAGCTAAATGCATACCTGACCGAGATTGTTCACAGCCAAGAGGAACTCGCATACGAACGCTCTCAATACTCCGAAGCTGAATATGTCGATGAGTACGCGACCGAAGATATTTCGTTTTAGGAGTCGCAATGGGAATGGTTATACACGATGACTTCTGGGCGGCTTGCCAAGCTATGCCTGAGAAACAACGCGCACCGTTTCTCTATGCGATCGTTCAGTACCGGTTCGAGAAGCAAGAACCTAAGGGCAACCCTCCATGGTTGCCCACCTTCATCGCTCTCAAGCAGCGCATCGACATGGGAGACGAAGCGAGCGAGCGCGGACGCAAGATGGCTAACGCAAGATGGGGCAAGCAGAAAGCACAAGCATCATCAGAGCCGGATGCTGATGCAGATACACAGCATGATGCACAAGCATATGCACAGGCAGATGCATACGCATATGCGCAAGCATCGAACAATCCGGATGCTGAGGTTGAGGATGAGTTATTAGGTAGAGTACCCCCCTATAATCCCCCCATGCCTAGCAACGTGCAAGATGCTCCTTTCTGGCTGGAATGCCTCGCTGCGCTCAATGAGACGCTCGGAACAAACTACACCACGATGCCCGAGAAATGCCGCCACATGCTCACGCGCTGCGAGGGTGGCTACACGGTGGAGCAGGTGCGGGGCATGATCGCCTACAAGCAGGCCGACTGGCAGGGCACCAAATATCGCAAGAGCCTGACGCCGAACACCCTCTTCAGCCCCGACCACTTCGAGCAATACATGCATGAGGCGAAGAGCGAGATCAAGGAGGCTGAGGCTTATGCAAAATACGACCGATAGCATCACGCTGGACTACGAACAAGGATCCCCATGCCCTTACTGCGGCGAGATGAGACCGATGCAGATGAGAACCGTGACGATCTTCAAGCACACAAGGCCTGTCCCAGTCGGCTATCTTCCCTGTCAGTGCGAAGGCGCGAAAGTCGCACGCGAAGAAGCTGAGCGTAAAGCCGAGGAAGAGAAACGCAAGATGGCTGAGGTGAAGAGAGCCATCATTCTCGAAAAAGCCGGAATCCCTCCAAGGTATCGACATTCCGAGCATCGCTATGCCGAGAAAATGGCAAGCCTTGTCAAGCAAGGTCAAGGCTTTTTCATCCACGGATCGAATGGAACCGGTAAGACCACGCTCGCCATGGCCGTGGGCATCATTCTCGCCGAAACCGACAGCAACGTGCTCGCCGTTTCAACATACGACCTCATGGAAGCCATGCGCTCGCGCAAGGACGAGGATCACACGCTCTTTGCTCATGCCTCGACCTGTGATGTGCTCATTCTTGATGATCTCGGAAAGGAAGCTAGTAACACAGCCTACGCCTGTGAGCGCCTATTCGCCATCATCGATAAACGCGACAAGGCGATGCTACCAACGATCATCACATCGAATTATCTGTTAAGCCAAATCGCCGCAAAGATCACCGAGGGAGCCGTAGGCGAAGCTATCGCATCTCGCCTTGCTGGATCCTGCAAGCAGGTGCCTTTGGACGGCGAGGATTGGAGACTGAAGAATGTCTAAGGTCAATACTTTACCGATTATCTATCAGCCCCTGATGGGCAAGCCGTCCGTCAAGCGCAACTGCTGCGCCATCTGTGGGTGCTCAAACCCGCTCGAGCAGCATCATATCGTCCGCCGTGGAGCGGGCAAGATGTTCGACGAGGACGACCACGAGATCGAGAAACCCACCATCACCCTCTGTGGCTTCGGCAATCACGGAAAAGACGCGGACGGCAAGATCTACTGCCACGGCCTCGCACATGCGAACCGCCTGCATTTCCGCTGGAATGACGGCTGGGAGTATATCCTGCTCGATGAACCCACCGACTACCTCACCGCGCTTGATATGGAAGGTTGGAAACGAGTATGACCGGCACCCCAGCTTACCCCGATCATGTTTCAGCGGCCGATCCTCGCGCCCCTTGGAATGAACCCGAACCATGGGAAGGCCGCGAATGCAAAGACTGTGATCACTTCTGTCATGTAAGAGCCAAATATCAACCGCTCTGCATCCAAGACGCTGTGGACAATGGCAGCCTCTTCGTTGACGAGGTCAACCCAACAGATCCTGCATGCGAAGCATTCAAGGAGATTTAGCGATGAACTATATCAGCCTTTTCAGCGGCATTGAGGCGGCATCCGTTGCCTGGGAACCCCTTGGATGGGACCCTGTTGCCTTCTCCGAGATCGAGCCGTTCTGCTGCGATTTACTAGAGAAACGATTCCCAGATGTGCCGAACCTTGGCGATATATCGAGGGTCGATTGGACCGAATACGAAGGGAGTATCGATGTCATCATCGGAGGAAGCCCCTGCCAAGCATTCAGTCTCGCAGGGCGAAGACTTGGCCTCATGGACGAACGAGGTCAGCTTATGCTTGAGTTCGTCCGCTGTGTTAGAGAAGTTAAACCTCGATGGGTCATCTGGGAAAACGTCCCCGGAGTTCTATCGCAGGACGAAGGCCGAGCCTTTGGAACCCTCCTCGGGGAGCTGGAAGACTGCGGGTATGCTCTATCGTGGCGAGTGCTGGACGCTCAGTTCTTCGGAGTACCACAGAGACGCAGGCGTGTGTTTCTTGTCGGACATCCTATACCAGGATGCGCCGCAGGAGTACTTTTTGAGCCCAACTGCATGCGAGGGGATAATCCGTCGAGCCGAGAAAAGAGGGCGCAGCTTGCCGCTGACGCTCAAGAGCACACTGGAGGCAGTTATACGTTCAAACTCCGCCACACCGACACACTCCAATCCATAGACGCGCTCCCAATCGAAACCACTCAGGTCACCAGCCCGAACAATAGAAGCAATCCTCAGTGGGGCGATCCTTGCCACACCATGAGTGCACAAGGCCACGCGCCTGCAGTCTGCATCAGTTTCAGTGCGGGTCAATCGGCACAAGCCGGAAGCGTAGCCGCTCAAGAGGAAGTCGCCCCCACGCTCCGAGCATCCGAATCCGGAACCAACCAAGTGCCGAGCATCGCCTATGCAATAGCAGGCAATATCATCGGTCGAGAAGCTAGAAACGGTGGTCATCATCTAGGAATTGAGGATGATGGAGCATGTTATTCGCTCACATCTACAGATCGTCATGCAGTTGCCTTTACATGGAATTCTGACAAGGGATTCTCTTCGAATAGCGAACTCAGTCCATCACTGCGGGCAGCGCGCAGTGGCGAGCCTGCTGTGTGCATGGCAGACAGCAATGGAGGCGCTGCGATCGACAATGAATGTACAGGCACCCTCAAGGTGGGAGGAGATTCGCCTGTTGTTGTTCTGTCAAACGCCGATAGCATCTGTAATGCACTTTGTGCAAGCGATTATAAAGGAGCCGGAAATCAATACGTCGCAGACGGCAAACTTATATGCACCGAGTATACAGTTCGACGCCTCATGCCCGTGGAATGCGAACGTCTTCAAGGCTTCCCAGATGGCTGGACTGATGTATACAGCGGCGAAGAACGCGAAACCATTGATTGGGTGAAATGCCCAGATGAAGTAATCGATCCCGAAGGTTACGCCGCATTCATCAAAAACCCAACCAAGAAGGTGAGCAGCGGAACTCCAGACTCACCCCGCTATAAAGCACTTGGCAACTCTATGGCCATACCAGTAATCAACTACATCGGACGCCGCATCGAAGCGGTGGACGCGATCTTTTAAGGAGACGCTATATGCAAGAAACAAACCTACCTGTAGGGATACAGAACGACATCGATGAGACCTTTTGCTTTCGAGAGGACAGCAGCTACCAAGAGCGCAGCCATGAGTACTTGGAGCGTTATGAGGTGAACAGAGGCTATCGCGATACAGCAGTGCAAGCCGTAGTCACCGACATAGCACGCAGAGCATTCGAAGCTGGTTCCCAAGGAAGTTCGGGGGGGGGCGACCTCAATGCGATCGAGGCGGAACTGCTCGAAGTATCAGCGAAATGCCTCCGTGCAGCCAACGAGATAGGGGCACAGATATGAGCGATCGCAAGTTCGTAAGGGTGGATGAAAAACTACGCAACACCTCTACCACATGGCTCATAGACCTCAGCACCGTGGTGCGCTTGCATCCCGATACTCACTTCGTGGTATTCAGCGACGGATCCGCCATGAACCTCACCACCCAGTCTACGAAGGATCTAGTGAAGGAATTGGAGGGATTAGTATGAAGCGCCTCTATCTGATCGGTCCTGTAACAGGAAAACCCAACGACAACCGCGAAGCATTCGAAGAGGCGGCTGTACGACTTGAAGCAGATGGCTACATCGTCAATATTCCACACGACTACGTCAATCTAGGAGAAGAGTGGGGATTCTGCATGCGCCGAAGCATCACAGCCATGCTCACCATCGATCATAACGGCGCCAGCCTCTTCGACGGTATAGCAATGCTTGACGGATGGAAGAACAGCAAGGGTGCCAAGATCGAGCATGACTTAGCCGAAGCTCTAGGTATTCCCTGCAAGCCTTGGAGGGAGTGGTTATGAGTGAGCACATCTTTCCAACGGACGGAAGATCAATCGTATACGTAACCAATACAGATGGCATAAGCGGTTGCGAAACTGCACTTGAGGAGATCATCAGGTGTAGGGATTGCAAACGGTCGATTGAAAAAGGCTGGAAATGCACCTACTGGGCACAGGGTAGATGGGACGCAATAGAAGAAGCCGATGTGATAGAACTCGCAGACGTTAGGCCGGATGGCTACTGCTTTAAGGCGGAAAGGCGGGAATCGTGAACGCAAAGCGACACCTGCAAGACCATATAGGTGCAGAGTTGGGGGCTTTTTAACGTTCCTTCACCCCATCACCTGCGATCCTTTGCTCTGAGCCGCCTCCCTAGGGCGGATCTTCCTATATAAGGCGACATTACCGAGACAATCCCCTGCTAAGTGAGGAGGTGCCCCATGCCAAGATCTGACATGGAATGTTTGCGATGTCATGGCATATTCCCCATACGCAGGCAATCAAATCATAAGCGCAAGCGTGGCCACATCAAGACGATGTGGTGTCCGTGGTGTAAGCGTGTGACCCAGCATAGGGAACGCTACTAGATGCTCACTGCTCAACAGGAGAAATACTGCCAAGCCCGCGCCCGTGGGTTATCTCAGCGCCAAGCATACCGCGAGGCCTACCCGAAGTCCGTGAAGTGGAAGGATCCAGCTGTTGATTCGCAGGCTTGCCGCCTTGAAGCATTGCCCAAGGTTTCCGCAAGGTTGGCCGAACTACAGGAAGCAGCCGCAAAGGAGGCTGTCGCGTCCCGTGCGGCTGTTATAGACCGCATGGCAGCCCTCAATGCTCATGCTGCTCACATCGCAGTGGAGAAGGCGCGACAAGGCTTCATTGACAAGGATGCAGCCAAAGCGATGATAGACACTGGCACGAAGCTGCTCGATGTTCTGCCGGAAGAACACGAGAACCCGAACGGCGCTCTTCGTGTGTATGACTTCGGCAAGCTGCTAGGGCGTGCCTTCATCGATGTACACCGAGATATAGCCGAACACGCCCACGAGGAGTATATGTTCGAAGGTGGACGTGGATCGCTCAAGACCTCCACGATCGCTCAAGAGATCGTAGGAGGCGTCACGGCAGAGCAAAGCCGCAATGCCCTGTGCATGCGCAATCGAACCAACAAGCTACGCACTAGCGTATATGCCGAGATCAAGAAGGCAGCGCGCAGGATGGGCGTGGCCGATGAGTTCACGTGGGGCAAGTCTCCGCTCCAAGCCGTACACAAGCCCACGGGCAATGTCATCTACTTCTTCGGCGCTGATAACGTCAAGCCAGAAGATTCGCCCCTCAAAGGTCTCACACCTGAGGAGGGATACATCGCATACGTGTGGTTCGAGGAGGCTTCCCAGTTTCCGGGCTACGCCTACATTCGCAACGTAAAACAGACTGTACTGCGTGGCGGTGGCGACCTCCCCACGTGGACATTTTTGAGCTACAACCCGCCTATAAGCGTCAATGCTTGGGTAAACCGCGAGAGCAAGCAGCCGCAGGAAGGCAGGCTCGTTCATCGCTCCCACTGGACGGATGCGCCGAAGGAATGGCTTGGCGAGGCGTTCACAGCAGTGGCCGAGGCGCTCAAGAAGCGCAATCCCAAGGCTTACCGTCACGAGTACGACGGCGAGGCTATAGGCACGGGCGCCAACGTGATAGACCCGGAGATCCTCGATGTGCGTACCATCACAGACGAAGAGCGCGATGCGCTAGACAATATCAGCCATGGTGTCGATGCTGGATCCGTGCATCCATGGGTTCATATGCGCGTAGCCTACGATGTGGACGAGGGCACTCTGTGGTTGCTCAACGAGGACACAGCTACAGGACACGATGCGCACGACACTCAAACTGCGCCACTACTAGAGCAACGACTTGAAGAATTCGGCGAAGAGGACGCGGATCTGTGGTGCGATAGCGCAGCCAAAGGCATGATCCTCTACTACCAACAGCAAGGACTCCATGCACGCAAGGCGTATAAGCAAGGCGTCAACTCCCCGACCGAGCGTGTGAGATGGCTGAATCGCTGCAACAAGATCATCATCGACCCGGAAACATGCCCTATGGCAGCCGAACAGTTCCCGGCACTTGAGTACATCATAACGCCCGCGGGCGACATTACAGAGACACTGCCGAAGGTAAACGATGACACGATCGACGCGGTCGGATATGCCGCGTCCGTATGGATCAGGCAGGGGCTTTAATGGCAGAAGAACGCGGCACATACTCCTTTGCAATCGATTGGCTCAAGATGTTGGGATATAACCCAGATACGCGAATGTCGAGCGTTATCAGCGACTACTGGGGATGGTACACCGCAGACAACCAGTGGTATCACTACCGTGCACGCCGAGGCTTCAAGCTGTTCAAGAATGACCGCGAAACGCTCCATCCTGCTGCATTGGCAGCAGAGGCTTGGAGCGATCTGATCATGAACGAGAAGCTCGAGATGAAGACCGATGATGAAGGTCTCCAAGAAGTTCTGGATGCGCACTTCTCAAGCTTCGGCGTGGATCAAGCAGACTTCACAACGCGCGCCTTTGCTCTAGGCACGGGCGCATGGGCGATCGGCGTTGATGATGTGAGCGATGACGGGATGCTTCACCCGGATGCCCATGTGAAGATCGAGGACTATGACGCCCATCAAGTCTTGCCGCTCACGTGGTCGGCCGATAGCTGCACACAGTGTGCATTTGTGACACGTGTAGAACTCGATGGCCGCGATTATGACCAGTGCCAAGCGCATGTATTGCTAGGTGGCAGTTACCACATCCTTACGCAGCTGTTCGACATCAAAAGCCACCGCATGGTGTTCCCAGAAGGCGTGACATCCGACCTCGACACCAGATCGCCATATCAGACGTTCGCGCTCGTAAAACCAGCTGTGCCGAATCCACACTATAGCTATTGCGCGATGGGCGCGTCCGTATTCGAGAAGGGCATCAGCGCCATCAAAGCCACAGACGAGGCGCTCACCTCCCTCCTAGTTCACCTTCGTGTATCACGCCCCAAGATGTTCGTGACCGATACCTTGATCGAGAAGAAGACCAAGAAAAGCCAGGACGGCCAGAAGGTAACCGAGTATGCAGCGTTCGGCGAGGCCGACGACATCACATTCCGCACTCCCCCCGGAGGTGAGGGAGAAGATCCTCTCAAGGTAGTCCAGCCAGAGATGCGCATCGCTGAGTGCGAGAACGCGATCAACACGGGTCTCAAGATGCTCTCACTCACCTGCAACCTAGGCGATCAGTACTGGGCGTGGGATCACAAGAACGGCCTCAAGACGGCCACCGAAGTGGTGAGCGATTCCTCCATGCTGGCCAGAACCCTGCGCAAACATCAGAACGCGCTCAAGAGGTCGATTAGCGAACTCGTGAAGGGCGTGGCAGGTGTATGCAGGCATCTATGCAATACCACTGTGGATCCTAAGGCTGACATCTCCATCTCGTTCGATGACAGCATCATCACCGACACGCAGACTGACAAGAACATGGCTCTTACAGAGATAAGCGTCCTAGGCATCCCTGCGCTCAAGAGAAAATACTTGCAAGACTACTGCGGCTTCGATGAAAAAGAAGCCGAGGCTGCTGTGCCTGACCAAGCCATTGACGCGGGCTTCTAATGCTCAATCCCGACCAGATCCAAGATGCTGGGGATGCGGTTGCTGCGCTGTATTCCGACATGGAATCGCAGATGCTCGACCATCTCGTGGATGTCCTGCTCGATGTCGATAAGCTAGATCAGAAGAGCATCACGGAGCTCAATCTTCTCGCGCAGTCTATGACGGCCGATCTGCAGAAGATCGTCGAAAGCAACAAGGAATACATCGCCGACGAGGTATACGAGACCTGCGAGACATTCCTTAAGGCTTCGGACAAGGATGATGTGAAGCGTCTAGGAAAAGGCGACCTCATATTCCCACAGCAGCTCGCAGCTACAGTCACAGGCATGCAGCTCGTGATGGATCGAAACAATATCAAGATGGTCGAGGCCGCCAAGACCGCATTCCTTAACACCTCCATAGAAGCTGTAACGAAGGTCAACAGCGGACTGTTCACCACAGAGCGCGCTCTACATCAAGCTGTACGCAAACTTGAGGGCGAAGGCATCCCTATTGAGTACGTAACCTATCAAAACCCGAAGACCGGCAAGACCACCATCACGAACCATGTTGATGTGGCTGTGCGGCGCCATATACGTACCCAGATCGCACAGGATAGCGCACGCATGACCATGGATAGACTGAAGACGCTTGATGTGGCATTGGTAGAGGTCTCAAGCCATGAAGGAGCACGGCCTACGCATCAAGCATGGGAAGGCCGTGTGTTTTCACTCAAGGGCGAGATAACGATAGATGGCACCCGATATCCGGATTTCTATTCGTCGACCGGCTATGGCCAAGTTGACGGTCTTCTCGGCGCTAATTGCCGCCACTCTTTCGGACCTTACAGGCACGGCGCGCCAAGAGCCTACGAACCTGATCCCAAGAGCGCCACAGGACTCTCGAACGATGAGATATACGAGCTCACCCAGAAGCAGCGATATCTTGAGCGCAAGATTCGCGACGACAAGAGGCAGCTACGCGGTGCGCAGCTGGAATACGAGAAGCACCCGGACAAACTGGAAAACAAGACTAACCTTCTAAAGGCCAAAGAAACGCTTGCAAGACGGCAAGCACAGATGCGTGACTTCATCGAGGAAGCTAATGCCAAGTGCAAGAAGGGCACGAGCGTACTCACTCGCAATCCCCGCCGCGAATGGGCAGGAGATATGCCCGCAAGCGTGAAGGTGAACGCCTCGCACCGTAAGCTGGATGATTTCCTTGCATCCAAATCCGAGCAACTCAAGAGCGCGGGTATTTCCAAGACAAAAATGAAGGCAGCCATATCTGGAGAGATGGTCAAGCGAGGGGGTACGACTGCGGATTTCGCAAGCCTCAGTGCAAAGGATCAGCAGACCATCTTCAAGAGCATGATCGGATCACTGCGCAGTCCCGCAAAGGCGGCGAACGCAAAGCACGTCGCAAAATCAGCCGTGGATAGGACGGCACCCGTGTACTCGAAGCTGGAAACCAAGCATGTCGACAAAATCGCCCAGCTGGTCGGTAAAGGCACGAGTGCCACGAGTCGACTGTACCTACGTTATGAGAATCGTTTCAAGCTAGAGGATCACGCCTATAGAGGAACCGCGCACTTCGACCGTGAGCGAGTCGGCGTATATCTCCACGCTTCGAAAGCTTACGCCGATCAATGCGGATCCATGGTCACATGGTTCCATGAGTTTGGCCACAATATCGACTATGTTGCAACGGGCTGGGAACCGTTTAGCGTGAAGAAATCTAACAACATGACGATGGCTGATTGCTACGCCTCGATCCGATACAAGGGAGGCCTGTTCGGCGCTACGCTTAAGGCTGAGGCTGTCGATTACATCAAGGCAACTCAGGCACGCATCAAAGCTGACGCGTCCGCCAGACTCGACGCGCTAGACCTTCGTGGCATGAACGCCGAGGGCATGCTATCGGATGCCACTTATCAAGCCTTGCGCCACAAAGCCCGAGCATACCAGCGCGTCACAGACCCAGACTTCAAAGCCGAGAACTGGGGAATGACCGCCGAGGAAGTTGAAGCTGCCAAAGGTTACAAGAAAGAAATCACCGCAGCCGTAAAGAGAGACCCAGTATACAAGGAGGCCATCGGGATCGACCGAGCATGCGAGGTCGTGAGCAAAGAAATCTATGCCATGACAGATGCCCAGAAGGCAGACCTGTCCGACATATTCGGGGGCGCCACTGGCAACAAGGTCGACGGCGGGTGGGGTCACAGGGATGGATATTGGGATAACGGAAACATGGCGTTGGCAAAGGAGGCATTCGCAGAGTTCTATAGCGCCCACATGAGTAACCCGGAGAGCCTTGCAGTGCTTCGACAATACCTTCCGAAGTCCGCGCAGATATTCGAGGATATAATCGAAGCTATCGAGAAAGGAACAATCTGATGGACGACCTGCGTATCCTGCTAGATGCATACCGCGAAGAGTTTGATGATATATTCCCTCGCATGGAAATGATGGGCGCCACCGATGAGGAAGTCATGGCGGCCATACGGCGGTGCCTGAACACTGGGCAGCCGTTTGATTCAGGTCTCCCGGATGATGTAGACATATAGCAACAACGCAATCCCCTCTACGGAGGGGCTTTTCTTTTCCCCAGCTTTCCCCGACAAGCGACATCTATCTGATACTTCCATCATCGCGAGAGACGGCGGCAACAGTCTCACATCGCCCGTGCGAGCGGCAATCGCATACCGAAGCGCGCAGAGAAGCGCGGAAACCAAACCCCGGAATGGAGGAAGTATGACAAACCCCAACCCAACGCCAACACCCACGCCAGAGCCTACCCCGGCTCCGACACCAGCGGCCGAACCAACGCCCGCGCCGCAGCCTGCTGCACCTGCCGCAGATCCAAAACCTGCGACAGACCCAACTCCGCAGCCTGCTGCACCTGCTGGCAACACCGTGAACGCTCACAAGCACCAGCGCGAAGTCGCAAAGCTTGAGGCCGAACGAGATGCGGCCAAAGCAGAGGCGGAAGGTTACAAGGCTCTCAAGGCCGAGTTCGATGAGTGGAAGGCCGAGCAGGAATCTGCGAAGACCGCAGGTTCGCTCAAGGCAGCGGGGTGCATCGATACCGTCGCAGCGGCGGCACGTCTCTCAGAGTTCGATGGAGACATCGAAAAGCTCAAAGAGGCAGCGCCTTACCTGTTTGCTTCCTCAGACAACAGCAAGAAGACAGGGGGAAACCATAAGGGAACCCCAGACCCCGAAGACGAGCGCACGAAGAAGATGCGCGGGATCTTCGGCCTTACAGACAAGGAGTAAACAATGCCCAATCAGATCACCCTACCTAAGGGTATCCAGACGATTCTTGACGAGGTCTATCGCAAAGAGTCTGTGACATCTGTGCTCACATCCCCGCCGAGCGACCTCAAGCCTACTCAAAACGTTCACGAGTTCTGCTATCCGCAGATGGAAGTGGGCGGCCTTGGAGACTATGACCGAGCAAGCGGATACACCTCCAACAGCGGTGTAAACCTCGTGTGGAAGACCGTTGAGGCTGATTACGACCGTGGCACCAAGATCATGGTCGACGAGATGGACAATCAGGAGAGTTTCGATCTTGCTTTTGGAAAAGCCGCGAACATTCTCCTGCGTGAGCATGTAGCACCTGAGGGCGATGCCTTCACGTTCGCGAAGATCTGCGCATTGTCCAGCATCACCAACAATACCGACACGATCGAAAACGGTGCCCAATTCCTTGAGGCCATCCTCACCGCTACCACAGAGATGGACGAGAACGAGGTGCCTGAGGAGCAGCGTTATCTGTTCACCACGCCTACCCTTCTCAAGTCAGTGAAGGCTTTGGACACTACTAAGTCCCGCGAGGCGTTGGATGGATTCGCTGGAATCACCAAGGTGCCGCGAGCTCGCTTCAACACCGCGATCGATCTGCTCAGCGGGCGCGATGGTGATGAGATCTCAGGCGGATGGCATCCGGCAGTAGGCGGATACGCTAAGACCACCGATACCGATATAGTTTCCGGCAAGGATTATTACACCAAGAGCGGAGATGCCTATACCAAGGTTTCAAGTCCCGCAAAGGCAAGCCTGGGCGACTACTACGAAAAGGTCGGTGTGTCCAAGCCTATCAACTTCCTCATCATCCACAAGCCTGCGCTTATCAAATTCGATCGTCATGTTGCAGGCCCCACCGTCATCAGCCCAGATATGAACCCCGATGCCGATGCCAGCATCGTGAAGTACCGCAAGTACGGCGTGGTGGACGGCTACGAGAACAAGCGCGCAGGTATCTACCTGAGCCATCAGTAAGGAGGATACCCATGAGGACAGTAGGAATGCTCATCAACGGCAAGGCAGCCGAGAAGAAGGAGGCCAAGGCTTCTAAGTCTAAGACCACGAAGGCCAAGGCGGACAACGCCAAGGCCGGAGAGGCTAAGGCTAACGAGCCGAAGACCCCAGAGGTTCCCTCAGAGGGCAAGGCTGCTGCTGAGAAGACAGCAGAGGCCAAGGCGGACAACGCCAAGGCCGGAGAGGAGGAGAACTAGCAGATGCCGCTTCCATCCGTCACATACGAACTCTATACGGGTCAGGGCGGAAAGCTCGGAGAGGATGACTTCAATGCATCCCTCCGAGCGGCGGTGTCTGCGGTTCGCGACGTGATCGGCTTCAACGAGCCGCAAGATGAAGAGGACGAGGATGCCTACATTCGCGCAGTATGTGCTGCTGTGGATGTGGATGCAGCCTATGGAGCATCTGGAGGCATCGGCGAAGCCGTGGCATCCGTAACCATGGGTAAGTTTTCGGCCTCTTTCGGTGGCGATGGCATAACGTCTCTCTACGATGTGGATATGCGTCGAACTATACATCACGAGCTTGTCGGATCTTCTCTTCTCTATCAGGGGATACGATGATTCCCCTGCCGCGCAGGATGCTGCGCCAAACCGCTACGGTACAGGTTCCCAAAGACAGCACCTATGGTGGCGAATACGAGGAGGCTGTGACCATCGATCGCGTATGGTTCGATGCGTCAGCCTCCATCAGGCAGACCGACTACCAGCTACAAGCTCCCGTAAAAGGCACGCTGTTCATCGACCCCAAGGTTAGCGATGGCGCGTTCGCGATTCCCGCAGGTTCTCTCGTTAGCGTTGACGGCGAGGTTTCAGAGGCGACCGTTCATGAGTGCAGCCCCATCAAGGACAGCCATGGGCGGCTACATCATTGGGAGGTGATCGTTAAATGACGGTCATCATCAACACGCCGGGACTGGATAAGCTATCGAGTCCAGCTGAGCAGCGAAAACGTCAAGAAGAGTACGCGATGCGGGCGGCCTTCGTTATGCGTAAGTACGTGCCAAGAGAGGAGAACATCCTCAGGGCATCAGAGTCGCTCAATAGTCGGTACGCTGATGGCCTGCTCATCTGGAACACGCCATACGCGGCAACGCAGTATGAGATCCCAATGAACCACACCACCGCAGGTACATGCGATCACTGGGACGAGGCATGCGCTCGCAACGATATGCCCAGTCTCATCAAGTACGCCGAATCTCTATATGGAGGTGCCTGATGGCCGCAATGGATCTACTAGACGTGATGCGTCAGCGCCTTGAAGAGGCAGGCATTCAGCACGTATTCACCACCATTCCCGATGGTCGCAAGTATCCCGAATCGGTGACGCTTGCCTTCGGCATTCCGGATCGCAAAACCCTCTACTACGACGGCACCGAAACATCACCCATGCGCGTCACGGTAATCGTGAAACGCAAAAGCGAGTTCGACGCAATGGCTACCGCTCAAGAAGCCGAGGCAGTAATTCGGAACTCCTCGCTTGAATCTGAGAACGGAAGCTATGACCTAGACAGCATCGAAACCACAGATCCGCGCCCTCTTCCTTGGGATGAGTCCGGCCGCTTCGTCTGGGCTTTTGATGTTTACATCGACACGAGAAAGGACTTTTTCTAATGGCAAAAACAGTCGATATCGGTTTCGCTCTGAATTATCAGTTCGCGAACCTTTTGAACCTTACCCCACATGAGGCCGAGCCTACATGGGGATTCATGGGACCCGGCATCAACAACATCTCCCCAGATCGGTCTGAAAAGATCGACGAGGCCGATGATTATTCAACCGGAGGCAATACGGTCTCAACCGTTACAGGTGTAACGAAGAAGACCAACGTTACAGGCCAGCGCCTTATTGGCGATGAGGTTCAAGATTACCTCGCTTCGCTTGAGGAGATCTTTGGCGACGAGCGCAAGACGCAGTATCGCATTGTCTCCCCTACTGGCGAGATCACCGAGGAGGAGGTCACGCTCCAAGACCTCAACATCACAGGCCCCAATGGCGATGCCTCCTCTAAGCGTGAGATTAGCTTCTCAATGGCGCGCAACGACACCCCGAAGCTGATACAACCGGCAGTTGGGACACACCTCCCCTCCGAGGTGAGCCTCGAAGATGTCACTGTGACTGTGAACGGCGAGTTTCAGGTGACACCTGAGGTTGCTCCCGAGACAGCATCCAACTGGTGCCTCTATGCGATCGAAGATAACGACATCGCCCGTGTGACTGCTGACGGAACCGTTATCGGCCTTAAGGCAGGCGAGACGCGCCTGAGTGCACGTTGCGCCGCGAAGCCTGCTGTCCGCGCCACTGTGAAGGTAACAGTAACCGCCTCTGCCTAAAAGCGACACACATAGGAATATCGGTCATGAGGCCGGGAGGAAGCGCAGCCTCCCGGCCTTTTCCTTTATCTGCGCAAAAGGAATCGAGGAAAATCATGAGAAGTATCAAGGTTGTAGCACCCTACGAACCGATCGAGGTAACTATCGGTGATGTGGTGGTCAAGATCCGCGTGAATACAACTATCGATGGAATACTTGACCTTTCGGAAGCATGCCAAAAGGCATATCAAAAAATCAAGCCTCTCGTAAAACTCCAAAAGGATGCCGAGGCAAGCAAAGATACCAAGAAGATCCGCGAATTCAATAACAAGATCGCTGATGTGCTCGAAGTTCCTATTAAAGCGGGCATCGGCGTGGAGGGATATGACGCCCTGTATTCCGCTTGTGCTCAGGATGGCCCCATCAAAAAGGCCGATTGCAACATCGTCATGATGGAGGTATTTCGCCAGATCTACGAGATCTCGCAAGAATACCGAAATACTCAACTGAACAAGAAGGCTGCGCATTACCTCGCGGAGGTACAGGATGCGCAGTCCGAGCCTAACACGGAAGACTAGACACCGCAACGGATCCGTTGTCAGCACATACGACTGGATTGGTGAGCAGTTCGATGTTTATGATTCGGCGCGCAACGGCATCCTCGTAATAGAGCTTTTCCATGACGAGGAGTTGACCTCTGATGAGAAGATTCAACTCCTCGTTCGGATGTTGTTTCCTGAGTTCAAGGAAACAGTCAGAAAGGCTGCCGACCAGATCGGCGAGCTTCTCATCCATATCGTATGGGAGGCATTCGGTCTCGATATATCAGAGGATCAGCGCCATGCGTCTGAATATGAGGCTGCTGTCTTCGACTACGACGAAGACGCAGGCCGCATACGCGCCTCTCTCTTGCAGTGTTTCGGCATCGAATGGGATGAAGCCTCCCGGCGTCTCTCCTATGCCGATATGTGCTCGATGCTCGGCATGTTGCTCGAGGCTGATACCGAAACTCCGCTGCAGCAGGCGATCTACTACCGAACAGCTACCCCTCCCGAGCGCAACAAGCACAACAAAGATCTGTGCGACATCTTCGAGGCCAGACGTCAACACTTTGCGCTTGAGAAGAACACCGAATCATCCACCAAAACAGCCAATGACATAACCGCTGATATGTTCGCGGCCGCAAAGCGCGCTGCCCAGAGGGGAGCGTAGGCCATGGCAAGCAACAGCGTCACTATCGAGGCGAGGCTGAACGAAAAGGAAGTCACAACAGGCGCACGAAAGATCAAGGTCAGCCTCGAAGACATCAAGAAGGCCGACGGCTCTCTTAATTGGTCTGGTGTCAAAGAGGGCGAGAAAGCATCCAAAGAAGCTGGCGATGGCTTCACACTGCTCAAAGGAACGCTAGCTAACCTCGCAGCAGAAGGCGTTACACGAGCACTTGCCAGCATCAAAAACCTCGCAGGTGAGGTTATCGCGATCGGCCAAGGCTTTGAGACCTCCATGTCGAAGGTATCTGCGCTCTCTGGAGCCACGGGGGACGATCTGGAGGCCCTTGAAGCCAAAGCACGAGAGTTAGGTGCAGCTACTACTTTCTCGGCATCTGAGGCGGCAGACGCACTCGGCTATATGGCGCTTGCTGGATGGGATACCGAGCAAATGCTCGCAGGCGTAGGCTCAGTTCTCACCCTCGCACAAGCTGGCGAGATGGATCTCGCTGCGGCATCCGATCTCGTTACCGATTACCTCAGTGCCTTTAACATGGAGGCCTCTGAGACATCTCGCATGGTGGATGTCCTCGCATATGCGCAAGCCAATGCGAACACCACCGTTGAAGGTCTTGGCATGGCCTTCAAGAACTGCGCCGCAAACGCAAACGCTGCCGGTCTCGACATAGAGACCACCACATCACTGATCGCCCAGATGGCCAACCAAGGCTTGAAAGGTCAAGAAGCAGGAACCGCGCTCAATGCTGTTATGCGCGATATGACTGCGCAGATGAAAAACGGCGCCATAGCGATCGGCGATACATCTGTGGCTGTCATGGATGCAGAGGGCAATTATCGCGACTTCGTCGACATCCTTGCTGATATCGAAGCGGCAACGAACGGCATGGGCGATGCCGAAAAGGCGGCAGCACTGCAGAGCACATTCACGGCTGACAGCATCAAGGGCTTGAACCTACTCCTCAATGCGGGAGCGGATGAGGCTGGTAACTTCCGCGATGAGCTCTACAACTGCGCTGGCGCAGGCGCCGATATGGCCGACATTATGACCGACAACCTCGGCGGCGATCTCGCAGAGATGGGATCCGCCTTCGAAGAATTGGCGCTTAAGATCTACGACGGCTTGCAGGTGCCTCTACGCACACTTGTGCAATTCGTCACTAATTCTGTTGTGCCCGCACTTACATATCTACAGGAGCACTTTGCATACATCGCGATCGCTCTTGTGGGGATAGGAACAGCGTTCGTCGCGAGCAAGATCATGACCAACTTCGCGAGGATCCAGAAGATGCTTGCTGCTCTGCCAAAATTACTCGCAGCTATTACTGCTAATCCGATATTCATCGTAATTGGGGCCATTACCGCCCTAGCAATGGGGCTTAAATGGGCGTACGACAACGTGCAGCCATTCCGAGACGCGATTGACCTTCTCATATCGACGATATCCGAATCGTTCGGACCTGTGATCGACCAGCTGTCCGAAGCGTTCTCTGCCATGCTTCCGTCGGCAATGGGGATCTTCTCATCGTTCCTAAATGGCATCATCATCCCAGCCATCACGATGCTCGCAGACTTCATCGTTACCTATGTTGTGCCTGCATTAACGCAGTTCGGGGATTTTCTTCAAACCTATGTCGTGCCCGCATTGACGCAGTTCGCAGAATGGGTTAACGCGAATGTATTGCCCATTCTGAGCGAGATCGGCAACTTCATCATGACGTATGTGGTTCCCGCTCTTGGTGAGCTTGTTTCGTGGTTCCTCAACAATGTAGTACCCGCGCTTTCTGAGGCATACAACTGGTTCAGTGCGAACATCCTGCCGATTCTCAACACAGTAGCAGCCATCATCTTGGCCGTCGTTGTCCCCGCCCTTGCTGCAGTCGGTGATTTCATCATGGGCACGATCGTGCCTGTTTTTTCGAACCTCATCGCTACGATCGGTGGGTTTGTTGAGAACGCATCGAGCACCTTCAACGGCTTCTTGTCAACAGTGACAAGTATCTTCGAACGCATCAAGTCGTCGATCACAGACCCGATCGAAAGCGCGAAGAACACCATCCGCAACATCGTGAACACGATCAAAGGTTTCTTTGACAACTTCCACATCCAGCTGCCGCATATCAATCTGCCGCACTTCGCAATCAATCCTCCGGGTTGGCAGATCGGCGACCTATTGCAAGGCAAGATTCCAACACTCGGCATCGAATGGTACGCGACTGGCGGCAAGTTCAACGGACCCTCGATCATCGGCGTTGGTGAAGCTGGTACCGAGTTCGTTATCCCACGCGACGGTAAGCATATGCTTCCGTTTGCTCAGGCTGTCGCGCAGAACATGGACGCACCGACGGCGGAAGAGATCGCTGAATTGGTCAACGAAGACCGCACGGTCTCCAACGACGGATGGATGGCAGTTGTTGAAGAGCTGCGAACGCTTCGGGAAGAACTTCCTGCCCTGTTTGCGACGTTCTGTTTGAGAACTCTCTCTGTTAACAAGCGGGAATTTGCTCGGTTGATAGAAGAATCAGGAGCACATCTATGATTCATGAACTTAGATACGTGAACTCCAAAGGCGACGAGATAACCTTCGGTGGCGACCATGCTAAATGGAGATTCGGCGAGACGGACATCTTCGACATGTCGTTGTCATATACGAGCATAGCAGGTCGCATTACGTCGTTTTTGCCCGGAATAAGAACAGCCTCGCTTCGTGTCTTCATACGTAACGGAAACCTAGAGGATAGAAACCGCCTCGAAGACATCTTCGCGTATGACACTAAGATGGTTACGCCCGGCACACTCTATGCTGGAGGCAGCTATCTTAAGTGTTACCGCCAAGGGGTAAAGCCCATTGATTGGCATTACTTCGATGGGATGTATACCGCTGATCTTTCCTTCGTTATAGAGGCCGATTCGCTCTGGATCAGGAAAGTGTCGTATACGCTTTACCAGCAAAACGAAGAGCGTACGGGTGGTCTGGATTATCCGCACGACTATCCGCACGATTACTCATATTCAGCGGGAACTTCCACTATCATTACTAATCCTTTTGAGTATCCAGCGAAATGCAATATCACGTTCCCTGGGCCATGTGTGGATCCTTACGTCATAATCGGCAACAACCGTTATCAAGTGAAAGGCTCAGCTGAGAAGGGTCAGTTGATCTTGGTACAAGGCTTTGGACGGAAGAAGGAGATCATCCTTCGGAGCAGTGATGGCACTGAACGCAGTATTTTCAGTCAGGGAGTGCGCGAGGAGAACGCTCGTATATTCGAACAAATACCCAACGGAGACAACGTTGCATCATGGGCTGGGGTCTTCAACATCGAAGTTGACCTGTTCGAAGAGAGGTATTCGCCATGGTGGACGTAATCCACGCCGACGAATACGGACGCGAGATCGGATATCTGGGATTTGCCAAGGGTGATTTTGATATCGGTATTCACAACACCTTTGAACTTGATGTTCCGATAGATGAGGCGATCGAACAGGACCACCGTATTGCCATCGAAAATTCCGAATATGGCGGCGTTGTTGATGATATAGAGATCGATACAACTCAAAAATACATAACCATCTTCGGGCGCACATGGCATGGAGTACTCGAATCCAATCCAGTCGTGCCAGACAAAGGACAGAGCCACCTCGTTTTGTCTGGCGAGTGCAACGAAGTCTTGCAGCAGCTAATCGACAGGCTTGATCTTGGTTTCTGCATGGAAGCTGACACTACAGACAGCGGGTTCATCATTTCAAGCTACACGGTTCCGCGTATCGCTGAATATATGAACGGATACGCTGTAGCTAGAAACGCTCTTCTGAGTGCAGGGGCAAAGCTGAAGATCCGCTATGACGGCGACCACCGCCGTGCTGTCTTGTCTGCCGTGAAGAGGATGGACTACACCGAGAGCGGAATCGACGGCGACCAGACCGACTTTATCATCAAGAAAAGCCGTGTCGTGAACCACCTCCATTGCATGGGAACAGGTCAGGAAGTCAATAGGGTAACCGTCGATTTGTATGCGAATGCTAAAGGCGAAATATCAAGGACTCAAACACTTTTTGGAGTCCAGCACAATGGCGATATATACGAAAGCCCTAACAGCGACCTTGATGACCTTGTCGAGCAAGGCACTAAGAATCTAAAGGACATCCAAGCCAATCTGTTCACATGTTCGCTCATAAACGACAGCGACGAGAAATACGACATCGACGATATAGTCGGAGGCACATCAACGTTACACAATGTGAGCGTTGTCACAACAATAGCGGAAAAGATTGCTTCGATCGGCGAAGGCGAGAAACCCACATATCAAACCAAGACAGCAACGGAGGTTTAAGCGCATATGGCCAAAGAACCCGGTGAGATGTTTCGATGCGATCGTGCAGAGCATGCGCATGCGAATGGTCAAAAGACCGCTGCTTTCATGAATGAATTTGACGAAGCGCGCAATGACTGGGAACTGATTGAGTGGCATGACGTGAATGGAGTGCTAATCAAAACGCTGCTTTGCCCAGAATGCCTTGAAACATATCGCAAGATCACGGCAGATCAGCGCGCTCAAACACAGGCATTTATGTACGAAAGGCTGGAAGGTTAATATGGCACACCTAATAACGTCTCATCAAGGTGAAGATCACATTTCTTCAGCAAATCATGCTCATGAGAACGCGGGTCAGATCGGCAACGGTCAATACGCTTTCAAAGGACGCGGCAACTTTGCGCTCTCAATGCCTAATCCGAACACGCTTCGAATAATGTCAGGTGATGCGCAGTGCAACGGGTACCACTGGGAAATTCCGGGAGATTATGAAGAGGTAACAATAGAAAACGGAACGCCCGGCAAAAAGCGTATTGATCTCGTAGTGGCTGATATAATCACCGCCCCAAAACCAGATTGCAAACTTTTGGTCTTGAAAGGAGAAGAGGTAAACGACAATGCCGGAGACCCCGTCATGCCCTCTCACATAGAAGGCGACCTGAATGATGGAGATACCCACGTTCAGATGCCCATCTGCTCTGTGAAGCTAAACGGAACAAATCATGAAGAACCCGTAATGCTTATGAACGTGTTGATGCCATATGCTGAGTTTCGGGATTCTCAATGCCAATTTACCGAACTAACTCTTAGTGCTGGATGGGCAAACGGTCG
>CAYXZC010000015.1:0-36096 GCA_964469815.1 uncultured Eggerthellaceae bacterium | reverse complement strand
TGAGCCCGCGTTAGAGGCAGAGCATGTGATGGCATGTTCATAAGGGGGTTCGCGAAAGCGGATCAAGTAAAGGTGGCACCGCAGATCTTTTGAAGACCTGTCCTTTATACGAAGGACAGGTCTTTTTGTTTTATCGGAAGATCTGATCGCCAATCCTGAGTATCGGCACAAGGTATCCAGTTGAAACGGAGCGTGATATTAGGAGCCTACAAGAGTGTGAGTTTAGGACGTTCCTAAACTCACAGGCGTGAGAATAGGAACGTCCTAAACTCACACTCAGGGAACCTCGGGCTCACGCAAGAGTGCAACTTAGGAAAGTGCCGACAGGAAAGGAAAGGCCATGAACGAAAACAGCGACATCGCTAACAAGAACAGTGCTTCATCGAGCGCAGAGGGCACGCGAAGGCGGGCAAAACGCGACCTATCCGTACAGGATCTGATTATCATCGCGGTGCTCTTGGCGGCAGGAGCGGTGTTGAAACTGACAGTCGCGAGCTTCTTGAGCTTCGCGGGCATGAAGCCGAACTTCATCATCGCCATGTATTGCTTGGCGATAATCCTTGTACGTCCCAATATCGGACAATCCATCATCATTGGCCTTCTTGCGGGTCTTATGTGTCAGATTCCCATGCTCAACGCAACCCCTTGGGTGAATATCGCCTCAGAAACGTTGGGCGCGTTGGTTTGCGGGATGCTCATCCATATACCCATGCGCATCGGCCGCAAAGTGGATCTGAATCCGCTGGTGAGCACATTCATATCCACAGTGGTTTCCGGTTACACGTTCGCGATCATCGTAGGAGTGGTGCTGAACGGGCTCAGTCTGCCTGTTACGCTTGCCACTTATGCCGTGATGGTCTTCGGTACTGCGGCATTGAACTGCGTCTTGGTGGCCATCCTTGCGGTTCCGCTTCGCAAGGTGCTGAAGAAGCAAGATGTGAAGAGCGAAAGCCTCGGGCGAGCCGATCAGAAGGCCATCCCGACGAAGGCACCTGGTGCAGCGAGAGTGTCGTTTGCAGAGTGCGCGATCGATGATGCGGTTTCGAGTGAATCCGACCGGCTCGATAGGCTGGCTGGATCGGAAGGATCGAGCGAATCGTCCAAGTCGGACGAACCGTATGGATCGGATGCCGTTGTCCTCGAGGGTTTCAGTTTTCGCTACCAAGAGGGCGAACAGGACACCGTTCAGGATATCAACCTTAGGATACAGGCTGGCACCTTCGTCGGAATAACCGGTGCTGCCGGTTCCGGGAAGTCGACCTTGACCTATGCCTTCAACGGCATAATCCCGAACTGCTATCCGGGTGATATTCGCGGTCGCGTGGTCGTGTGCGGTCTTGACACCTCGGTCGCTTCTCTTACGGATATCTCGCAAAAGGTCGGAAGCGTGTGCCAAGACATAGATTCCCAGATGGTGTCATCGGTCGTTGAGGACGAGGTGCTCTACGGTATGGAGAACTTCGGTGTCCCTAAAGAGCGGATGGAAGAGCGTCTTGTCGAGGCGCTTGAAGCAATGGGCATAACCGAGCTTCGTCATCGTACCATTGACAGTCTTTCTGGAGGCCAAAAGCAGAAAGTGGCGATCGCATCCGTGATCGCGCTCAAGCCGGAGGTGCTGGTGCTCGATGAGCCCACCGCCGAGCTCGATCCTGTTTCCTCTTTGGCTGTATTCGACCTGCTCAAGGATTATGCTCAAGCGAACGGCACCACAGTTATCGTTGTGGAACAGAAGATCGCGTTGCTATCCAGCCATGCCGACATGCTCTTGATAATGGAGGGCGGTCGCATCAGGTTTGCCGGAACTCCATCTGAGGTGCTCGCGCATTCCACAGAGCTGCTGGCGATCGGTGTCAACTGCTCACGTTCCACGACATTGGTGAATCGTCTTATCGGTCGAGGACTGTATGTTGGCCCGACTGCGCGCGGCGTGGATGAGGCCGTTGCGATCTGCAAGGAGGTACTGGCATGATAGAGTTCAAGAACGTCAGCGCATCGTATGACGGCGAACTTGCTGTATTGGATGACGTTAGCTTCACGATCGAAGATGGCGAATTCGTAGCATTCGTCGGCACGAACGGTGCTGGGAAATCAACCACGATGCGTCTTATGAACGGGCTTTTGAAGCCGACCGCCGGAGAAGTGCTGATCGATGGGGTGTCAACCCGTGATCTGAAGACCAGCGAACTGGCGGAAAAGGTGGGCTTTCTTTTCCAGAATCCCGATAGGCAGATCTGCTGCAACACCGTCCGTGAGGAGCTGATGTTCGGATTCAAGGCGCAAGGAAGGGAAGATGCCGATGCGATCGCTCGCGTAGATGCCCTGATAGAGCGCTTCGGGTTCGATCCGGATGCCGAGCCGTTCCTTTTGAATCGCGGAGCCAGACAGTTGCTCGCACTGGCTTCCATCATCGCATTGGAAACTCCTATCGTGGTGCTCGATGAGCCGACGACCGGGTTGGATTTCAGGGAATGCTCCAAGGTCATGGAGCTCATCGCCGGACTGAACGTGCGTGGCAAAACGGTCATCATGGTCTGCCATGATATGGAGGTCACTGCCGATTACGCCAAACGTGTTATAGCCATGACGCAAGGCAAAGTTGTGGGCGATGGCCCGACATTCGAGGTGTTCCGTGATCGCAGCATCCTTGAGAGAGCGCATCTTCTTCCTCCGCAGATTGTGGACATTTCCATGCGACTGGGAAGCTGTGATTCTGGCGGCGCATCCAGGCAAGCGCAGGTCGCATCGTCTGCGATCGCGCATGCCGACACCTTGGATCAGATGAGCTCGGCCATATACGGCTTCATCTCAGAGTACTCAGGTGCAGGGGCGTTCCCCTCTTCGGGATCGGACGAAGGGTTGGGTGCGTGATGAAGGGATTCTTGGAATATGTGCCCGGAGACAGCTTCCTTCATCGGATGAATCCTGTCGCGAAGCTCATCTGCGCTCTTTTGATATCCGTGGCCTGTTTTTGCACGAGCAACCTTTTCATATTGGCGGCCATTCTGGTGATGGATCTAGCGCTTGCGGCAAGCTGCCATATGACGCGCCAGGCGATCGGTCTGGCCAAGGCGGTCTCCATCTTCTCCATCGTGCTGGCTTTGATAGCGCTTTGCACCACGCCCACAGGAACAGAGCTCGTGGCGCTCCCATGGGGATATATCGGAACCGGAAGCCTGATGGCGGCATTGCTGATCATCATCCGTCTTGTGGCTTGCGCTGTGCCGTTGTTTCTGGTCATGTACATCACCAAGCTTAACGATCTGGCGAACTCCATGGTGAAGATACTGCATGTGCCTTACAAATATGCGTTCACCTTCACATCCGCCGTGCATTTCATCCCTGTTTTCATGAATGATATGTCGGGGATAATGGAGGCACAGACGGCGCGGGGAGTGGAATTCGATGGCAGTTTTGCCAAGAAGGTGCGCTTGATGGTTCCGTTGTGCGTGCCGCTTCTGGTGTCGTCCGTTCGAAAGACCAATTCTGCGGCCATCGCGGCAGAAGTGCGAGGATTCAATATGCGCACTCGCGAAAGCGGTTTCAAGGAGTATCCGTTCTCGGGTCGCGATGTCGTGGCACTGCTAGTGAGCGCAGGCATATTGGCGCTGGCTATTGCCTCCAACTTGGTGTGACGGCTCGTTATCGGGGTGTTTGAAAATCCACGATGGTGCCCGCACGTTCGGCATTGCGCTCGGTAAGATCAGTCGTCGCGGCGCTTGCCGAGCCATGATGCGGGGACTGGGATAATGGATCCTATTGCCGCTGCGGCGAGCATTATGAATGCAGCACGTATTGGGAAGCATAAGAACAGCAAGAGCACAGCCATGAGGGGCTGGCGCATCACGCATCCAAGAAGGGCGGCGCATGCCGTGCAAAGGCAGAAGACCGGATCGGCACCGGAAAGTGTCGCCATTCCGTATCCGATGCAGATCCCTGAGAAGATCAATGGGAAGAAGTGGCCTCCCCGCCAGCCGAGATTCAAGCATGTCTGGGTTGTGAGCACTTTGATGAATCCGGTCAAAAGGAGCACGATGGCACCCATGCTCTGCCAGCTTCCCTCAACGATGAAGCTTTGCTCTTCTCCGGCGAACATCGTGTACGGAAGGAAGATGCCGCATCCGCCGAGCACGATTCCTGCTATGACCGCTTTGCATATAGGATGCGAACCCAGCTTTCGCGCGATCCTTTTGAGCCCTGCGCCGGATGCATGGAAGATCCAGCCGGCGATGCCACCTAGCGCCACAAGAGGGATGAACCAAAGAAGCTCCGTTCTTCCAAGGCCGATATCGGAGAAATGCGGGAGGGTCATCCCGCCGCCGAAGAGGTGTCCAAGTCCTGCCATGGCAGCAAGGGCGCCTGCGATCGCCAGTAAATAGATGGCGATCTTCTTCGCCTTAGGGATATGTATCTCTTCCGGCTTGAAGCCTTCCGAGCCGTTCGTCTCGTCCACATAGCCTGCCAACGGTGCCAACAGTCCAAAGAGCGGAGCGGAGAATATGGCAGAGAGCACAGCTGCGGTCGATGCTGTCGACAGTTCGCGCATCTCTTTTCCGACGAAGCGCAGGCGATCTCCGACCCATGTGCAAAGTCCCGCTATCACACCGGTGATCCCGGCTTCCGGGCCTAAAGAGCCCCCGAAGAGAAGCGGAAGGATCGCGCCTGCGAACGAGCGCCCCATGTTGTCATATTCGTAGCGTCCTGTCGATTTGACCTTGGCCATGACGGTATTCATATCATCAGGATATGATCCAAACCTCTTCTCGAATATGCCTACGCACGCGCCGCCGATCACGCAGAACAGCAGAGGATATAACATGGCGGGAAGTCCTGCGTTCGCAAGGGCTGCAGGCACGGTTTCCCAAAGAAGATGCACCCCTGTGTTCATCAGGAAGAAGAACGCCCACGCAAAAGCGCCCGCAAAAGCCCCGAAGGCGATAGTGAACAGGGCGTAGAGAACGCGCCGACCCGTACTTAGCGGCAGATCCTTTGCGTGCTCTGTAGTTGGTTCTCTCATTGCCTTCGATCCGTATCCGGTTTTTATGTTGATTGCATTTTATGCCAAAAGCCATTTTGCTGGGAGAATGGGGAAGCACGGATCGGAGAGGATCGTCTGTAGTGGCAAGAAAGAGGTGGTATAACGCGAGTCTCCTATTGAGCAAATTTGCTCAATAGGCAACCATTCGCAAACCATGGGATTTTCACGCGAAGTAGCCGATCATGGTATACCTGCCTTTGCGTTCTCAAAGCGTTTACATGAAGTCAACGGCTTCGAGCTCGGACTGCTCTTATGGAGCGGCCTGTTATATAAGTAGACCCATGAAGCGCGAATCGATATATCAGGCAAACGGAGGTGGCTGAGATGACGAAGAAGCACGACCATCCATCGCGCGATGATGTCCGTGTGATCGAACCTTCGGGTGCAGATCCGGTATTCCCAACGCGAAGCGAATTCGAGGTGGATGCAGGTGGCTCGAACGGTTCAAGCCGTAAGCATCCGGGCTTGATCTGGGCTGTTATAGCGATCGTGGCGGTGGTCGTGCTGTGCATCATCTTCGCTATGTCGGGCGACTGGATGTCTCCGCAAGAAGCGCAAAGCGTCCAGGATGCGGAGACGAACACGCAGATCGTCCCCGAAGACGAATAGGTTTCGTCGAAGGCAGATAAAGTATGTGGATAGTTGATGGCCTCCATGCATGCTTGGGTGGGCGATGCTTAATGTCTAGCGTTCGCTTCTAAGCGGCATTGTCTGCGACCTCTTCGCTTGGTACTGCTTCGATGGGGATATCAGTTTCGTTCTTCTCTTCGAAAAAGGGATGTATCAAAAAATGCATATACCTTACGAATACGAATAGCACCATCGCACAGGCGAAGACAGTCTCTGCGATCATCGTCCATTCGATGAAAGGAGCAAGATCCATTCCCGATGACTTGAAGAATTCTATGGCGTTCGTCAGAGCTGTGGCAGTGATGACAAAGGGAAATGTCATCGCCGCGTAGCTTGGGAAGAATCCCTGGGAGAGGAATCGGGGCAGCTTCGTTAGAACGAGCACGAAGAATATCTGTGCGAGTACGAGCAGCGCGATGACGAAGGCGACATTCGGGTTGGGCGACACGGTCAGATATCCCACGATCGACAGGCTTGCCGGAGCCGAGTAGATGCAGAACAGCGGCTGGGCGGCACCGGGCACCGGATGCTTGAGGTAGCGCAGCGTTATGAGCGCAAGCAACGGGATATAGCATGCGAATCCGAACCAGAAGAGCACCCTTCCGACGGTGTATAGACCGAATATGGGCGAAGTCACCGAGGCGACTATGATGCCCACATAGCATACGAAATAGGTGGGAAACACCTGGTCGAGTTTGAATTTACGGAAATGGAAATAGCGCGAAGAGAACCATGCGATCAGTGTTAGATGCCCTGCTACGGCCACGATCCACAAGGTTAGCGCCAGCGCCATCGAAGTGGAGGCAAGATAGCCTGAAAGCTGCATGAGCGTCATGGCGAATGTGGCAGATACGCTTGCAAGGATGGGGTTGGCAAGGTCTTCGCGGATCATCTTGGGAAACATGACGATCTTTGCAAGTAGCAGGATTACCAGAAGGCATGCGAGCGCTCCGCAGGCGATACGCACGCTCTCCGATAGCGGTTGAAGGAGATTCCCGAGCGCTGCCAGTCCCAATGCGACACCTGCCGTGGGGATGGGTGTTCGTTTGATCAGATCTTGCATGCTTTCCTTTCGGATCGGTGGTTGTTGATGGCGAAGCGTACATTATGGGGCATAGGTCAAAGGATGCTCTGTGGATATTCTAAAAAGGCGGTTTGAACACAAACCCGTCAGATAATATGCAGATTTTGGAAACACGCTCGAAACAATCGGGTGGAGCTCAGAATAGAGCGCGATCCAGCTGATCTTTGGGACTGCTCGAGCCAACTGCTGCAAGCCTCCAAGTTAACAGTCCAATTTGCCAAGCAAAAACAGTCCAAACTCTTAAAAGCGCTTTGATAGTATGCCGGAATAGTCAGACGATTCGACTATACTTACATCAATGACACGCGATAGAAGGGATATATCATGGCGATCATGACAGAAGAGGTAAAGAAGCAGTTTGCTGATGCGGCCAATATGGTGCTTTGCACTGTTTCGGAATCGGGGCAGCCGAACGGCGCGGCTATCGGAATGAAGTTCGTTATCGATGACGAAACGGTCTACATCTCTGATCAGTTCTTCCGTAAGACTTTGGAGAACCTGAAGGCGAACCAAAAGGTCGCTGTTGCGTTTTGGACGGGGCATGATGCATTCCAGATCCATGGGACCGCACGCTATGTGTCGGATGGTGATGAGTTCGCCGCTCAGAAGGAGAAGGTGGATGCGGCGTTCGCATCCATGGGACTGCCCATCAAGGCCAAAGGTGGATGCTTCATCCATGTTGATGCCATATACCAGATGGCTGCAGGTGAACATGCAGGAGAGCAGCTGGCCTAGACTATCAAGGCTTTGGGTAGTGTGGAGTTAGAGGGATCGTTTCTTATATGTCTCAAATCTGACACTATATTTGAGTCAACAGAAGCGCCATATTGCCTTTGGAAACAATCCCCCGAATGCTTATGAGTCTACCCGCATGTGGTCGTTTTCGTTCGATTCCAATATTGTGCTTACAGGTCTGCTTGCGTAGGGGTCGATCTTTATCTACCCCAGACTATCCTTGACCGTATGGGCCACGATACCCGGCGAACAAATACCACTATCGGGTATATTGGAATCAAAAAAAAAAGGGGGGGGGTCTTCTCCAGGGTGTGACACGCATTTCAGGCAATTCTTAAAGGCAGAACCCCATATACAATGGTAAATAGATACGATCCTCTTCAACCCTCATTTGCTTCGGATGGAGCACATACTGCATACCTATGCGCTTGCCAAATTTCTTTTTGAATCGATCAAGAGATGTGGTTCCGTACTGCCTGGGAGATTTCACCTCGATAGGACACACTCTTGGTTTCAGCCCGGCATTCGCATAAGGCTGTACGATGAGAAAATCGATCTCCATCCGCTCTTCGCCGTCTTTCTTCCCTGATTGGGAGTAGAAGAAGAGCTTATGCCCATTGGCTATGAGCATCTGACTGACGATATTTTCTGTGAGCATCCCCTCATTGATGCCGATGTTGCCGCGCAATATGGTTCTATAGATATCTTCATCAAGAATCGTGCTGCTTCCGAAAGCCATGGTCACGAGCAACCCCGTGTCAGCCATATAACATTTCAAAGAAGAATCATCTTTGCTCAGAGCCAGTCCGACTGACGGGTCTTCACAGGCAAAACAGAGGTTTGCAATGCACGCGTCGTTAAGCCAGAAGAAGGCCTCCTCATAATTGCGCATACGGGCGCTTTTCCCCAACGAGGCAAGAGTGAATTTCTTCTCATGTTTCGACAGTTGGCCGGGTATGTTGTCGAAAACGGAAACAACCTTGAATTCATAGCCTCGTGCGAATCTGGATATATCGTTTCTGTAAAGCTCGATGATCTGTTTCTTAGCTTCATCGGCAACAACGAATTTTCGCTGTTCAGCATAGAGAGCTACCGGTTTGGGCATTCCTCCAACGAGCATGTATTCGCGAAAAAGACCGTATGCGCGCTTGTGCAAAGCGTCTGGCAACGGTGTTTTAGACTCGAATTGCTTACGAATGACATCGGCAAGTCTAGCTTCGTCCATAGCCCATAGAAATTCCTCGAAGTCAAACGGATTCAACCGGAGAGACTTCTCTTCGGATGGGATCACGATATCGGCTACGTTCTGTTTGATAGAAAGAAGGGATCCTGTTTCTATATAATCGAACCTTCCATCCTCAACGAGATACTTGATAAGACCCCGCGCTGTCGGGAACATTTGAACCTCATCGAAAACGACCAGCGTGTCATGAGGAATCAGATCAACGCCGTAGAAAGTTGAAAGATAAAGGAACAGCGTATCGAAATCGGCTTTGTAGGTCTCGAAATAATCCTTTACTTCCTTCGGAGCTTGGAAGAAGTCGATGAAAAGACAGGAAGCATATTCGTTCTTGCCGAATTCGCGAACCAGAGTGCTCTTGCCCACACGCCTTGCACCTTCGATCAGAAGAGCCGTGGTTCCTGCGTCTCTTTGTTTCCATTCGACAAGCTTTTCGTATGCTTTTCTTTTGAGCATTTGAGATCCTTACACGATGCGCAGAACTTTATGAGCAAGATTTTACACGATGCGCAAAACTTCTGATGCGGAAATATGCACGAGGAGCAGAACTTTTGATGCGGAAATATGCACGATGCGCAGAACTTCGCGTGCTGGAATGTGCCGGGGGGGGGTCGCTATTAGTCGCGCTTTCTTGCGCGCTTCATGATCCAATACAGTGCGATGACCAAGGTTCCGGAAGCAGGCACCAACATGATGACCCACATATCCGAATAGGCCGCAGATATATCCATAGGCAGCGCCGTGAGCCTATCTACGATCGCTCCTCCGATGATAGGACCGATCAGCATTCCAAGATCAAGACCCGTGAATGCTGTGTTACTGGCTGCTCCTCTGCGAGACTCGGGAACGGATGCCAACGCCATGGATTGCAGAAGAGGGCCGCAGCATCCGAAGCCGGCAGAACCCAATAAGGCTGCTACGATGAACCCAGCAAAACCATTCGCGATCGATAACGCAATGTAGGAAGACGCGAAGAACACTATCCCTGTGACGATCATTCGTGGCGCGCCGAATCTGTCGGCCAGGTTGCCGAACAATGGGCGCGTGATGAGCAAGCATAGCGCATATACGATGAAGAAGAACCCCATTTCGTCTATGCCGAGCGAATATCCGTACAAGACTACATAGGATGTCATGCAGGAAAAGGATGTTGCCAGCAGCATCAGGGCTGCCGCTTTGCTAACAGCTTCAGGCGCGAACATGCGGCTCGGTTTAAGCTCGTACTTGAGTCGCTCTTTATAAGGTTCCTTTATCAAAGCAACACCGCATATTGCTATGAGCAAACATGCAGACGCTAGGAAATAAGATGCTGAGAAACCGACAGTATCCACAAGATAGAGCCCTACGGCAGGTCCTATTACTTGAGCGAAAGACTGTGCGAGCGCGTATATGCTGATCCCGCTCGCCAGTTTTGAACGGGGAAGGAATTCGGATACCAACGACATCGCAAGCGGACCTCCGCAACCGATACCTATCCCATGGAACAGTCTTACCACGATGAGCCCTTCAAGTGAACCCACTATTCCGTATAGGAACATGCAGACGCATATAATGACTTGCGATGCTATGAGCAATCGTTTACGG
Organism: uncultured Eggerthellaceae bacterium; assembly: GCA_964469815.1. Taxonomy (GTDB): domain Bacteria; phylum Actinomycetota; class Coriobacteriia; order Coriobacteriales; family Eggerthellaceae; genus MGBC163016. The sequence goes on along the minus strand of CAYXZC010000015.1, from coordinate 25,788 downwards.
GAGAAGCTGTCGAAAGCCGGCCCTGCAAACGGCCTGATCAAGAGCGCTGTGATGGAAAACGAGCTTACGACGATACCTACCATAGAGGTGGTAGCTCCAAGAGAGTCAGCATAGACCGGAAGCGTTGTGTTGGCCATGAATGCCGCCATCGACTGGAATAGGTTCACAGCCATGAGCATCACATATGGAAAGCTCCAGATGGTCTCTTTCTTGCTGTTCAAAATACCTATCTCCGACTGGTGTTCTCAAAGCTCTATCTTTTTGAATCATACTCTTAAAGCTAAGAGTATTGTTTTCAAATCAGAGACGAAATGGCAAATGGGTCGATATTCGATACTCGCATAGGGCGAACAGCGTAGAATAAGCAGAACAAGAAAACGCTTTAGAGAGAGGGGCGGTCATGCCAAAAGCATTGGTGGCATATTTCTCACCTACCGGAACAACAGCGAAGATTGCGAAACGCATCGCAGATGCAGCGGAGGCTGATATCTTCGAGATAGTTCCATCTGAGCCCTACACCGTATCCGATCTGGATTGGCATGATCGGGAAAGCCGTAGTTCCATCGAGATGGCAGACGAATCTAGCCGCCCGGCTATTTCCGGAACTGTTGAGGACATGGATCAATACAAGGTGGTCTATGTGGGCTTTCCGATCTGGTGGTATGTCGAGCCGCGCATCATCGACACGTTCTTGGAATCCTACGATCTTTCAGGGAAGCTGATCGTGCCATTCGCAACGAGTGGTGGAAGCCCGATGGGCAAGGCACCCGAGCACATCCAGAGCATTTGTCCTGACGCCAAGGTGGAAGGCGCACGGGTTTTCCGCCTGAACGATGATAACGCCGTCCTTTATCAGTGGATATCGCCATTCACGCATTGATCCGGTCGTTTAGGATCTCAGTGCACATGCTCTAGGATCGTAGCGCAGACCTTTAGGTCTGTCTTGATAGGGGCAGCCTCGATCGCTCTCATGTGGGCGGTTAAAACCGCCCACTACGCGTTGCGCTGAAGGCTTATCCGTATAGGGGCGGGGTGATCTTAACCGCCCACTACGCGGCGGCGTGATATCGCCCTAGGAAGGGTTTCTTGGCTCGCTCAATTCAACGTTCTCTTTCCAAATGAATGACAAAGCAGATCGGAAATGAGATGCGCCGGAAAGGCGACCATATAATCTTTCTTCGATAGAGGCTTCGATAGAGGCATTCGATAAGGGCGAAGAACGAAGGTCGGACGCATGACGCAAGCATCTCAGAGCATCTCGGCGAAACGTCGACAGCGCATGATAATCGTGCTGTTCGCGTGCAATCTGCTGGCTTCATTCATGCAGTCGATAATGAACATCGCCCTGGATTACGTATCGGCCGAATATCATGTCCGCCTTTCCGAGGCCAACCTTCTGGTGCTCGGTTATTCGATAGTGGCCGGTATAGTCATCGTCCTTGCTGCCATAATGCTCAGACGTTACGGGCTTAAGAAGATAATGATGTTCGGGTTGGTGATGTCGTTTCTCGGATCGCTCCTTGGAGTCGTGTCGTGGGATTTCGCATCGCTTGTGGTCGCGCGTCTTATCCAAGCGGTGGCAACGGGGCTCTATTTCCCAGTGGTCAATGAGGCTCTCCTGAATCTTTCTCCGAAGAATGCAGCAGGCAAGCTGCTTGCCATCGACAGCGGAGTGATAGGCCTTGGGCTTGCTGTTGCGCCTATCATCGCCGGACTCGTTCTGACCTATTTCGGTTTACGCGTGTTATTCGCCATCCCCACGATCATGGCGTTCGTTCTGTTCTTTTTCGCGGGTCGCGTTATCACCGATATCATGCCGCGTCAGAAGCTTCCGATAGATGCGCTTTCCGTGGTGCTCATAACGGTCGGGCTGGCTGCTTTTATGATCGGGCTTAACGAGATAACGCGCGATCCTCTTCCTATGGCTGGCCTCATGCTCGGTGGGATCGTCATCTGTGCCTGGTTCGTGCATCGTCAGGGGCACATCGAGCATCCGCTATTGGACATGCAGCCGTTCAAGGACAAGACATACGCATTGGGTGAAACGCTCATCGTCTTGAGCTATATGAGCTCGATATATCTAAGCCTGCTCATCCCTCTTTATTTGGAAGGGGTCGCCGGATTCTCAGCATTCATAGCAGGCTGCCTCATAGCGCCGGCCACTCTTTGCTATGCGCTGCTGTGCTTCGTAAGCGGCAGGGTGCTCGGGCGATCCGGTGTTTGGCCGCTCGTTCCCATCGGATTCGGCGTATGCTTGATCGGTTTCGTTGCGCTTGCTGTGTTCACGAAGCTCGATATCACCATTGCCATCGTGTGCTGCATGGCGTTGGCATGCGCCGGTATCGGTGCGGAGTACCCATCGATCAAGAGCGTCGATCTCGAGGTGCTGCCGCCCGAGCTGTCTACTAGCGGGTCTTCAATCCATTCAACATTGGTCCAGATAGCGGGATCCATCTCCTCGGCGCTTTTCGTAGGTATCATGTCTGGGCGCGTCCATCACCTGATGGAAAGCGGCGTATCGAAAATGGATGCATACAGCAGCGGTTTCATGATAACCGTCTATCTTGCGATCGTTTTCGTTGTTTTGGCAGCGGTGCTCTCATTCATATATTCGCGCCGCGTGACCAAGCTAGCCGAAAAGGGCAAAGAGGAGTAAGGAACATCCTCCTATGTCAATATGGCGCGGCTTCTTTATCGCGCTTTGCCGCATCGTGATTCGGATCAGCGACCCATACGTTCGTGGTACTGCTGCAAGGCTGCATCGAAATTGCCGACCGTCCTCTTGAAGTGGATCTGATAAGCGAAGCAGAAGATGACAAGGAACGCGAGGAAGATGGATGCAAACGTTAGCCACGCCCAAGGATCGTCCAAAGGAAACCAGCTTCCTATCCAAGCGCATAGCGAAAGCAGGAAAAACGATGTGATGCCGAACCCGAAGATGCGAAGTGTGTAGGCTAGCTTGCGTATCACCTTGTCCGTGAACCAGATGCCGCGCAAGATGGCGAATGCCACTGATGCAGCAAGGACCGAAAGCGTTACGATCAATCCGTACTCAGGTCCACTGAACAGTAGAGCCGCCAGGCACCAAAAGGCCATGAATATGGTGAACATCACGCAGGCGGATAAGGCGATCCTCTTCACGTATTCCTTCATTTCCGATCCTTTCCCGAGAATCCTGATAAATGGTTACATCCAAAGAGCTACAGCCCTATACGTTCTTTGATGGTTGGTGCGAATTGTCTGGACGCGATAATGTGTTCGCCATTGTCGAGCACAAGTTCCAAGCGCGCGTTCAGATACGGGCGGATCCCGTTCACGTGTGCAAGATTCACGAGCATCTGTCGCGTGGCACGTACGAGCTCTGTATCTGAAAGCTCTTCTTCTAGCTCGGATAAAGGCGAATTCGATTCGACCACTTTGTCGGCTGTATAGATGAAAGTGCTCCTATCGACGCTTTCGATGTAGAGAACACCTGCAAGGTCTACCATGCAAAGGAAACCCTCCGACATCCCCGCAAGCTTCATCTCGCTAACCTCAGCGGCTGCGATGATCCGACGAATGCGATCATCTATGCGCGGGCATATGATGTTGACGGTTATGTCTTGCGCACTCGGTTCTTCTTGCACGTTTATCTTCATAGGTTCTCCTTCTTTTCACGGATAGTATGGGAGAACCCGGATCGCTGTTCAAGGCTTCAAGGCGCGACTTGCATGATCGTGCTACCGAGTTGCATATCAAATATGCACGGGATCGCCCATTAGCTTGAAAACCGCACTTTGATTCATAGCCTTTGCGGAAGCGGTATGTCATACAATGAGATGGATCGCTCATGCTAGCGTTATCAAGCGATCATCCCTGTCCGTCCTATGCGATCCCAGCAGCAAAGGAGCCTCATGTCGAAAGGGCAAAGCGGGTCTTCCGCAAACGAAGCAGTAGAAGAGATCTCCGAGCACATATCGGGCGAATTCATCGATGAGCCGAAGGTATCATCAAAGCGCCGGGATGTTGAATGTCCGACCATGGGCGCTCCGGATGCGGCCGATGCGGTCTATGATGCGCGCAAGCTCGGTGCGCCGAAGATGGGTCTTTTCGGTTTGCAGCACATGTTCGCGATGTTCGGCGCGACCATCCTTGTGCCAACCCTTACCGGTCTTTCAGTCTCAGCCACGCTTTTGTTCGCCGGATTGGGAACGCTTCTCTTCCATCTTATAACCAAGGGGAAAGTGCCGGCCTTCCTTGGATCTTCATTTGCGTTCATCGCCGGGTATGCCGCCATCGCTCCGAATGGAGAAGCGGATCTATTGCCCTATGCGTGTTTGGGAGTTGCCTGTTCGGGACTTTTGTATCTTCTTCTGGCGGCATTGTTTCGCATCTTCGGAACCGAGCGCGTCATGCGCTTCTTCCCTCCCGTGGTAACAGGGCCTATAGTCATATGCATCGGATTGATCCTTGCCAGTTCCGCTATCGCGAACTGTGAGACGAATTGGCCTATCGCGATCGTTGCGATCGCCATCATCATAGTGGCCAATATATGGGGTCGCGGGATGATCCGCATCATCCCGATACTTCTCGGAGTGATAGGCTCTTATATCGTGGCGGCGATATGCGGCGTTGTTGATTTCACCCCTGTGGCCGAAGCGGATTGGATCGGGCTTCCTGTCATATGGTCCAATACCGTGTTCTCTATCTTCGGCACCGATTTCGATGCCGGGCTTGCCATAACGGCCATCATCACCATAATGCCGTTGGCCTTCGCCACCATGATCGAGCACATCGGCGATATATCCGCCATCAGCTCCACATGCAATCGGAACTATCTTGTTGAGCCCGGTCTTCATCGCACGCTTCTAGGTGATGGTTTCGCCACCATCCTCGCATCGCTCTTCGGTGCTCCGGCGAATACCACCTATGGAGAGAACACAGGCGTTCTTGCGCTTACACGCGTTTTCGATCCCAGGGTGGTGCGCATAGCGGCCGTCTTCGCGATCGTGTTCTCGTTCTGCCCGAAGTTCGCGGCGATCATCGCGGTGATGCCTGCGTGCGTGATCGGCGGGGTCTCGCTCGTGCTCTATGGGATGATATCGAGCGTGGGCATTAGGAATCTTGTAGAGAACCATGTCGACTTCATGAAGAGCCGCAATGTGCTGATCACGGCGCTCATACTCGTACTGTCGCTTGGGATCGCCTACAGTACGGCAGGCGCCATCGTGATCCCTGTCGGTGCGGTGACCATTTCGCTTTCCGGTCTTGCCATCGGATCCATAGTCGGTATCCTGCTGAACATCATCTTGCCGGGATACGAAGATTCGTGGGGAACCGGTGTGAGCGACACCTCGCAATCGGGAGAGGTACCGCTGCCGCTCGAAGCCGAAGTGGAGAATCTCCCCATCGACTGATGCCGGATCATTGCAGGTCGAAGGTATCCTTTTTCGCATTTGGCGCTCACTCTCGATGCTTACGCATCAGCGGTTCGCTCCTTCATGCATTCATGTATTGCTTTCTTACGAAAGCATATTAAAGCTAGTGTTCAGAGCAAATCGAAAAAGGATGCCTTCGACCTTTCTATATGTTTTGGATTTGCATCATGCATCTTGGATGTTTCGATTTTGAAACGCTTTCACGTTGCGAGGGATATCGCAACGACCACAACGTACAATGACGAAAACTGTCGGACGGCTTGAATTGGGAGGCGCATCATGTCCATCAAGGATAACGAAGCGATCGCTTCGGATAATACCGATCAAAACGTTGATCCAAAGGATCGCATCAGCATGGAATCCACAGGCGTTGTCGATATGGATGATCCGAATTATGTTGAAGAGGACGATGTGGAAGACTCCATCGCCGAAGGGTATTTCTAAACATTCGTTGTAATATTGGTAAGAACATCGGATCGTTCTAAGGAAAGCGCATGGGTAATATCAGGGTGACCGTTGATTCAGGAGCTGATATACCTCCTGAGCGGGCGTCGGAGCTGGGGATAGAGGTCATCCCGTTCCATATGTCGCTCGGTGATGTTGCATTCGATGATGGAGAGATATCCCCGGATGATATGCTTGCCATATGTGCCGAAGAGAACGTGATGCCCAAAACAAGCGCATGTTCACCGGCAGATTATGAAGCGGTGTTCGACCGCATCTTGAAGGAAGATGCCGATGCGGAGATCTTGCATCTCGCGCTTTCCAGCGATCTTACAAGGTCATTCCTTTCCGCACTCGATGCCTCTGAGACCGAGCCGCGCATAACGTGTCTGGATACGCAGACCGTGACCGGTGCTTACGGATTGATCGCGGAAAAGGTGGCTCAATACGTCAGTGGCGGAAACGTGTCGATGGCCGATGCACTCGCTTATGCCCATAGCTTGATAGAGCGCATCAGGCTCGGTTTCATCCCGAATGACCTTGCCTTTCTCAAAGCTGGAGGACGCCTTGGGAACGCCGGCTTCATGGCGGCGCAGCTTTTGAACATCCGTCCTGTGATAGAGATAGAAGAGGGGAAGCTGGCTTTGAAGAAGAAGCTGCGAGGAAGCCTCAAGAAGATCATCGGCCAGTTCCTCGATGAGTTCTTCGCCCAGCCGCTCGATCTGGAGCAGGTGGTGCTTCTCTATTCGAGCGGTTTGCCGGAAAAAGCGCGCGAGGTTGCTAGCACGAAAGCCAAGGAAGCGGGTTTCCGAGAGATCAGGTGGCTGCAGGCAGGATGCGTCATCTCCTCGCATTGCGGTCCGAATGCTTTCGGTTGCGTGGCGCTCGCAAGCCCCGATGCCCTTCGATGAGCTCTTCTGTTTGGTATACTTTGCGTGTTTTCGATTCAGCTGCTCGACTCTGAAGCGCTGAGCAGCCATCAAGAGAAAGGTCGGGATATGACTCCCATCCTTATTGTAGTAGGAATCATCATCGCCATCTTCGTGATACTCGTCATCGCTGTTATCGCGCTTTACAACAATCTGGTGAAGCTGCGCAATCGTGTGGAGAACGCCTGGTCGCAGATAGATGTGCAGCTTCAACGTCGATTGGATCTGATACCTAATCTGGTGGAAACGGTAAAGGGCTATGCTTCGCACGAGCAGAAGACCCTCGATGCAGTTACCGCCGCACGTAGTGCTGTGATGAGCGCAAATACTCCTGAGGGGAAGATGGAGGCGGATAACGCCCTTACCGGAACGCTCAAGAGCCTGTTCGCCGTGGCCGAAGCCTATCCCGATCTGAAAGCGAACGCGAACTTCCAACAGCTTCAGTTGCAGCTTGCCCAGACCGAGGACAAGATAAGCTATATGCGACAATCGTATAACGACACGGTCATGACATACAACACCGCTATCCAGACGTTCCCCGGCGTGCTGTTCTCCGGGATGTTCAAGCCCTATGATAGCTTCACGGCCCAGGATGGCGCACAGACTGCGCCTCGCGTTGATTTCGACTCGTAAGATGCGATCACTCAAGATCGAAAGCGGCTCTTCCGCAGGCGGGGTTTCCGCTATGCGCTCAGTGCGCTTTTCCAGTGCTACCGTCGCGTTCATGATGGCAGTTATGATCGTGGTCTTGGCATTCCTTGTGCTGTTTCCTTCATCATCTGCGTTCGCGAAGGACTACACATGTCCTGAAGTGAACATCAACGCCGTGGTAGAAACCGATGCATCGCTCCAAGTCAGCGAACAGCGCACGTTCGATTTCGATGGCAGCTTCACGGCCGTTTGGTGGGAGCTCGGTGCGAACCTTCCCGCTAACGCTTCGATCGAGATCGATTCTTTGGCCATGGCGGTGGGCGGCCAAGAGGGCTCGACATCACCCGGTTCCTATGAAGCCATGCCCGAAGTTCCTTTCAACACTCTATGGCGCACACAGGGTGGCCCGGGCGGTGTGGCCTATTCATTCGATAGCGCTCAGAACACAGTGTATGCATTCTTCGATCTGAGGAACACGCAAGCGACATTTCAGCTGGATTACACGGTCGTGAACGGCGTTCAGGCATATGACGATGTTGCCGAGGTCTATTGGCAATACGTTGGCAGCGGTTGGAGCGTGGCCTCTTCGAACGTTACGCTTTCTCTTGAACTGCCGGTGCCGGCGGGACAAAGCGTGGATGCCGGTCAGAACGTGCGCGCATGGGGGCACGGTCCGCTAAATGGCAGCGTTGATATACAGGATGACGGCATCGTTGTTTTCCATGTTCCCAAGGTTGATGCCGAGCAGTTCGCCGAAGCGCGAGTGGTCTTTCCCCGCGATTGGCTCACAGCCCTAAGCGCGCAGGCCGCCTCTGCGCATAGCGGAGTTGCGCGTCTCGATCATGTGCTTCAGGAGGAGAAGCAGTGGGCAGATGAGGCGAATGCTTTGCGGGCAGGATCCATATTCTTCGTAGTAGTGCTCGCCCTTGTAGCTGTGGCATCCGTTGTCATCGCCATCGTGCTGTTGGTTCGTCATGGCAAAGAACACAAGCCCAACTTCACCGAAAAGTACTGGCGCGATGTTCCCGAGAAGGGAGTGGATCCGGCCGTTATAGCCCGACTGTGGCGTTGGGATAAGCACAGCAACAACGACCTTACGGTCACTTTGATGCAGCTTTGCCATAAGGGCGCGATCCGCATCGATGTGGGAAGCTATACCGATGCACGCGGGAAGACCGTTGATGACTATTACCTTACGCGGATGGATAACAGCGCCGATGTCAAATTGGATGCGCTCGAATCGGTTACGATGAGCTTGATATTCGATAAGATAGCAGGCGGTGCGCCATCGGTTTGGATGGCATCGATCGGTATCTATGGCAAGGAGAACCCGAAAGAGTACGTGGATGCCATTGAAGAGTGGCAAGGGGTTCTGTCGAACCTGACGAATGCCCAGGACTTCTTCGAGGCGAAAGGCAGCATCCTTTCAGGGACGATGGCTCTGATCGGCGGTCTTTATGTCATAGGCAGCCTTATCCTGTCGTTCATGATCGAGAATTTCATGCCTGCCATCTTCCTGGTTCCTGCAGGTATCATCTTGTGCGTTATATCGGTGTTCATGCCAAGGCGCACATGGCATGGCAATGAGATATTCGCCAGATGCGAGGCGCTGAAGAATTGGCTCACCGACTTCTCACGTTTGGACGAGCGGCCGCCTACGGATGTGAAGGTTTGGGGCGAATTCATGATCTACGCCTATATCTTCGGCGTAGCTAAGCGTGCCATCGAAGAGTTGCGCAATACCGTGCCTGAGCTGTTCGATACCATAGCTATGGATCAATCGGTGAACTATGTTCCTTGGTGGTTCTGGTATTCGCCTTTGCGCACGCCGAGCGGATTCGTGATGATGAGCGCTTCGGCCACATTCAGCGCCAGCATCTCGAACACCATGAGCACGGCGCAGGCAGCTCTGTCTGCTGCATCGAGTGGTGGATTCTCTTCCGGAGGTGGATTCGGTGGCGGATTCTCCGGCGGCGGTGGTGGCGGATTCGGTGGCGGCGGTGGCGCGCGCTAATTCGTTTCATGCAAGTGAATGGGGAAGGTTGACATGGCAAGCAGTCAGGCAAAAGTGCCGTTCGGTGTAAGGACGAAGAAGCACACCGCGCGTGAATACACCCTAGGCGAAGAGATCGCTAATTCCGTGACGCATGGTGTGGGCGCTGCGCTTGCAATAGCTGCGCTCGTGCTACTCATTGTGAAATCGGTAACGGATGGCGGGGGCATCCTTCTGGCATCTTCGCTGATATACGGCATCTCGTTGCTTATCGAATATCTCATGTCAACGCTATACCATGCGCTTGCACCGGAAAAGGCCAAACGCGTGTTCAAGGTTTTAGATCATAGCTGCATATACATACTCATCGCCGGAACATACACCCCGTATTGCCTCATAACCCTTTGGCCAACATGGGGGTTGGCTCTTGCCATCATCATCTGGGTCATGGCGGTTGTCGGAGTTGCGTTCGAGGCATTCTGGACGTTTCGTCCGCGTTGGGTGTCGGCTGTCATCTATGTGATCATGGGTTGGTGCATTGTCGCGTTCGTACCCACATTGTTCAGCGTTATGGATCCGGTAGGCTTCTGGCTTTTAGTAGCCGGTGGAATAAGCTACACGGTGGGGGCGGTATTTTACCTGTTCAAGAAGGTGAAATTCATGCACTCCATCTTCCATGTGTTCGTGCTTGCCGGGTCTGTGCTCCAATTCTTTTCGATCTTCTTCTACGTTATCTAATTTATCTGATCCGAACCGATCCGAACCTGTAAGGATCTTCGCGGCGCTCTTCGTTTCGAAGATCGTTTCATGCTTGCTGAGCATCGCCTAGGTGTGAAGGTCTATAGCTTTTCCTTCTCTGGCATGCTTCGACACGCAATGCGTATGTGCTAAGCGCTCTGTTCGCGCAACTTGGCAGCAGCCTCTTCACGCTGACGGCACAGATCTACCCATTTCGGCATCTTCTCGAGCGCCGCAGCCAGATCGGCGAGCGCTGCTGGAATGTCGATCCCCTGTGGGCACATCCTCATGCATGCGCGGCACGATATGCAATCCTGGGCACGCCGCCCAATGGGCACCGTGTCCATCTGCATGGATATTGTGAAGCTCGTGTCGTATTTCATGTCGTTGAATGTTGCCAAAAGCATCGGGATATCTATGTTTTGCGGGCAAGAATCGATGCAATACTTGCAAGCTGTGCATGGAACTCCGCTCTTCATCGATTCGGCGACTTCCATGAGCGCAGCTTCCTCTTCAGCAGTAAGCGGCTTTGTATCCTCGAAGATGCGGCAGTTCTCTTCGACCTGTGATATATCGGACATTCCGGAAAGGATAACCTTCACGTTCTCGATGGCTTGAAGCCAACGGAATGACCACTCGACCGTTGAACGCACTGCATCCAATTCATGAAGGCGCGATACCTGATCTTCGCCAAACTTTGCCAGCTTCCCGCCGCGCAACGGCTCCATCACCACTATTGGAAGCCCGGCATCCTCCAAGATAGCTGCCTTCTTCGCAGCATCCTGTAAAGTCCAATCGAGATAGTTCATCTGGACCTGGCAGAATTCCATAACGTTGTTGCCGGCAAAGAGTTTCGCGGCATCGGGGTCGCTCTTTTCCAATTCGGCGTATCTTCGCGCGCCGTATTCGATGAACGCATGGAGATTGTCGGGACGTCCATGGCTCGAGAAGCCCAGATGGCGGATGCGTCCGAGTTTCTTCTGTTCCACGAAATAATCCACGATGCCCCACTTCTCATCCGTGTAGATATCTATGGATGCTTCGTATACATTGTGGAGAAGATAGAAATCGAAGTGATCCGCTCCGCATTTTTGCAGCTGCTCTTCGAAGATCGCGGCCGGATCGTACGAATCTGATATCTGATGGCCGGGATACTTCGTCGCCAGATAGTAGGAGTTGCGGTCATAGCGCGAAAGCGCTTTGCCGAGAGCCACTTCCGACATGCCACCATGATACGGATATGCCGTATCGAAGTAGTTCACTCCGTTCTCGATAGCGATGTCCACCATCTTGCTCATCTGCTCTTGATCGATAGTGGAATTATCGCCACCTATTACAGGAAGACGCATGGCGCCGAAACCCAAGCGTGCAACCTCATCCCCCAGAAAATCGTTCTTGATCATCGTTGCGAACCCCTCGTTCGTTCCTTGGTTCAACATCCTCGAAGCATATTATAGCCATTACCCGACAATGTGTCGCTAATAGAGAGGACTGCCTTCGACCTATTGCTTTTTCCAGTTGCATTTTGGCTTTTAGACAAGCAAATCCAAAAAAAGAGCACAACGAGCAAATTCCCGTTGCGCTCTTTTCGTGTGTTCGAGTTCTCAGAGAAGGATCAGTTCTCAGAGAAGAAATTCTTGAACAGGCGGTGGTTACGGATCATCTTCTCGCGATCTTCCCGAGAGCAACCCTCCCCACGTCCGATAGCTTCGATCATGTGGCTTGGCTGATTGGCCTCGATTGTCTGTCCTACATGCTGATTGATCTCCCAAGCATTCGCTTTAGCAGCAATCAAATACGCGTTCATGATGACCCTTTCTTGATCGTTTCATAGCTTCATTGATCGTTTCGCATCAATGCCACCTGTTTTTGGTGAGCAGCAAGCCTAACACTTACGATCGGTGAATGAAACCCATATGTCCAAAGGATCATGCGATTTTACGAAGTGTTAACATTCGATACATATCTTCGCCATATTGGCCGGTCTATCCGATGACCTTGCGCAAAGTTGACGGATAGGTTCGTTTCGTCAGCAGGTTACGCCTCTGCTTTTCCGAATTCGAAAATGGCGTTACCAAATCGTTCAACAAGGCTATCATTTTATGGATACACTTAGAAGCTAGTAAAAGCGTATCCGTCGGCTGATAGCATTGCCGGCGCATGGAAGGATAGCCGCCCTCGAAGACCATGAAGAACGTTCTTCACATCCTTAAACGCGATATTCTGCGTTTGCTCAAGGTGCCACCGGCTATAGTTGTCGTGCTGGCGCTCCTTATCCTTCCATCCATCTATACCTGGTACAACGTCATCGGTTTTTGGAATCCTTACAGCAATACGGGCAATCTTCGGGTTGAGGTCGTGAACGAGGACGAAGGAGCTTCGAGCGAACTTACGGGCGATATAGATGTCGGCGATCTCATCGTGGACGCGCTCAAAGACAATGACCAGCTTTCTTGGGGGTTCTCCAACTACGATGATGCGATGTTCCAGTTGCAGTCCGGGCAAGTCTATGCTGTCTTCGTCATCCCGAAGGACTTTTCGGAAGATTTGCTGACGATCACGACCGGAGATTTCATCAAGCCTGATATCGAGTATTACGTGAACGAGAAAGCCGGTCCGGTGGCTCCTAAGATCACCGATTCGGGAGCTACCACACTGGATGAGACGATAAATTCGACCTTCGTGCAAACGGTGAGCGAGAAAGCGATCGAGGCGATCGATGCGGCTATCGCACAGTCGCGTGATCGCAATGAGGAAAGGCAATCCAGCGCTTCGGCTCAGATAGCCATAGCTCTTGAGCGCATCGATGAGGTGAGCGCATCGTTGGAAGAGCTCATGGGGGCTGCGGATTCCATGTCATCGAAGGTCTCCGATGTGAGAGGATCGCTTTCTTCTGCGCGTTCGGCTATAGATGAAGCGGCTGATTCCCTTAATACGATATCGGGGCTCTCATCGTCGCTTCAGTCCGATCTTTCGAAGCTTTCCGCCGAAGCTATGCCGGCAGTGAACCAGAGCATCCGTCTTATTTCGCAGACTTCGGCTCAGGCGGCTCAGACCGCCGCTGATCTGGCTCGAGCGGCCGGAGCTGCGCAAGGGGATATCGCTTCGGCTATCGGAGATGCGAACGCGATCGTGGCAGGAAACGATGCTGCGATAGAAAGCCTGAGACAGATCGCGAACTCTGTGCCCGATGGGACTGCCGGCAAGTCCGAGCTCCTTCAGGCTATATCGACCCTTGAGAATGCCAACGACCGTGCGAAAGCGAATCTGCAGACGTTGGAGCAAGCCAATGATCGTGCAGGCCAGGTAACGGAGTCAGCGCTTGCGGATATGAATGCTATAAACGATGCAGTACAACAGGCAACAGAGGACGCGTCACGCTATTCGGACACCTTGTTCGGTTCGGTCATCCCATCGCTTGAGAATTCGCTCGCGGCATTGTCGCAGGCGACATCGGCCATGGCTTCTTCCATTGATTCGCAGCGTCTTCTCATCAGGCAGGCATCCGATCTGACCGATGATATGGACGAGACGCTCGGGGTGACCAAAGAGGCTCTGCAGCAGACGATCGATCTTGTCGGTGCGTTGAAGCAGGAGCTGGGAACCATTCGTGATGACATCGTGAGCATCGGTGCATCGGATGCCATCGCACAGCTTCTGGGAAGCGATGCAGCAGATGGGCTGGATGCCAAGAGTATAGCGGACTTCATCGGCTCGCCTACAGATCTTGTGACAGAGCAGCTCTATACGCTCAACGCCTATGGTGCTGCGATGGCGCCTCTGTTTATGAATCTGACGTTTTGGATCGGGGCTTTCATGCTCATGGTCATCATGCGCCAGGAGGTGGATGGGAAGGGGATCAAGGGGCTCACCTTGACACAGCGCTATCTTGGGCGCTTCCTTCTATTCGCGATAATGGTCGTTTTGCAGGCGACGATATGCTGCGCGGGGCTTCCGATCATCGGTGTGGAGATCCAGAACCTTCCAGCGCTGTTCTTCGCTGCGATCATATCCTCGTTGGCATATCTGTCCATCATCTATGCCCTTTCGGTCACGCTGCAACATATCGGAAAGGGGATCTGCATCGTGTTGGTCTTCGCGCAGATCCCGGGAGCTACAGGCCTTTATCCCATCGAGATGACCGCGCCGTTCTTCCAGGCGATCTATCCCATCCTTCCTTTCACGTATGGCATCAGCGCCATGCGCGAATCCATCTGCGGTTTCTATGGCCTTCACTATCTCAACGACATTCTGATCCTTGTGCTGTTCTTTGCCATTTCCATGGCAGTGGGCATCCTAGTCCGTCCTTTCCTGTCGAATGTCAATCGCATGGTTGCCAGGCAGATCAAGCAGAGCGGTATCTACAATGGCGAGGATGTGGAGGTTCCGACCAGGCGGTACCGTTTCTCGCAGGTCATACGTGCGCTTGCCGATCGTGAGGAATACCGCCGCGCTCTCGATGAGCGCTACGAACGCTTCCGCCGGTTGTACCCCAAGCTCATCAAGTGGTGCGCCATCATCGGCATCGTTGTCCCTGTGATCTTCACCGTGGTTTTCTCGCTCACAACAGAAGAGAAGATAGTCGTGCTCAATGTGTGGCTTGCGTGGCTCATAATCGTCTTCGTTGCGCTCGTTGTGATCGAGAGCTTGCGAGCGAGCATCGAGCGACAGATGCGCCTTGACGATATGAGCGAATCCGAGTTGCGAAGCATGTATCTTGACCGTAACAAGATGGAGATGGTCGGAGAGCCCGGCAGGGTTGAAAGGCCTGACAAGGCCGGAGAGCCCGTCAAGTCTGACAACGCCGTCAAGTCTGTCAAGGCCACGAAGTCTGCCAAGGTCGGCAAGCCTGACAAGCCTGACAAGCCTGACAAGCCTAACAAGGAGGCGGATGATGAGTAATATCTGGCGCCTCTTCAAGAGTGACGTGAGGCACATGTTCTCCAATGTGGTGAGCTGCATCATAGCGATCGGTCTCATAGTGATGCCGTCCATCTTCGCTTGGTACAACATCATCGCATGCTGGAACGTGTTCGATAATACCGGCAACATCCGCGTGGCTGTGGCCAATACCGATGAGGGCTACAAGAGCGATCTGATCCCGATCGAGGTGAACATCGGCGATCAGGTGGTGTCTGCGCTTCGAGCCAATGACCAGATCGATTGGGAATTCACGGATGAGCAAGATGCCATCGACGGGGCACGCAGTGGTCGGTATTATGCTGCCGTTGTCATCCCGAAGCAGTTCAGTCGGGATATGCTCACATTCTATTCCGATGACGTCCAGCACGCCCAGATCGTCTATTACTCCAACGAGAAGAGCAATGCCATCTCCCCGAAGGTCACCGATACGGGAGCCGATACGATCTCATACGAGGTCAACTCCGTTTTCGCGAAAACGCTCTCTGAGATATCGATAGGCCTTGCAGATTCCATTTCAAGATACGCTTCAGAGATGGATGTCGATGGGCGCATCGCCGATATCGCCGATCATGTGAACGAGATGGCTGATGGGATCGAACGTACAGCCACGGTTCTGGATCTCTATGGCAGGTTGGTATCATCCTCGCAAAGCATCGTGCGCGACTGCGCAGGTCTTGTGGTGGCAGCAGAGCAGGCTGTTAGCGATGCTCGTGGAAGTGCCTCTGAAGGCCTTGGGGCTATCGGATCTTTGAGCGAGGCCGTGGCTTCTTCGGCTGATCTTATGGATAATGCGCTTGATTCCGCAGCGCGTTCGTTCGATCAGATCTCGACCACGGTGGACAATGCTTTCGCTACGGCGAGCAGCACAGCATCGGCATCATCCGCCGGTCTGCGATCCATCGCTGATTCGATGGAGGCGATGAAGAACGACTACAACGCGATGGCTGATTCGTTGGATGCTTTGGCGAACACGATGCCGCAGTATGCCACGGAATTGCATAGCGCTGCGCAACGGATGCGTGATGCGGCGAACTCGGTGGATCGCATGCAGGCAAGCATACGCGATGCCGCCGATGGGCTGGACCAAGGAGTTGCCGATGCGAATCGATCGCATGAAGAGGTCAAGGCGCTTGCCTCAGAGGCGAAGGCCAGCATCGATGGCGTTCGCAATGAGTTCAACGATACGATCAGACCCGGGCTTCAGCAATTGGCGGACAGCGCTTCTGTCTTTGCCGAGGATCTGTCCAAGAACCTTGATGGGCTTGACGGGGCATCTTCATCGCTCATCGGTTCCGCTGATTCCATCGAGGGATCGCTTTCGACAGCACAGGGGAAGATCGATGCTGCGATAGATACCCTTCGTGAAGCAGCTTCCAAGGTAAGGGATGTCGCCGATGCCATGAACGAAGCTCTTGCATCGGGCGATGTGGACAAGCTCAAGGATCTGCTCTCGGAGGACGCCGGTGTGCTCTCAAGCGCTCTCTCGGCTCCTGTCGGCATCGAGCGTCATGCGGTATTCGCTTCCGGGAACTTCGGCTCGGCCATGGCGCCATTCTATTCCGCGCTCGGGATGTTCATAGGGTCGCTGCTGATACTCGTTGTGGTGAAGCCGAATGTTTCGAGGCGCGCCCAAAAGGTGATGGTGGATCCGAAGCCTCGCGAGCTGTTCATCGGACGTTTTTGCACGATGGAGCTGCTATCATTCGCGCAGATGACGCTCATGGGGTTGGGCAATATCTTCTTCTTGCAGGTGCAGGTGGCAGAGCCTGTGCTGTTGATGCTGGTCTTTTGGTTCGGAGGCTTCGTCTTCACGTTCTTGATCGATGCGTTCGTTTCGGCATTCGCGAATCTAGGCAAGGCGCTTGCAGTGATCTTGCTCATCATGCAGGTCACAGGTTGTGGTGGTTCCTATCCGCTCCAGATACTTCCAGATTTCGTGCAAGGATTGAGCCCGTGGCTTCCTGCCACCCATGTGGTCAACGCTATGCGATCGGCTATGTTCGGCATGTTCAATGGCGATTATTGGATCCAGATGGGCGAGCTTGCGCTGTTCCTCATCCCGGCCGCCATCATCGGGCTTGTGTTGCGCAAGACGTTCGAGAAGTTCATGAGATGGTATGTTGGCGAAGTCGAGTCGACCGAAGTCATCGCGTAGTGGGTAGGTCACATCCGCCATCGCGTAGAGGGCGATCTTGATCGCCCTTTTGTGGGCGGTTAAAACCATAAAAGCAAAACCGAAGGCTTAACCATAAGATCGTCATCCTGAGCGAAATGAGCGAATGCGAATGGAGTCGAATGGACCGCCCACTACACATCAACCGAGAGCATTGCTCGCGTATCTGAAGAATCTGCCGTTCAGATGAAAAAGACGCACGATGTGCGCCTTTTTCGATGTGTGTTCTTGGACTTTACATCTGTGTTGATAGGAAGATCTGAAGCGACATCTGGTCGATCTCGTCCTGGAGGTCTTCAAGCTCGTCAACATGACGATCCTCATCCATCAGGATCTCCTTCAGCTTATCGCGTGTGGCGTTATCGCCAACCTCGGCTGCAAGCTTGATGGCATCGTTGTAGTCCTGTACGGTCTGGATCTCGGATGCATGATCGTTGTTCACGATATCCGGAACCGTGGATCCGATATGCAACTGATTGAGGTTCGATACGATAGGCTTGCCCTCAAGGAACAGGATCCTCTCGATCAAGTGCTCAGCATGATGCATCTCGGTTATAGCACGATCTTTGAAGTTCTTCGACAGTTTGTCATAACCCCAATCTTCGCACATCTCTGCATGGACCATATACTGATTGATGGCGGTAAGCTCGCCCTCTAGCAGGTAATTCAGTTTGTCGATTAGTTTCGGATCGCCTTTCATTTTCATCAACCTTTCTAAATATCGCTCTCATCGAATACGATGCGAATCATTCTAGACATGAAGCGAAAAGCTGAGGCAGGTTTGAAGGTTTCGTCACCGTTTTGCATCCAAGATGTTTACTGAATAGTATCGCGATGCGCATGCCATATCGATCTGATCCGACTGCCGCTGATGATCTTGGCAAAAATCATGATGCAAAGGAAGGGATTCGAGAATACAATCTATATCAAATCAACCGATCTTGAGAGTCGAACTTGAGAGTAGGCGAAAAATGGAGAAAGTGGTCATCAGCGCCGATAGCACTTGCGATCTATCCAAAGAGCAGCTTGCCGAGCATCATGTCAGAACATTTCCCTTCCACATAGAATTCCGAGGGAAGGATCATTTGGACAACATCGATATTACCCCTGGTGATATCTTTGCGGGCTATTACGATGACAGATCGCTTCCAAAGACCGGCGCTTGTACGAAAGACCAATATAAGCGCTACTTCGAAGAGCTAACATCCGATGGATCCAATGTGGTTCATTTCGATCTTGGAAGTGCGCTTTCAGCTGCATTCGAGAATGCGAAGATGGCTGCTGATGAGATGGAAGGCGTGTACGTCATCGATGGTAAGAGCCTGTCGACCGGGGTAGGGTTGCAAGTGCTCGCTGCGTGTCGCATGCGCGATGAGGGCAAGACTGCAGAAGAGATAGCCGAGGCCTCGAAGGATCTTCATGATCGTTCCCATGCATCGTTCGTTCTCGATACGATGGAGTTCCTTGCAGCCGGAGGAAGATGTCCCTCTCTTGTGGCTTATCTGGGCAAGAAGCTAAGCTTCAAGCCGGGGATCCTAGTCGATAACAGCAGTGGAGCCATGAAGGTGGGCAAGCTCTATCGCGGCAAGCAGAAACGTGTGTTGGAAAAGTACGTTGACGACACGCTTGCGCAATATCCCGATGTCATCAAAGATGAGGTGTTCATAACCCACTCAGGTGTCGACGAGGAGATAGTGGATGACCTTAGGCGCGATCTTGAGGCGCGCGGCTTCAAGAGGATATACGACACGGTGGCAAGTTGCACCATATCATGTCATTGCGGGCCGGGAACATTGGGCGTTCTCTTCATGACGGAAAGTGCGTGTGCTTGATTCGTGTGAGGAAGCCTTGCATTTCATTGGGCGGCACAATGCAAGCCCATCCGATAGTGTCAATATACCTTGCGCTTCGATCCGGAGAGTATCCCGAGCGCTGTTCGATATTTGTTCACAGTGCGCCTTGACACGGGCATCCCCCTCTCATTGAGCAACTCCATGAGCTTTGTGTCGCTTAGAGGGTGGTGCTTGTCCTCGGCATCGACCAATTCTTGGATAGCCGCCTTGACTGCCATGGAAGATGCTCCATCGCCGGTAGGGTTCGCTCCGATGCCTGAGTGGAAGAAGTAGCGCATGCTGATTATCCCTCGAGGCGTATCCATGGTTATGCTGTTCGCGACGCGGCTTACAGTTGACTCGCTAAGCCCTGTGGCATCCGCCACCTCTGCCATGGTGAGCGGGCGAAGCCCGGGTATCCCGACATCGAAGAAGGAGGCTTGCTTTTCGATTATCGCGCATGCGATCGCGATCACGGATGTTTTTCGAAGGTCTATCGCGCGGATGAATCCCTTGGCTTCACGAACGAGCTCCTTCATCTTGCGAATGCTCTCGGCGCCAAGGGCTTGCGAATCGAGCAGATCGGTGTAAGAGTGGTCGATCATCACTTGCGGGAGCAACCCTTTTCGCACTTTGATGTGCCAGTCGCCCTGGCTTCCGATGACCATCACTTCCGGCATCATGGTCGGAGTTGCGCGGTCGAATTCGGATGTCGGATGAGGGTCGAGATGCCTTATTTTTTCCAAGGAATGCTTCACTTCGCCTGTCGATATTCCGAGCGTATTCGCGATAGCTTGGAGATTTCCCGATGCGAGCCGCTCAAGGTGGTTCTCCACTATCTTGCGAGTAGTGCTGTCATCCTCTCCGGCAGAAATGAGCTGCGCCAAGAGCCTTTCTTGAAGACTTCGGGCCCCTATTCCGGCCGGAGTGCATTCGCGTTGCAGCTTGCATAGCACGAATTCCACACGATCAGGGGAGGTGCCAAGGACATCTGCGGCGATGTCGGTGTCCATCCTAAGATATCCGGCATCATCGATCCCATTCATCAGGTATTCGGCTATCTTGATATCCATCGGATCGCGAAGATCGAGCTTCAACTGCTCGAGCATCACGCTCTCCAAGCAGGATCTGTCGTCAGCCGTACGCGAGAATGTGTCTTCCGGATCTGCTTGATACCGACTGTCGGAATTCGATGATGTCGAGCTCCAGGTGCTGTCCCAAACTCCCGCTTCGACGCCGTGTTCCCAAGAATCCTCTTCGATGGAATCGCTCTGCGACTCATCACGCATCTTGACCGAAGTGCTTGCATCTGCGTTGTGGCTCAAATAGCCATCGTCCAATTTTAGGAAAGGATTGCTCATGGCGATATTCGCGATCAGGGCACGAAGTTCCATAACGGGCATCGCCATGATCTCGATGCCCATTCGCATTTCAGGTGTAAGCTCTAATTGTTGGGATTGTTCAAGGCCTAAACCTGGACTCATGTGCATATCCCCTCTGCACGTATATATGATCCAATGCTGGATCATATGATCGCTGCAGTCACCTGCAGCTTCCCCCTTTGTAGAGAATAAGGGTAGCGCTTCACAAAACGGAAGAGGAAGCGCACCTTTCAGTTGTCTCGATTTGAAATCGAATTCTCAAAATGAAACAAGAGATTCTCACAATGGGTCGATGATGATCCGTTGTTCTATTTTGACATCGCATGGTCGAAACAGGTTTTGAAGATCTTTATGAAAACGACCGTTTCTGGCACGATTTATTCAACTGCATATCGGTAGGAATGCTGTTCGGTAAAAGAGAAGACCCTAGACTACTCTTTACCACAACATACGGGAGCCAAGATTCTTTGACCTCGCATAGCAACTTTTCTCTTATCATTGTCTTGGCTCCGCCTTCTTTCGTTTCCCGCTTCATTTTCGAATGAGGCGGAAAACGAAAGGAAGAAAACGCAATGATGTGTTGGAGCGAATGCTGGGATCATCGTTTTGTGGACGGTGGAACGAGAACGAAGAAGCTATTCTCGCATTAGCCTATGCAAGCGCTCAGGCGGAAGGGGAGCCGGACTATGAATGCATACGCATTGGATGCAGATCATGTGAGCGGCGCTTACATGGATAATTCTGCTCCCATAGATAAAGAAACGTGGGACAACATCGCTAAAGTCCGGCGTCGATTCATCGAAACGGGCGAGATCGATCCGCAATCGGGCTATGCAAGGCCGGAGGTCTTGGATTCCTGGGCTAGATGCATGGAGATGGGCATCGATCCCGATGCCACGAAGCTGGCGAACTCCATATCGGATTCCGATCTCGACAATATCTTAAACATATACTCGGATATCATCGAAGCGGCGCGTCCTCTTATCGGGATGGTCGACGAGCTGGGACTTTCCAACGACTACATCTTCGAGCTCATAAGCAGGAACGGCGTTACCATCCTTCGTACGGGCAATATGGATCTTCATCCCATCGTAGCCAAGCAGAGCAGCATGAACGAATCCACTATGGGCACGAACGCTCACACGCTTTGTATGAAATACGCCCGACCTATGCAGCTTCTGGGGCCGGAGCACTTTTGCAGCGCTTTGCATAGGCTTGCTGCCATAGCTGCACCTGTGTTCGATAAGAACGGCCTTGTGGTCGGATCGATGCTCCTGACTCAGCCGCTTCCCGAGAACCCATGGTCCAAGGATTACCAGAAGCTGTTGTCGCATGCGCTCGGTTTTATCGCATCCATCTGCTCAGCGCTTGAGCATCAGTTGGTCTTTCAAGACAGCTTGGCGGTGATAGCGGATGTGGATGAGCGTCTCGAGAGGGCGGAGGCCTTCGGCAAGAGAGCGGCTCATGTGCTCGATATCGCCGTCGGTTCTTCAGGCGATCCGATCCTCATCATGGACAACAAAGGCATAGTCCAACATGCAAGTCCGGAGGCAATCCATCTTCTGCGAACCACTATGAGCGATGTGGTGGGTCGTCCGATCGATGATACTCTCGATCTGAAATGGCCGGAAGATTTCGAACCATTGATGGAAAGCCAGGGTGTGGAGATAACCACGAAGGTCGGATCGAAGCTCTTGGGAGTTCGGGGCAATGCGGTCAGGAACGGGGATGGCGGCACGCTTGATGGTTCCGTGGCGCGCATCTCCGAGGTGCAGAAGGCCAAGGCATCCGCATCGGGAAGATCGGGCGAGGTGGCCACCATCACGTTCGACGATATCTTGGGGACGAGCGTTGCGATCCGCGAAGCGGTGTCCCTTGCGCATCGATACGCCATGACATCCGAGAACGTCCTTATAATCGGAGAAAGTGGAACGGGCAAGGAATACTTCGCGCAAGCCATCCATAATGCATCGCGTGCGAATGGGTCATTCATGTCCGTGAACTGCGCTGCCATTCCGCCGCGATTGATCGAGTCGGAGCTATTCGGCTATGAGAGCGGTGCATTCACCGGTGCGGATAAAGCAGGCAAGCCGGGAAAGATCGAACTGGCTGATGGCGGAACCCTCTTCTTGGATGAGATAGGCGATATGCCGCTCGAGCTTCAAGCCACATTGTTGCGCGTTCTGGAGAACAAGAGCGTGATGCGGCTCGGAGGAAAGTCCTACAGGAAAGTGGATTTTCGCGTTGTGGCTGCTACGAATCGCAGCCTCCCGAAGATGGTGGAAGATGGGCTCTTCCGCGAGGATCTTCTCTATAGGCTATCGATCCTAACTGTGAACATACCGCCGCTTCGCATGCGAAATGGCGATACGATGTTCTTCGCATACTATTACCTGAACGAATGCAGGCGTAAGGCATTTGAGGGTCCTTCGCGGTTCGAGCCCGATGTTGAGCGCTTGATCTCGGAATTTCCTTGGCCTGGCAATGTTCGTCAGATAAAGAATGCCATCTATTCGGCCTTCTATGCCGCCGTGAACGATGAGATAGGCATAGCGGATCTTCCGCAGTACCTTCGTGATGGCAATGCGATGCCCTATGCTGATTTCGATGGTCTGTCGTATGCTGCGAAGTACACTCCGGATGGCCTCGAGATCCAAGCAAGATCGGAAGAGGAGGCTCAAGCCGAAGCGGCTGGTTCTCAAAAGAATCTTGTTAACGACAAGGATGATGACATCGTTCGCGATCAAGATGTAGAGGATCCGGTTCTTGCGATCCCGGAGGAGATGCTTCGGATGGATGCGGTTGAAGAGGCGGCTATCCGCTTGGCGCTGACGTATGCAAAAGGGAATGTATCCGAAGCGGCGAAGATACTGCAGATCAGCAAAGCCACTTTATATCGCAAGATAAAGGAATACAAGCTGAAATAACATAGAGAGCAGATTGCGTCTGTTCCTTGTAATGTATGTTTGTAAAGTCCAAGATATATAAATGCAAGTGGGTGTGCTTGAGTCGAGGTTAAGCTGAAGGAGTCGTGAGATCCACTTCATTCAAATGCATTTGAATGAAGTTAGCTCACGGCGACGACGCGTCGAGACGAAAGTACATCCACTTGCATTACACGCAAAAGATATTGCTAAATCGAAAAGGGACATTTTCGGCTTTTTCACCTTTACGCTATGGCATCGTAGGGCATACGTCTAGCTACCAGGTAATAGATCAAAACGATGGGCAGCGCTATCGGCCAGAAGAAGAAACAGATCGCGATCACTGCTATACGGGTCACATAGAACATCACCCTGTGCGATGCATTGCGCTCATGGCTTTCGATGCTCATCCTTACGAACGACCCGCCGGGAGTCTGCCCATCGTGTATCCATGGGATCACCACTTCAAGGATGATGAACACGACGATGCTCGTGATCAAACCCATGATCTCCACTATCTCAGCTGCTCTTTCTCCTGAAAAACCGATGAAGTAAGCTATGAGCGAGACCCCGGTCGTCATGCAAAGCGAGCAGATGCCCACGATGCTCATGTCCAGGATGAATGCAACGCTTCTATGAACAAATCCTGGATGAAGGTCGATGGTGTGCGTCTCCTCTGAGCGAACAGGCAGTACCTTTCCTATAGCTTTCGCAACGATCCAGCCGATCAACGCGCCGGAAGTGTTCCAGATAAGATCATCGACATCGAATGTCCTATAAGAGTAAGGATATATTCCGAATAGTCCGGTGAGCTGCGCGGTTTCGATGAGGAGCGATACTGCGAATGAGAACAGCACGCTCTTTGCAAAGCCGAGCCGACATCCGCGGTGGAAGATGAATCCCAAAGGAACGAAGAAGACTATGTTCGCAACTATTTGGAACACCGCGGACAATCCATCCTTACGAATATCGCCGATGAATCCGAGAGGATTGAACTGGGGATGCACTCCGTATGTGATCCCAAGACCTGAATCCCCTGAAGGCAGCGGCCACAATGTGAAGAAAACGAGCCCCAATGCATACAAGACGCTCAGATAAGCTCCGACCACAGACCAAAAGCGAAGCTTGCCATCCCGATTGTAGAGAAACGCAAGGATCGGTAGGGTGAATATCACTGAGGCGAAAGGCCATACTCCCAGCGCCACTGCAAATCGGTCGGTGAATCCGCTCAAGAACCCCATATCCCTCGCCTCCTCATCGTATCGGAAATGCTTCCATTCGATCCGGTTCGCTGCAAGTTTATTACCTACAGGGATCGATTCATCCAAGAATGAGAAATATGACGAAACCGTTAGTTTGGGGCGATGATGCATCGAAATGAGAACGCGCTCACCGTTCTTGCGATAATGTGTTTTCGCAAAATGAAACCGGAGCGTTTCGCATTATGAGAAACGGTCATGATCAGATTGCGAAATGTTGACACCCCGGTTTCGTAGAAACGAAAACGCTGATTTCAAGCCGTCCCGCTCGCACCCCGTTTTTCACGAGTCAGAAATTTTTCCGAGATATTTCATGAATTGGCACGCTTCTTTCAACTCCCGAAGAACAAGTGTGACGATTCCTCAGTCACCAAAAAGTGTTTCAGGTTTCGGGACCCGAAAGAGAGGAGACGAAAATGACAGAGAAGGAAAGGAAGGATCTGGATAAGGATTTCCAGCAGAGCAGGAAAGACGGCAAGATGGCCGATCCGGAGAAGAACAAGCATGCTTGGCAGCAAAAAGCTCAGGATGCCTCCGGCCGCGATTGGACCAAGCCGCGTCGCCCAGTACTGAAAGATGGGGAAGTCTAGAAAGTTCCGAAGAAGGAATGAGGAGTAAATAAATGGTTACAAATGGTAAGCTCACAAACGAGCTGGAAGGCGTCAATAAAGACGTCTACAAGACAGATTGGCAATGGCAGGAAGGTGAATATACGGTTACGCGTACCAATATGTGGACCGCACCTGGCTGCCACAACGGCTGTTCTGTTCTTTACTACACAAAGGACAACAAGGTCGAGAAGATCGAGGGTGACCCGCTGTCTCCCTACAACCAGGGTCGTCTTTGCATGCGCTGCCTTGACGTTGTTGAGACCTTCTATCATCCGGATCGCCTGAAGTACCCGCTGAAGCGCGTTGGCGAGCGTGGCGAGAACAAGTGGGAGCGCATCACTTGGGACGAGGCTTATGATGACATCGTAAAGCATGTCCGCGAGATCCAGGAAGAGTATGGTCCTGAGTCCATCGTTTCCATGCAGGGCACCGGCCGTAACATCTGCTGGCAGACCCCGTATCTTAGCTATGCAGGCTTCGGCAGCCCGAACTTCGTTCTCGGCTTCCTTTCC
>CAYXZC010000014.1:29732-36917 GCA_964469815.1 uncultured Eggerthellaceae bacterium | reverse complement strand
ATCCTCTGATGATGTAGCCTACTCCGCGGACGGTTTCGATCATCGCGGATGTTCCTTCAGAGACATTGTCCAGTTTCTGGCGCAGAGTCTGAACATGCACATCGACGGTTCGCGAATTCCCCACGAAGTCCCACCCCCACACCTCTTTGAGCAATTGATCGCGTGCAAGGACACGACCACGATTGTCGATGAGCATCTGCAGAAGATCGAACTCCTTTCGAGTGAGAACGATCTCCTTACCCTCGATGCTGACGCTTCTGGATGGGCAATCAAGTATGACATCACCACAACGGACCTGCCCCGAGACAGACATGGCCGGCGTTTGCGCCCTTCTCATGAGGGCACGAACCCTGGAAACCAGCTCCATCATCCCAAAGGGCTTCACGAGGTAGTCATCCGCTCCCGCATCAAGCCCGTTGACCTTGTCGATCTCAGCGCCCTTGGCAGTGAGCATCATGACCGGCGTGTGTGCGAGCAATGCATCGGATCGGATCTCCTGCAGTATCTCGATACCATCCTTACCAGGAAGCATTATGTCGAGCAGGACGACATCAGGGGTGCGCACCTTGCATTCCTCGAAGAACTCATCCGCGGAAGAAAAACCCATCGCTTCGAGCTCCGCTTGCTTCAAAGCATAAAGGGCAAGCTCGCGTATATTCGCATCATCTTCAACGTAGTAGATCATATATCGAATTCTAATGCTTAGCGCTAGGAAAACATGGTTCGCGAAAGTCAAATCTTTGTAAAGTTTGCCTCGAAATGAAAGCGTACCCGTTGCCCTTTCACGCTCATTATTCTTCTACGATCATTACCCGAAACGACCTGAAACGTAATCGGCGGTTCGGACATCTTCAGGATCGGTGAATATGGCATCCGTATCCCCCGCCTCCACCATTTCTCCCAACAAGAAGAATGCTGTTTTCGACGAGACGCGAATAGCCTGGAGCATGTTGTGGGTGACCATGATCACCGTATAGCGGCTCTTCAATTCCCCGACGAGCTCTTCGATCTTTGCTGTGGATATGGGATCGAGCGCACTTGTGGATTCGTCCAGCAAGAGCACCTCGGGTTGCACAGCGAGAGCTCGCGCGATGCAAAGGCGTTGTTGCTGGCCGCCTGATAGTCCAAGCGCGCTCTTCTTCAAGCGGTCTGACACCTCATCCCAGATGGCCGCATCCCGCAGCGATTGCTCAACTATCGCGTCCAACTCATCGCGATCCTTCACCCCATGCGTGCGCGGGCCGAAGGCTACGTTGTCGTATATGCTCATCGGAAACGGATTCGGTTGCTGAAAGACCATCCCCACGCGACGACGCAGCGTATTGACCGGAATATCCGCATATGCATCCGCACCATCAAGCTCCACTTTGCCCTCGATCCTACAATCCGGGACAAGATCGTTCATGCGATTGAGGGTTTTGAGAAGGGTGGATTTCCCACAACCGGAAGGGCCTATGAGAGCCGTCACCTCATTTTGGGGAAACACGAGCGAAACATCCTTCAAAGCGTGAAAGCCACCATAATGAAGGTCGAGATGCTCGACGCTCATCTTCGATTCGCTCTTTTGAGGCTCTATCGTCTGCTCGAGGATCTCCAATTCCTTTTCAGCCAATGCGTCCAACATCTAGATTCCTTTCCTAAGCTTTTTAGCAGCGAGATTCGTTACTGCGTTCAACACCACAACGACCACGAGGAGTACCACGGCGGTTGCGTATGTCTCATTCATGTGCAGGCCTTCGCTTGCAAGAACATAAAGATGAACAGCGAGCGTGCGACATGAATCGAATAGTGCGAATACCCCTTCAGAGCCGAAATCCGGGATCTGCGCCACAGTTCCGGCTGTGAACAGCAAAGCAGCAACCTCTCCCACACAACGCCCAAGCGCAAGCAGGATTCCCCCGAATATTCCCGGAAGCGCACTTGGAAGAACGCACCGGAATATAGTGCGAAGCCGTCCGGCTCCGAGCGCAAATCCGCCTTGCTTGTACGAGACGGGCACAGCGAGCAGAGCCTCTTCAGTGGTGCGCATCACTACAGGAAGCACCATTATCGCAAGCGTGCACGCACCGGACATGAGGCTTAGCCCCCATCCGAGCATCGTCGTGAAGAACAAGAGGCCGAAAAGCCCGTATATGATCGAGGGGATCCCCTGCAAGGTCTCAGTGGTCATGCGTACGATACGCACGAAGCGGCTGTTCGAGGAAGTATATTCCACTAGGTATATTGCAGAGGATACCCCGACGGGAACAGCTATGACCAAAGCCAACATCGCCATCAAAAACGTATCTATAAGAGCCGGCATCAAAGACACATTATCTGACGTGTATTCCCATGCGAAAAGGCTAGGGCTTAGATACGGCACTCCATTCACGAGGATGTAGGCGACTATCCCACCTAAGATGAGCGCTGTTGCGGCCGCACTGGCATAGACGGCTGCCTTCACGATCTTCGAGACAACAGGCAAGCTCATTTCACCTCACCCCTTTTCTTGATCGCACTGAATAGCAGGCTTATGAGGGCTATCAGAACGAATAGCACCACACCTGTTGCTATGAGTGCGCCACGATGAAGATCGGCTGCATACCCCATTTCAAGCACTATGTTCGCGGTGAGGGTTCTCACGCCTTCGAAGATCGAGTCGGGGATGACAGGCTGGTTCCCCGCGACCATGACTACCGCCATGGTCTCGCCGATAGCGCGTCCCACTCCGAGCACAACTGCGGCCATGATCCCAGAGAAAGCCGCAGGAACCACGACCCGAAAGACCGAATGCTCATGCGTGGCACCGAGCGCGAGCGCTCCTTCGTAATAGCTCTTCGGTACGGCATCGAGCGCGTTTTTCGCTACGGTTATTATCGTTGGAAGGATCATTATGCCAAGAAGCAGAGCGGCAGCCAAAAGCGATAGACCGCGTCCGGGCATCGTGACTCTTATGAAGGGGACTATCACCATGAGTCCGAAGAAGCCGTAGACGACAGAAGGGATACCAGCCAGAAGCTCCACCCCCGGACGAAGCAATCCTGCGATGCGCCGACTTGCGAAGCGTGAAAGGAATATGGCGGTCAGGATTCCCAATGGAACACCTACGATCATCGCGCCTACGGTTACATATATGCTGCCGATGATCATCGGGAATACGCCATACATCCCGCTTCCGGGCTTCCATGTCTGGCCGAGCAGAAACTCGGGGATACCTATCTCGATCATGGTAGGGATACCATTGGCGAAAAGGAATACGCATATGAGAGCCACCGCAACCACCGATGTAGCGGCTGCAATGGCGAAGAGCGCTTTCGCCAAGGTTTCCTTTATTGTCGATATATCGCGCCTTCGCACTGAAAAGCCGGATGTGGCTCTTTCTTTGGAGCCTCCAGATGGGATCGACCTGAAAAGCCCCGTTTCATCGGAGGCTTCTCGGATTCGATCGGCTGATTTGACATTCTCCATCTGAGACTACCCTATCACTTCGCCCCAAGTTGATACCGCACCGGAGAAGATGTCTTTTATCTGCATGCTCGTCAGCGCATTCACATCCGAAATAGGCGCTACGATCACAGCGATCCCGTCCCGTGCGATCTCGATCGCATTCGCACCTTCACCGATCTCGGAGTCCTTAAGATCCCTGGACGCCATGCCAATATCGCATGTGCCGTCAACAGCCATGTTCACACCCGTAGTGGAATCGGATTGCTGCACTTCAACGCTCACATCCGGATTCAGCCCCTTGTATGCCTCGACCAGCTTCTCCATAACAGGGGTCACTGAAGAGGATCCCGCTACTACAACTTTGCCGGATACGCCGGAAGCTTGATAGGCTTCTGCGGTCTCGATAGGGATGTATTTGTTCTCCTCGACGATGGCTTGTCCGTCTGCGCTCATGATGAAGTTGATGAAGTCTTGAGCTGCCGGATTCGAGTCCGTGGAAGATTCGGTAACTACAATGTTGAACGGACGCGATGCTTTGTAAGCCCCCGACTTCACGTTCTCTGGAGTAGCTTCGACACCGTCAATATCGACCGCTTTAACACTATCGTTCAAAGAACCGAGCGAGATGTAGCCGATCGCTGCAGGATCGTTTGCCACCGATGTCATCATCACGGATGTGGAGTTGGTGATGGCAGCTGCGTCCGTGGTCATATCGATCTTGTTGCCACTAGCGTCCTTCTCCTCCAAGCCGAACAGCTCAATGAAGGCGCCTCGGGTACCGGATCCATCCTCACGGGAATAGACCGATATCTCCTCAGTATTAGCGTCTGCGCTCTGATCGGTTTCCGAGCTGCCCGATGAAGCGTTGCCCGATGAACAGCCGAACATGCAAAGCGCTCCCACCAAGCATGTCAATGCCACCAATCCGGCGATGATCTTGCGTTTATCCAACATTGATGCTCTTTCCTTTCTGAACTGTGGGCCTCCTCTTCGGGGAGGGAGCCTTAAGAGGAGGCTCGATGTAAGAATGATCCCTATTCATAAAGAGAGCGTCAGGCGTTTGTAAAATGCTTGCAAAGGATCTAGTGCCGCGAATCTACAAGAGCACTTTTCAGCATGTTTACGCTTTGAGAACATCGCTACCTTGCATTTCTGCGCACGCTATATCGGGGGCTAACATCAAACCAAGCAATTCTTCTCTTAGCAAACCCAACGAAAAGAGGACACCATGGCTTGCACAACGATCTTGGTGGGAAAAGGCGCCACCAATGATGGCTCTACGATCATCGCAAGGAACGAAGACTGCGAAAACGGCGCATTCAACGCGAAGAGCATGATGGTCGTGAAACCGGAGGATCAGCCTCGCAAATATACCGGTGTGACCAATCATCTTACGATCGAACTTCCCGATGATCCACTGCGCTACACATGCACGCCGAACACTGACCCAAGTGCCGGCATCTGGGGCGAAGCGGGCATCAATTCCGCAAACGTTGCTATGACCGCAACGGAGACCATCTCATCTAATGCGCGCGTGCTTGGGGCAGATCCGCTGGTATGCTACAAACCTGCCAAAGGTACCGAAGGCAGCGCGGATTTCGAGCCTGAGCAACCGGGCGGAATAGGCGAAGAGAACCTGCTCACCATAATCCTTCCCTACATTCGCACAGCAAAGGAAGGCGTGAAGCGCATGGGTGCTCTGCTCGAGGAGTACGGCACTTACGAGATGAACGGCGTAGCTTTTGCCGATGAGGATGAGATCTGGTATATCGAGACCATAGGCGGCCATCATTGGATCGCCCGACGCGTTCCCGATGATGCCTATGTCGCACAGCCCAACAGGCTCGGTATCGATAAGTTCGACCTGGTCGATGCCTTCTCCGATCAAAACGAATTCATGTGCTCCAAGGATCTTCCGGAATGGATGGCCGAGAATCATCTCGATGTGACCCTAAGCGACATGAAGAGCACCGGTTTCTTGGAGGGATTCGTTGATGATGACAAGTTCCACGGGATCCCGCGCTTCTTCAATCCACGCGAGGCGTTCGGCAGCTACACTTGGCTCGATGAGGTCTACAACAATTCACGCGCATGGTACATATGCAGCATGTTGAATATGGATTCACCTGACTTCCATGGCATCGATCCGAAATATGGCCCACAGAGCTTCGACATACCGTGGTGCATGACACCAAAAACCAAGATATCGGTCATGGATGTGAAGAACCTACTGTCGTCCACTTACGATGGCACGATCTACGACCCCTATGGGTTACAAGGCACAGATGAGAGCAGGCATCGCTTCCGCGATATCGGAATCAACCGCACATGCGAGTGTTCTGTCTTGACGATACGTCCGTATGCTCCTGAGAAGGCAAAGGCTGTTCAATGGGTGGCTTTCGGTTCAGGACCGTTCAACACCGCCATCGCCATGTTCACAAACGTGAATGCCATCCCCGATTATCTGGCCACCGAACTTGATGTTTCAACGGATAAGTTCTACTGGGTGAACAGAATGGTCGCCGCTTTGGCTGACCCGGAGTTCTTCGCCAACTTCGAATCCATTTCAGCTTATCAGCAACAGACGATGGCAGACGGATATGCGGCCATTCATGAGATGGACAAGAAGCTCGTCGGCATGTCGGATGAAGAAGCTGAAAAGACGCTCGAGCAGTCCAACGAGCGATTGGTGGCAAAGGTGAAGGCTGCCAACAGCGATCTATTGGGCGAAGTGCTCTTCGAGCGCAGTCTGCACATGAAGAACGCTTTCGGAGCCTCGGATCATTGATATTCCGAAAGCCTAGAACGGGATGTATCCGGTTAACGTGTAGTGGCAGGATGTGATCCTGCCACTACACAGCGCATAGGTAATGTGTGCCATTACGAAACAATGCGTCTCGCTACGGATGCGATCATTGCGCCTGATACGATACGACCGCCCGTACCAAAAATTCAGTTGCACCATCCCCGGCCGCTGAATCGTAGTATTTCACGAATCGCTTGTCAGCAAGGTATCCTCTCACTAGGGCAAGATACGCATCCTTGCTATAACCCTGCCCCCAATGTATGGTGATCCAACGCTCATGCATTCGGGCAAGTTCCTTCGCTTCATCACCCGCCGCGTCACCTTTCTCCATTGCAAGGCGAAGCTGAGCCTTTATCGATTCCTCGAGAAGCTCTTTGGCATCCCATTCGCTTTGGGTCAGCGACATCATCCGCTCATTCGCTGCATCTATCGCATCATCACCATAAAGGCCACGAGCCTCTGCTCCATATGTCTCTTCGAAATCCTGAAGCCCCTGTGCCTTCATCTTCTCAAATGCATCCATCGTATCCATCTTCTCTATCCTTTCGATCGCCTCGATAGCCGCTGTTGTGTGCACTATCGAGTCCTTCAACGTTTTATCCTGTGTGTACAGGTTCTTGAGGTGATCAGAAAGCGCATCATGCAGGTTGCTCTTCGGATCTGCAAGGAGCATGCGGATCGTTGCGAGCGGAAGTCCGCAAAGCTTCATCGCTTGGATCTGTGCCAAGCGTTTCGCATCGACTGGACTGTAAGTGCGATATCCATTATCGGAGCGTGCCGGCATCAAGAGGCCCACGCTCTCATAATGGCGAAGCGTTCGGGTGCTCACACCGCTTCGCTCGGCAAGTTCGCCGATGCTCATCTGTTTGCGATCCCCATTTGGTTCTTCATCTGATCGATGCATCGTTTTCACCTCGATATGCATTATGAACCTTTACGCAACGTTAAGGTCA
>CAYXZC010000014.1:19247-29722 GCA_964469815.1 uncultured Eggerthellaceae bacterium | reverse complement strand
TCAGAGCTCGCGCTTCTCATAAAGACGGGCTGAAAGGTACGCGCTCGCGCAATACATAACAAGTGCGATCGCAACGATGACGGCCATCGCGATGAAGAACACGCTCTCGATATTGCCGGCGATCGCATCCAGATCGAGGAACTCGACGTTGTTGGTGAAGAAAGCCACTCCTGCGCTAAGAGCCAAGATCAGGATGACCGGAACCAGACGCGAGCCTTTCGTCACTCCGAATCTCATTATGAAAGGAAGGGACACCGCAGATGCGACCAGGATGATCGCTTGTGTTATGATGCCAACGGAAAATATCGCTTGCACTCCCCATTCTGAAAGGGAGATCCCCTTATCCAGCATGCCTGAGGGCAACGCTTCGGCGATCAGCCCTATCAACACTCCAACAACGAATGAGACAACCAACGAGACGAGCATGATGATGAACATGCTCGCATAGCGTCCATATGCCACTTGGCGACGGCTTATCGGAAGCGTCAAACGAAAGCGTTCCCAACCGTTTTGCTCATCGTAGGCAGAAATGCTGAACAGATACATGAACGGCACCATAGTTGCCATGCATGCGACCGCAGTGACGAGCGTTCCTGTTCCAACAGCGATGAAGACAGAAACGAACAAGGTTATCCCGAGCAACTGAAAGACCGAATTCTTCGAAGTGATCAGATCGGAAAATATCATAGCTTTCATAGGGATTCTCCCTTCAACACCAACGTCATGTAATCCTCGATGGAAATGCGCTCCACTTCAAGATCCGGGAATGCAGACGCGAACTTGAAACGATCGGGAACCAGAAGATCGGTTCCCATCCCTCGTTGCATCATCTTGAAACCGACAGCGGAATATCCTGCGGGACTCCCCTCAAGGCTTTCCTTGCAAAATCCGCTTGCGATCACCTTCTCGATATCCGATCTACGGCAGTGCGCTATGCCTGCAGTGTCGCAGATCTCCTCTTTCGGCATGCTGAAGAGTGTCTTCCCATTATCTATGCAGACCACTTCATCAGCGATCTTCTCCAGATCGGTGGTGATATGGGATGCGATCAAGACCGCATGATCCTCGTCCTTCATGAAATCACGTATCATGTCCAATATCTCATCGCGAGCCATTGGATCCAAGCCCGCTGTTGCCTCGTCCAATATCAATAGGTCGGGATCATGTGAGAGCGCAAACGCTAAGGTCAGCTTCATACCCATGCCTCTTGAAAGATCCTTGACCAGTTTCTTCATGCCGAGTCCGAAACGATCGCATAGCTTGGAGAACATGGTGGTATCCCAGCGCGGATATGCCGCACGCCCCAAACTATCCACGTCCTTGATCTTTGCGGTGACAGGAAATGCACATGTGTCCAGCACGACGCCTACATGTTGCTTGATGGCATCGATCGCATCATCGATCGCGAATGGGTCTTTTCCAAGAAGGCGTATCTCACCTTCATCAGGAGTGATGAGCCCGAGTATCGCCTTGAGAAGCGTTGTCTTTCCTGCTCCGTTAGAGCCTATTATCCCAACGATGGTGCCGGCTTCTACGTTTAAGGACACATCCTTCAATGTGAAATCGTCATAGTGTTTGACAAGCCCTCTGACGTTGATCAGTTCATCCATGTTGTTCTCAGCCTTCCGGCGCTACTCTCCCAAAAGCAGATCGAACATCTCACGAAGCTCTTCGGCGCTGATCCCGGACTCCGCTGCATCATGCACGGCTTTTTCGAGCTGCGCCTCGATCCCCCGTAGCTTCTCTTCACGAAGAAGCTCAAGGTTGCCGCCCGCAACGAATGTTCCTTTTCCTTGAACGGTCGTTACGAATCCGGCTTCTTCGAGATCTGCATATGCACGTTTCGTTGTTATGACGCTTATCCGTAGATCGTTTGCCAGAGCGCGAATGCTCGGAAGCATCTCGCCTTCCGTCAGGTCCCCGGACAGGATCGCTCCTTTGATCTGCTGCGCGATCTGCTCATAAATGGGAGATGCGCTCGAGTTCGATAGTATGATCTCCAAAATTGCTCTTTCCGTGGAATGCACCGAATGGCACACCGAATACGTTTTTCGATGACGCGCATACGATACGATCCGTTTTGCCGACATCCGAGCGTCCCCGTTGACGACATTAGTGTATATACCCTATATGCACACTATATACACACCTATACACACTGTCAAGCGGAAAATGAGAGAAACCTTAATATCACGCTTTGATGATGGAGCTTTTTTCACAAGACGCAGCGCACATGTTGATATGTAGGGGCAGGATTTATCCTGCCCCATGTGGGCGGTCTTGACCGCCCACATGCAAGCCGATACGCAAGACATGGATGCGCACCCAA
The DNA here is from genome assembly GCA_964469815.1 of uncultured Eggerthellaceae bacterium. Taxonomy (GTDB): domain Bacteria; phylum Actinomycetota; class Coriobacteriia; order Coriobacteriales; family Eggerthellaceae; genus MGBC163016. The sequence goes on along the minus strand of CAYXZC010000014.1, from coordinate 27,393 downwards.
TGCATCACACGAGCATGAAGCAGAGCACAACGAATACGATGATCACCGCCACGAGCACCGCGAGTATCGCCCACACAGCCGGACGAGAGAAGTTCATCGTCCATCCGATCCCAAAACGCTCAGGAAGGAACAGGCTCGGATCGTTAGGGTTGCAATAGAAGATTCCGAGCTTCCAGTATTCATCGTTATCGCGAAGCATCTCTCCTGAATCGCTCATGCGCGCGATCAAGCGCGACCCGTTCTGCCCGTACACAAGGTTTACAGCTGTGGATGCGATCATGATGATCACCAAAGCCACTATCATCGGCAAGACAGCCTGCACGATCGAGATCGCACCGATCATCGACAGCTGCAAGAGAATGCCGAAAAGGGCCGTCATCGAAAGTCCCATCACTACGAGCAACATCGATTGGGCACGTGCGAACATCCCATAGGCCCAAAGACTTGCCGCAGGCATAGACGGATCATTGGCTTTCTTCGAGCGCACGATGCTCCACTGCGAGAAGGTCATTACGATAGCGATGAAGATGCAGAATGCTACAGGAAATGCAACAAGAGCGTAGGACTTCGGTTGGAAATCCGTCTCATTTCCCTGAATATCAAGATGCATCGAGACCATATCGGGCATCGCCGGATATCCGATGATGCCGATCAACCCCACAACAACGATGATCGGAACATAGATCCAGCACCACTTCATCGAAAGCGGTTTCGGAAAATCCTCGTAACCGACATAGCTGACGCTTCGATCCTTTTCGCTCTTCCAGCCTTGCGCCTTCTTGTACTTCTTCACTTTCACCCGGAAATAGAGCATGAGAGCATAGCTTGTGAGCATCAAGACGAACATACCGACCACGCATAGTGCGATGAATGCCTCGAGCAGCCGATTTGCGAGGAGAACGGCGGATACCACCGAGAGCGCTGCGGTCAGGATGAGCATGGATGTAAGATATCTGCGTTTGAAACCGCGTAGGCACGGATCATGCTGTGCGGAATCCGGGATCGTGACGGCAAAGCATTCCCGCTTCGGCATGAGATACGGTGTCAACGCCGCCAGTGCACCCAACAGAGGGATGACAGCCCAGAGGAACCATTGCATCATCTGCACGACAGCCGCTCCCTGTTCAGGTGTGGAGGTCAGCATGGTTGACCACATCCTTTCACACCGGTGATCTTTGAAGAGATCGACCGTTCGTCATGTTCGCACCCGGCGCTCAACGACCCATCCGATGAAGTGAAAGCAGATCCATCGGATGTCACTCCGAACGCCCGGGCTGCCTGTGTTTCGGCACACTCGAGAAACTCACCCCGTGTGCCACCACGGGCTCTATAAGCAAGCGCAGCCTTGAAGATGGCTTCCTCCATCTTGGCCTGTTCAGCACGATCGACATCCGACCCCATTGACTTCGACGGCTCCGCTATCACAGCGCCGGAACGTCCACGCATGTTTACATAGCCCGCATCTCGCAAGCATGCATATGCCTTATTTACCGTATGAAGGTTGACGCCTATATCCGATGCGAGAGCGCGCACCGAAGGCAGGCTCTCCCCTGGCTCCAATTCCCCTTGAGCGATCCCGGAAACGATTTGATCGTAAATTTGCTGATAGATAGGATGCGAAGACTTCGAATCTACTTCGAGCAGCATGGTAATACTCCTTTCTCACCCATTGACCGAATTGAGATTCTCTTTTGTGATACTCGAAGTATAACAGATTTGTTATATCTTGCATAGAACAATGCTCTAAGAAACTTTAGAGGACGATTGAGGTCAAAGAACCATTCAGCACTTCGTTCTCATAGGTGAATCTTAGTTACTAATGGTGCTAGATGCTGATCCCTGCCGTCATGTGGATCATATAGAAAGCAAACCGCATCACGAAGATACCGAGGAACGAAGATAGAACGGAGGCGACAGGTATCCACATTGGGGTCTCACCTTTGTTCGCCACCGCTTTGGCTCCTAAAGCGATCCCGAGAACATTCAAAGCAACGAACACCACCAACATGGGAATGAATAGCGGAACAAGATTGTCCGCTGAAGTCATCGAGTTGGACACTTGTGGAAGCCCAGCGCCCCAGATGGCATATACGATGATGTTGGCGATGAGCGCCGCGATCGACAACCCGAGCATCGCTTTGCCGAGACGATGGCCTTTTGTATAGAACCTCGCCAACCTGAACCCGAACAGAGCAAGAAGAGGGCCTCCGATAAGGGCATTGAGCCATAGCGCTGCGATCACTAAAGGATTGCTCCATGTGATTATCGTATCTGCATTGTATGCAAGCGAGATGGCACCTATGAAACAAAGCCCGAATAACGATATGAAGAAAAGGAAAACACGACGACGCTTGATATTCTTTGGTCGGGAAGCGAATGATGTGAGCCAGTATATCCCTCCTGTGCCAAGGAATACCACTCCGCATACGACTTCGTTCGACAAGGGGCTTCGTCCGAATCCGCTCAATACATACAGAGCATTTGCCGGGCTTCCGAGATGCGTTGCTGAAGCGACAAGCCCGATCATGGCTACGAGCACAGGAACGCTTAGATACTTATCGATCCCCTTCTGCATATCGGGATCTAGCGCCTGTCCTTTGAAGATGAATGGCAGAGACATCAAGATGAATGCGATCGCCCCGGAAGGAGCAAGCGTTGTGAACAAGACGAGCGTAACCTCATCCATTGCACCGCTGAATGCATAAGCTTCATACATCCTAAAGACACATCCTCATCATCCAGAAGTCGTCCTGCTAGCGATAATATCGAGGATACTTCACTTCTATGCCACGATCTTCTTGTATTCCCTCCAACGACAAACGGGTGATCCTAGCCAATCCCGCATAGAACGGATGCTTCGCTTCTGTTTCCATTTCCTCCAGAAAATGGCTTGACCAAGTCAGAAGATGGTCTTTCAGATAATCATCGATCAGGTCGGAACGATTTACGGAGATCCAAGACATCAACATGAGCATGAGACCGATGTGATCCTCGGGCTCATTGTCATTGTTCAGGCGTTCGATCCCAACTCGTCTCATCCACTGCCTAAGCTCAAGCGTGGACTCACCGAAAACTACGCACTCTTTGTCCGTGTATACAGAGCCCCAAGGTGGAGCAGCTTTTGCGGCAGGACCCACGAATAATCGCCGATACTCCCAAACAAGATCGTCATCGATACCATTCTTCATGCCTATGACCATCATATCGAGCGCATCAAAAGCCTCTTCAGAGGAAACGTAAGGCCATTCTTGGGATGCATCATTTGGGTTCAGGTCAGAAAAAGCCACGAATGAAGGTCTGACCGTTTCATCCTTGGGATCATGGTAGAAGAATGGACCCAAGGTATTCCCGATAAACGTTATCCCATCCATCGTTTGATCCTCCGGATTCGGCATTTTTCCTCCTCATATGAAAGTGGGGCAAGCATCGATGCCTGCCCCACCCTAAAGCATCCCCGTTCTAATTCTAAAGGATGCTCAATCCAACTGATACCTGCATGCCGTAGAAAGCCAAACGAAGAAGGATGATCCCGACAACTGCCAGAACAGCTGCCCCAACGCTGACCCCTACGATGGCACCGGCTCCGGCACCTTTGACCGCAAAGAAGTCGCACACACCTGTACCGATCAGGCAAATGGCGCCACATACTATGACCATCATGACACCACTCACAAGATCAGCTCCGCTATAGAGCGCATTTTGCATACCGCTTGCTGAACCGGCTTGCATTGCAATACCACCGATCCCAAGGACAAGACCTACAACGAGTACTGCGATGGTTCCGTTGCGAAGCCCGGATTCTTTCAGCTCGGTCGTGCAACCTGCAAGAGCAAGAACAAGGACTCCAAGTGCTGCGCCGCCTACAAGTGCGAACCCTGCGATCTGAACAGGTCCAGCAAACGTGTTCCATGAAGGGATCGTGTCGATCATATACGCCATACCCGTGAACATCGCGAAGATGATCCCTACCACAGCGGTGACGATGACCAGGCCTTTGCGAGCGCCTTCGCTCATCTTGCCGGTCATTGCCCAGATCCAATAGACAAGCATTATCACCGTGAATATGCAGCCAACGATGATCTCATTGGATAGCGGAGATGATCCTATCCCGGTGAACACATTGAATGCATTCATCGGATTTGCAAGATGGAAGAAAGCCGCGATGAAGCCTACGATGACGAATGCAACCGGAATCGCAGTCATACGGTCGATCTTCTTCAAAGCATCACCATCGAACTTGTTCGTCATGAAAGCGATCGCCAATACGACGAATGCGCCTGCCCCCATAGGAGCCAAAGTGCTGAAAAGAGCCAAAGGCATCTCTGCGAATGCGAATTCCATGCTACATCACCTCCATCGGGTTAACTACCTTTGCAGAAGCATCGCCGGAAGGCTTCGCATCCTCTGAAGGCTTGATAAAGAAATTGGGTTTCGTGTAACTTGGCTCAGGCAGTGGAGCGATATTTGCCTGCTCGCCTTTAGCTTTCATCTCATCCACTGTACCGAAATCAAGTGCGCGCGCAGGACAGGCCTCTACGCATACCGGCTTTTGTCCTTCGGTAACTCGCTCGGCGCATCCATCACATTTGACGGTATAACCCTTTTCCCTATCGACCTTTGGAGCATTATATGGGCAAGCCATGTGGCAATAGCCGCATCCGATACATTTACCTTTATCAACAGAAACAAGACCTGTGCTTGAGTCTTTATGCATTGCACCTGTAGGACAGACTTTTGTGCATGCAGGATCGTCGCAATGATTGCATGCCATCGAAAGAGGGTAGCTTACGCAAGTGGTGGAAAATGTCCCATCATCCGATTTGACCGTATCGCCTAAAGTGACTTCGTAGACTTTCCGATAAGCGATATTGGAAGCAAGATCCTTATAATCCTTACAAGACATCTCGCATGTTTTGCAACCAGAACAGCGAGTGCCATCGAAATAGAATGCGTATTGTGTCATTTATCTCTCCTCCTCCCGCTGTTAAGCCTTTTTGACTTCGCAAATGTTCGTATGCTGCGGGTTGCCTTTTGCCAAAGGTGTAGGACGCAACGTGGTAAGAGTATTGATGCATCCACCCTTATCAATGCGGTTTCCTGCCATGTCAGCGTCATGCCAAGCGCCTTGGGACACGGCAACTACTCCAGGAACGATTCGAGGGGTGACCTTGGCTAGCAGCTCAATGGTTCCATGCTCATTCGTAACTTGAACCTTATCTCCTGCTTTGATCCCACGAGGATCGGCATCGACAGGATTGATCCACGCCTCTTGAGGATTAACCGCTTTAAGTTCCTCAACGCTTCCCCAAGAAGAATGGGTGCGACCGCGATAATGGAAACCTGAAAGCATTAGAGGATACTCATCCGTTGTTGTTCCAACGCCAGTCCACTCCGGAATATAAACCGGGATTCCAGGGATAGTGGTCATTCCAGGGAGAGTGTCATCCTTTGCGATCTCCCATCCTGCTGTATCTTCTAAGAGTTTTGCGGAAAAGATCTCGACCTTTCCAGAAGGAGTAGCCAAAGCGTTAGCCACAGGATCTTCGCGGAATTTGGCAAGTGGATTCTTCTTTTTGCCCTCCTTTACATATACGCCTTCGCCTTGAAACTCATCGTATGTTGGAAGCGTTGGATCTTTCACCCGGCTTTGCTCATATAGATCTTTGATCCACTCCTCCTCAGTCTTTCCGCCAGTGAACTCCTCTTTCTTGCCAAACTTCTCGGCGATGAGCTCGGCCATCTCATAAGCGGTCTTCCGCTCGAATTTAGCTGTGTTGCAAGGAGTTGTAGAGAGCATGTATGGATTGTCTCCACCGGCAGCGATCATCGAATACTGCTCTGATCTGAACTGGTCAGGAAGAACTATGTCGGAATACTTCATTGAATCGCACATGACCGTATTAATTCCCAAGATGAACTCACACTTGGTGTCATCCGCAAGAATATCATGCGCCTTGTTGATATCGGAATGCTGGTTGGTCAAACAGTTCCCTGCGTAGTTGATCATATACTTGATGTTAGTCTTGAGCGCATCAGCACCCTTGACTCCAGCATTTTTGGAGGTCATCTCTGTACCATGATCAATCGCATCCGTGAACATAAAGCACGGTATCGAAGTCTTGATCGGATTTGTTCCTCGTGAAAGACTTTGCAGTGCGAATGAGTTAGAAGTCTCTCTTGCACCACAATTGGTTCCCGGAAGTCCGACTTGGCCTATAAGATTCGGTAAGGTCATTATCGCCCAAGATGTCATCTCGCCATTGCTTCGGCGCTGCGATCCCCAACCCTGCAAGACATATACCGGCTTGTTCTCGCCCATGTCCTTAGCGAGTTCGCGGATCTTCTCAACTGGGATACCAGTAATCGGAGCCGCCCACTCAGGTGTCTTTTCCACCTTGTCATAACCGGTTCCCATAATATAGTCCTTATATGACAAGTTTTGACCCTTATAGGCATCGGGCATAGTCTCATCATCAAAACCGACGCAGTATGTGTGCAAATACTCCTCATCGATATAGTCGTTCTCGATGAACTCATGCGCTAAAGCCGACACAAGCGCAGCATCGGTGCCCGGATTGATAGGGAGCCATTCGTCTGAGTATCCCATCGCCGAGTCGCTCAGTCTTGGATCTATCATGTAGATTTTCGCATCCGGATTCTTTTCACGCAGATGCACCCAGTCATAATGGGCGATAGCGCCACCTTGACGTGTCTCCGTTGGGCTTGATCCGAACACAACGATGGTTTTCGCATCCTCTGCAACAGACAATGTCGACCCTGCTACATATGTTCCAAGCTTCTCCCCGTAGATGTATGGAGTAATGAAAATTCCACTTGCATTGGAATAATCACCGTAAAATCCAAGATAGCCGCCAAGCGCTGCCATCATCCTGAAAAACGGCCTTGAAGTCGTGCATGAAACTCCGGTAGCGTACGGAATGAAGACTGCTTCATTCCCATATTTTTCGATAACATCCTTCAATTTGGAGGAAATGGTGTCGATAGCCTCGTCCCAGCTAATGCGTTCATATTTTCCGTCGCCCCTGCTGCCCACACGCTTCATCGGATAGTTGATACGATCTGGGCTATTCATCCAGCGCCTATATGTACGACCGCGCAAGCAGGCTCTTGGCTGAGGGTCGTCGAACGTGGCGTCTTTGCTCGTGTAGGTATCAACCCATGTTATCTCATCGTCTTTTGTGTGGATCTTCAATGCGCAGCGTCCCGGACAATTGACAGCACAGTGACCCCATGTCGTCTTCTCCTCCGCTTCTGCGAAAGCATCCGCAACACCTGCTCCGAACATGGAATCCGCTGCGGCGATCCCACCTCCGGCAGCTGCCACAGCACCGAGAGCCCCCGATGCCTTCAGGAACGTACGTCGACTCAGATTCATGTCAGACATAAGATTCCCTCCCTCTCCTTTTTTTCCTAGCACAAAGACTGCCGCCTGAATCAGATGAAAGAACAGCAGAGGGATAGGACCTCGGCCGATACCAAGCGCGGCTTCATCCTAGCTGTCCTCTCATCCAATTAGGCTGCCGACTTTGCTCTGTCCATCAGCAACCTCTCCTCTGGCTGCTGAATTCATGGTGTCACCATAGACAAAATAGCCATCTCTTGTGTCACATAAAACGGGTGATTTTTTGAAAATACCAGTTCCAACGCCTATTGTTCTGTCACATGAATCAGTTTTAATACTCATGTCCAACAAGGCTTTGACTATACTTGATCATATGAATTCTTCTTATATATTACAGATGTTGAAGCCCAACATCACATCATTGGGCTATGCATTGTTCCTCGCCATCAGCGCCGCAGGAGTTTGGGGAGGCGTGTTCCCCTTCCTTCCAATGGAGTTCCAAACGAAGAACATCGTGTTCTGGTTCTACCTATCACAGTCGCTTGCATGCACCGTCACATACTTTGCGAGCATAATAGGCGTATATGAGCTTCCGCGCTTTACACGTAGCTTCCTGATCAAGGTTGCCAGCGCCCCATACTTCTTGGGATGGTGCTGTCTGATCGCCGCGATATATATCGATAAGATGGCATTGATCCTTGTGATCTGCGGAGGTGCCCTTCTGGGTGTCGGGTCTGTGGGATTCTACATGATCTGGCAGCGTCTTTTCGCTGCGGAAGATGC
>CAYXZC010000014.1:0-19237 GCA_964469815.1 uncultured Eggerthellaceae bacterium | reverse complement strand
GGATTCAGGAAACAGAGACATCTTGGTGGGTACGGCATACGGTGCTATCTTCTACTACGGCTTGCATTTGATACCTCAAGCAGTCACAGCTTTTCTCATACCTCTTGTCTTTCTTCCGTTGTTCGGTCTTGCAGCGCAGATCAAGAGCTATGACACGGATCGCAACCAACCGATGTTCGAAGACATCCCGTATGAACATCCGCATATATACAAGCAGGTTATGAAGGATCACTGGCGCACAGCTCTATGCATTGGCGCGGTGGGATTTTGCGCCGGCGTCATGAGATCGATAGCTATCGCCGATCCGGCAGTAGGGTCCCTTGTCAACGTTCTGTCCATGGGATGCGTCTTCGCTGCGATGATGATCTTGATAATCGGCTGGATGTTCAAGAACATCCGTCTCGATATCGTAGGAAGCTACCGGGTTCTCTTCCCGTTTTTGATCACGGCATTCATTGCGGTTCCATTCTTGCCCGAATCATCGATACGTTGGGGTGCAGCGATCCTGTACGGGATCTATACCGTAGCCATCGTTTTGATGATGATGCATTGTGCGCAGGTTTCTCGCGACCGTGGTATAAACCCGATATTCGTCTACGCTTTCTTCGGCGCCATAGTATATACGCTCCAAAACATCGGGTTCCTTGGTGGGATATTCGCCGAGGATGTGCGCATAATCGGTCTTTCTCCGATATCTGTCGTAGCGCTCATCTCCGTCTATGCACTGGCTCTCATGTATTTCGTGGGATCAGGTGGGTTGATGGCGGCGTTGGTGAAGGCAGGCAGGGTCGAGAGCGTAGAGCTATTGGCCATAAGCAGAAGCGATATGTTCCCATTCCCCAAGGTCACCACAGATTCCCGATTGACCGATTCTGAGAATGGAGAATATGTCGAGCAGATCAAGTATTATGCGCTCGACATAGACGATGAGAACAAGAACGCCTCAACGGATGGATCTGCGCGAATGCAGACCGGGCTCTATGATCCATCCGCTGCTGATCCCGATATGAGCAGAGCATCCGATCCCATAGCCTCGAAATCCCAGATGGTCAAAGAAGCTTATCGCCTATCGGAACGCGAGACAGAGGTGATGGAGCTCATTGCCAAAGGGAACAGCGTTGCAAGGATAGCTGAGATGCTCGTCGTATCCGAGAACACCATACGCACGCATTCAAAGAGAATATATGCGAAGCTCGATATACATAAGCGCCAGGATCTGATCGATCTGATCAATTCGTTCTGATCCGCACTCGGTGGGTCATCGGCGCGCGTTCTGTTTCACGAAACGGAACACACGCCAACCTATTCTCCTTCGGACTGCTCCAGCTCCGCCAATACATATACGAGCGAATTTATGATATTTCGGCGACTGAGCGTACCCACCAGCTTCCCATCGTCATCAACGACCGGAACCTTCTTGATCCTCTTCTCAGACAGAACATGCAACGCTTTGTCCAACGGCAGGCTGTCCTTGACAGAGATGACGTGCCTGGTGGCGATATCCATAACGTTGAGCTTCATCAGCCCGACCAAACGCGCCTGCATATCCGCATCATCAGAGAACCGGTAAAGGTTCATGGTCGTATCGAAGAAGGCAACGTCGTTACGCCCAAGATACGACGCCACATCACCATCGGATATGAATCCTACAAGATCGCCCGAAGCCGCCACAACGGGCAGACCGCTCGTATCATTGAGCGCCATGAGCCGCACGATGTCCGCCATGCTGGCATCAGCCGATGCCGCCAAAGGCTCGCGCGTCATAGCGTCTGCAACTTCAAGATTCTCGTAGCGTCCGGTTTGTATGGCCTCATCCAGCCCATCGACGGTAACGCCATCGAAGCCGGCCGAGTATGCAATGGGCGCATTCCCGGCAGCGGTTCCACCCTTGGCTTCTGCACCAACCGATGCAGCGCCCTTTTGCTTCAAGTTATCGCGAACGAAGAACACGATCACAAGACCGGCTACGAGCATAAGGATGGCTGTGGTGCAAAATGCCATATGATTGCCGACATACATCTGCTCGATGCCCGATGTGTCAGGTGCAACGATCGGTGCCAAAGCCGAGATAGACACGAGCATCGCTGTTCCAAGGGATGCAGCTACCTGGTTCAACGTGTTCGAAAGGCCTTGGGCATGCTGCAAAACGCTATTATCGAGCGAATTCACTCCCCAAGTATTGAGCGGCGTCATCATGAACTGCAATCCTGCCGTGAGCACCGTGTAAGCCAGCATGATGAACAAGAAGTCGCTATCGATGGCGAGCAGAGCAAGCCCCGCGCCACCGAGAAGCGCCACGATCAGACCGGGAATGACCACCTTGCGCACACCGAACCGATCGAACAGGCGTCCCGCAACAAGACCCAACACGGCACCTATCACAGCACCGGGAAGCATCGCCAATCCCGACATGGTCGCTGTATACCCACGTACACCCTGTATATAAAGCGGCGTGATGACACCCGTTCCCATGAGCGCCGCCTGCATGATAACGATGATCAATACTGCAGTTGCGTACTTTCGGGTGTGCAGGATCCCGACATTGAGCATCGGCACGGGAAGCTTGAACTGCCTTCTGATATAGAGCCCTACCAAGCTCAGGCCGATGACTATAAGAGCTGCCGTTATCAAAAGGCTAGGGCTGCTCGCAAACGTAGACAGACCGTAGAGCAAGCAGACCAAACCTGTGGTAGACAACAGAACCGAGATGGAATCGAATCTCACCCGGGCGAAATCACCATAATTCTTCAGCGATAAAGCCGACACCAAGACCACGATCACTGCCAATGTTGTGACGATGGCGAACAATGCACGCCAACCTACCGTGTCAACCAGCAATCCTGCAAGAGAGGGTCCGACAGCAGGCGCGAATCCGATGATGAGGCCTATAACACCCATGGCCGTTCCACGCTTCTCGCGAGGGAAGATCAAAAGGATGACCGTGAACACCATCGGCATGGACATTCCCGTGCAAAGCGCCTGAAGGACACGCCCGAGCAATAGCACCCAGAAATTAGGTGCCAGCGTCGCCGAAAGGCTACCGATCGTGAATATGATGAATGCGCTGATGAAGAGCTGGCGCGTGGAAAAACGCCCTATCAGATATGCCGACAGAGGGATGACCACCGCCTCTACCAAGGAATAGCCGCTCGTCAGCCATTGGACTGTCGTGGCATCCACACCCAGATCGCCCATGATGGCAGGCAACGCCGGAGATAATAGCGTCTGATTCAACACTGCCAGCAATGTGCCCGCCAAAAGCACAGCCACCATGACCATTTCTTTTCTACCTACGCCGAGAGCCATATGCATCACTTCCGATCTTGATTCGCTTGCATTCTCTTCAAAGGATGGGAAGGGATTATAACACTCTGCGCAGGGAGAAGAGGAACTTTACCGGCCTTTCGAGCAAAAGCTCAAGCTGTAACGACCTCAGCCGCCCGATTGCCTCCCGCCTCGGATGTCTGTAACCTGCGCTTGGCAGCGACGAACCCTATGCTCAAGAAAGCTATAGCAAAGAGAGCAAGAACGCCGACATCGGTCAGGATCGTCTGCAAGGCTCCTAGGTCGTTCCCTGCAAAATGGACTGATAGCTGACAGGCATCCGTATACCATATTCCGGGTAGCCAATGAGCGGCCGCAACTATCTCGGGCGACAGCAGATCAAGCGATATCCAAGCTCCACCAAAGAACGAGATGACCATTCCGAATATATTTCCGAAAGCATTGCAGACAAGATCACTCGCTCCGAACTGCCCGAGCATGAATCCAAAAGCCAGAGCCATGAATGAGTAGGCCATAACGGACAGAGCGGCAAGCGCTATCCCTTCCAGCGTCATCGCCGAGACAGCTACAGGAAACATAACAAGGCCTAACACAAGCGCCCATGCACAAGACACAAAAGCGAATACCGCGCATGCTAGAGCAAGCTGAAGATTGTAGGAAACGTAGCTCAATGGCGATGAAAGGTTGCGTCTTCTCACATCAGCCCTGTTCATCGTGGATATGAGCATCCCGACACATACCACTATCCCGGCGAATAGAGTGTATGTGGACCATTGCATATAGAAAGCGAACCTATCCGCCTCGGATACGCCGTTTGCAACTTCCATCATACGGACATCGGCTCTATCGTCTGAGATCCTGAATGCATCAGACAAGATAGACTCCATGGGAGCATCAGGTGATTCCAGCATCAATGTGCGCACCACACCAAGATAAGCATTGACCATCTCATCCATCAAGGAGCCTTTAGAGGAATAGTAGCTAAAGACCACTTCCATCTGTGGAAGATCCTCGCCCGATAGACCTTCGAGTACCGCAGTCCTGAAAACCTGCCCATATCCATCTGGGATCACCAACAGATAATCGGTCTTCCCCTTGGCGACCGCATCCTGAAACGCGATGCGCGAGTCATCTACCTGCACGCACACCCCACGTTCCTCAAGAAAGCTTGCGATAGAACGCGAAAGGTCGCTATCATCCCTATCAACTATGGAGTACTCGGTATTCTTCTGATCGATCGCATTATCAAGGCTTCCGAAATCGAACGACTGCGCCATGAACACACCCATGAAGCTCAATCCGATTATGTATATTATCGGGAATATGATGTTCCCGCGTATTATCCGCATCGCGCACTTAAATACTTGCATAGCGCTGCCTCCTCAACGATCCGACAGCCAAACAGAACAGAACGGCCGATATCACCAGCAACGCCAGAAGATGCGACATCATAGGGAGCAGATCGTCGTAATACATCACGCTATAGAACGCCTGTGATATTTGAGTTGCGGGATTTATCCACGCCACGATAGGAGCATTCTCCGAGATAAGATCAGCCAGAGCCATCGTAGGCTGCCCATATAAGCCTGCGAACAAAGAAGCGAAGCAGACGATACCTGTGAGGATACCGCTCTTGCCTTCCTCGGGAACCTTCGGGATAGCCGCTACAGCACAACCTAAGGACATGCTGACGATGGATGCGACCGCTGTTACGAGAAGGCAGGCAAGATCCCTACCCCCGAAATCTATGCCCACTACCAACCTTAGAAAAGCATAGGCAACGAGCAGGCAGACGAATCCGACTATCCAGCAGGCGATAAGGGTCGCCCCGACAGCTTTGCCGTGGCTCAATGCGCCTATCATGCGCCTTGCTCCCAAAGCGGACATGTTCGGACGCATGCGCTGGAATGCGATCAAGCTGACATTCGCACCGAAGAGCGCAGCCATGCCCAACAGGGCGAAATAATAACGAACGGATTCACGCGGTTGATTGCGAGTCACATCGACCTGCACAGTTGAATCGATGCGTTCGAAAACCGATCCGAGCACGGAAGGATCCGCCAATGCAGCGGGATCGGCAGCGATCATCTCCTTGAGCATCGCCGCCTTGGCCGTATACTCGTCCATTACCATGGCAAGGATAGAGGCCTCGATATCCTGAAAGCCCGACAAAGTCCGGGCATCCGCTATGTTCACCTGCGGCTTTCCGTCAACGAGCTCAACATAGCCCACGAACGGGTCATCCGTTGAGATCGAATCGGTCACCACTTGCTTTGCCTCGTTCGTGTCAGAGACCCATGTCGGAGCCAAAAGGCGATCCTCGCCTTCTGACAATGCATCGATGAATTCCGAGAATGCCTCATGATCATAGGATGCATTTTGAGCATCGACCGTAGATCCATCAGGTTCCACAACCGTTATGCGGATCGGATCCAGATCCTCCATCTCATCGAGTGGCCCGAACATAACGGAGAAAACGCTCATTAGAACGATAGGAAACACGAGCGACCATATGATGATGCCCGGAAGTCTCAGCATCTCCAGGATCGTGTATTTGATGGTAGAAAGCATATCGCACCAGATCCCATCACGCTAATCACGAAGCTCGCGGCCTGTGATCTCAAGGAAGACATCGTTGAGGGTTGGCGGCTCGGCCCAGATCCGACCGGGCGTTATCTTGGCTTTAGCCAGTTCGGCCAACACATCCGCCACGTTGTGTTCCCCGTTGTTGCATATGATCTCAAGACGTCCGGCATCGAAGTCCACACGCTTCACATGCTCGAGATTCCCAATGCTTATCAAAGCCGCTTCGCTCACGTCCGCTTCGATGACGATCTTCTCCCCAGCCGCCACGATAGCCTTGAGCTCATCGTTTGTTCCACATGCAAGGGTTCTGCCCTTGTCCATGATCATGATCCTCGTGCAGATCTCCTCGACCTCTTCCATATAATGGCTGGTGTAAACAATGGTCGAACCCGCTGCGTTCATCTCCTTGATGCCATCAAGGATCGATGCGCGGCTTTGCGGGTCCACAGCGACCGTCGGCTCATCGAAGAAGATAAGCTCAGGCTTATGCGATATTCCACAAGCTATGTTCAATCGGCGCAGAAGACCGCCCGAGAGCTTCTTAGGCCTTGCCCTCGTGTAGTCTTCCAGACCAACGAAAGCGATCGCATCCGTCACGCACTTCTTGCGCTCTTGCGGATCCTGTATGTAAAGGCTGCAGAAATAGTCTATGTTCTCACGAACCGTAAGCTCTTCGAACACTGCGACATTTTGCGGAACCACGCCGATGCGGCGTTTGAGATCGTAGCTCGTTTGGGTCATCGGCTCACCGAAAAGGGATATCTCGCCTTTATCGTAAGTGAGCAACTGCAAGATACAATTGATAGCAGTCGTCTTGCCACTGCCATTTGGACCGAGAAGACCGAATATCTCACCTTTGGATATAGCCATATTCAGATGATCCAGCGCAAGCATGCTCCCATAACGCTTTACCAGATTCTTCACCTCGAGAACGAGATTCTCAGATTCGGATGCGTTATTCGAATTCAAAACCCCTTGAGTCATGAATGCCCCTTTCCTCATGACCCAATTCTGACAAACCATCACCGATAATCAACCATGACATTTGTCATCTTCACGGTTTCCCCCGTATATGCGGTATATTTATTTACTGATAAAATATCGTCCATGAGCAATTACCTGGATCAAATATGCCTCTTCATCATATGCTGCATCTTCACGGTCGCATTGATCGGCGATCCGTTCTCAGTTGTGGGTTTCCTTTCGGCAGTGGCTGCAGTATGCGGTGCCGCATCCGATCGATCCAGCATCCGGATCAGCCTGCAGATAGCATTCGCGCTCGCATCCTGCTTTTCGCCTGCTTTCATCGGGTTTTTGCCTGTTGTGGTCTATGCGATGATGCACGAACGACCTTGGGCGATAAGGCTCTTCTGGATAATTCCCATCCTGGTGCAAGGAATCATCGGAGGGTTTACGGATGCCCTGCTCTATGTCACCGCGCTTTGCACGATAGCCTCGCTCATGGCGATAAAAGATGCCCGATCCTCGTCCGAACACGCCAGCCTCCAAAGAGCCTATGACTCAGTGAGAGAAGAGTCTCTCGTATCGAAGAGCAAGACCCGCATGAACAACGATAACGATGATTTGGGAGATCCAGGCGATGTGAGACCCCATCATGATGCCCCTATGCAAGAAGGTCGATTCTTCGAAGGGCTCACGCAGCGCGAACTGGCTGTTGTGCATCTGGTTGCAGAGGGAATGGATAATCGCGAGATATCGCAGAAGCTATTCTTATCGGAGGGCACCGTCCGCAATCATATAAGCTCCATCCTTTCGAAGAAAGGCCTCCAAAATCGAACCCAGATAGCAGTGATGTATTATCGGGGATGATCGCGTCCGAACCCTTCCCACCATGTCGCGAATTCTCATTTTGCGACATGAAGGCGCAACGGAGGAGGCGGTTCGGATTCTCAAAAAGATTCGTATTAGTTGAAGGTTACAACGCGTCAACCGAAGTTGCACTCTGCATTTACAAGCATTGCTACCTGCGGTTTTTCTTCCGAGCGTTCTATAGAATCAATGTCGTACCAGTAAAGTTCAAGTTTTAGGAGGCGCATCCAAATGGACGCACGTGGAATGGAAGAAGAGGCAAGGATCGCTGCGAAGCAGGCTGAGCAGGATGCAAGGGCTGCAGCCGACGCGCAAAAGGTCATCGATGAAGAGGGTGGCGTCAGCGTTGCCGAGTATGAGGATGCTGCATCTCAGAATCACGGCCTGTAAGATTCATGCTGGATCCGAAAATGGCAACGGGATCATTCCCGTTGCCATTTTTTGTATGCTCAGATCACACGGGTAAAAGGGACATCCCTTTTACTCCTCTGCTTTACTAGTAGCGCAGGCCGAAGCACTTCTTCAAAGCAAGTTCACGCTCATCGCCATCGACTTGCCTTTCCTCCTTAGCATCTCCCTTCCGGATCTTCAACCTTCCATCTTCCATGGAGATGCTTCCATCGCGTGTGCGAATGTTGGCCATCTCGATATCACGGAAGATCGACCCGGGTGTAGCGCAGAAGAGATTCAAAGGATCGAAATCCTGCTCATTGACGCGGAAATTCGATAGCTCCATCAGACCTTGCCGGTTTCCCCTTGAATCGATGCGGTCGATCACCCACCAACCATCATCCGATCCTTCGACTATGAATTCCGATCCTTCTATCACATAAGCGCCGGGAGTAAGAGGCAAAGGGCCTCCCGGCATTGGCCCTCCATAGCCCACATCGACGCAATAGGGCTTATCGTTGAAGATGACGATCAAGCCACGATGGTTCAGTGGATCCACCACACCGGGGGTGTCGGTCGATCGCGCAACGGCTGCTCTGGCCTCATAGCCAAGCGAAAGCAACAGCTCTTGGAAAAGCTTGTTCAGCTCGAAGCAATACCCGCCGAGCTTCCTTTTCACCACTTTGTCGTATATTGCATCGATTTCAAGATCGGGAACCTGACCTGTTCGATATAGCCCTACCGTCTCGAAGGGCACATGCGTAAGGTGTGCGAGCATGAGACCCTTCAGATTGGCGATGCTAGGCGTAAGGCCGCCCCGATAATCTATGCGCTGTATATACCTCTCACATTCCGCGACTGTGAACATAGGGCATCGCTTAAGATCACTCGTAGGTTACGCTCGAATTGTTGACAAGCCACGAAAGTGCAGCCTCGCGACGGGCGAATACTTCAGCCTCGTCTGCTTTTCCCTGATCGATAAGCTGCTGATACACCATCTCGCGCTGCTCATCATTATCAGCAGGCATCTGCGCCACTATCTGTTCGCGCGAAAGTTCGATATCGAGATGATCCGCCAATGCATCGATGGCGCACATTATGCGAAGGGCATCATCGGGCATTCCCGGCATCCTATCCGCCTCATCCGGCTGTTCGACCAGCCTCTTCGCCAACTCGGCAAGAACGATATCGGGATAGTTGGGATCGCTCTTGGCCATATCCGGCAACCCGAATTGCGAAGCCACTCCCTCACGAAATTCCTGCAGATTCGTTGCTGGCGCAAAATTCTTCGTTATGAACTCATCCGTGAGCTCCGGTTCCACCGTGTAGAGGATCTTCTCCACATCCACATCCATGGTCAGAGCGGAGAACTCGCCATCCTTGGCAAGGGGCATCTTTATCTTCGCTTCCACCGATTTCGTCTCACCCGGCTTGACCCCGATGAGCTCATCATCGAACGCTTTCGGCATCTCGCCTGCTCCCACATGGTAGACCGAGTGCTGCATGATGAAATTCGTAGCAGGGTTGCCATCGATCGCAGCATCTCGCGTAGTGACCACGATATGATCCCCCGGAAGAACTCCTCTTTCCTCAGCTACTTCGTGAAACTCCGAAAAGGGCTCGAGCAGCTTTTCGATCTGCGCATCCACCAAGCTTGGTGGCACTTGGGGCTTCGGTAGTCTCACATCCACTGAACCGTAATCCGTCAACGTATACTTTGCCATCATTTCTTCCTTTCATTCGAAAATGAGATCATATCGACCTGATGTTCTCGCTTTATGTCATCCTGAGCTTTGCGAAGGATCCTTTTGCCATGCATCGCAAAAAAGGATCTTCACTCTCGCATCCATCCCTTTCTTACAATTCCAATTCCTCCACCAAGCTTCGCAGCTTCCTATGACTATCCGATAGTATCATCGGTTGATTGTGAGCAAAATACGATTCGCTTCCGAATTGTGCTATGAATCGCTCGGTCGGTGTGCGTTGGGTGAGCTCTGTGACGAAGATGAGCATCTCTTGAGCATCGCCGAATGCCTTCTCTATGAAATCGAACGCGTTCGACAATCTTTTCTCTTGGATCGCAACCTCATCCTGAACGTCAGAGGCCTCCGCGAACATCGACTCGAGAGCCGCCATATTGGCACGATCATCATCCGATACGAGACTCTGCCGGAATCGTTCGAGCATTGCGAGTTCCTCATCGATGGTACGCCGCTTTGATCGGCTCAAAGTTCCCGAAAGGAGCATCATCTCGCGCTCTTGCGACCTCTTCTCGATCAGCTTTGCCAGTGCATCGGCAACGGAAACGAATGCTTCCGCATCTTCATCGGATACGGAATCCCCGCCCTCAAGCTGAGCCTTGATAGCCCGCAGGTCATCGCGTATCGCAAGGATCACATCGGTTTCATCCATGAGCTTGCGGATGTCCGGCTCAAGGCTATCCAATATCAACCCAAGCAACGAGAGCCTCTCATCGAATTCCGCGCTCTTGGCGCGTTCCAGAACCTCGTCATCCACAACACCATCCAAGATGGCTTCGACCTTGTAGTCATCGCGATACTTGTTGAAAAGATCATAGTAGGCGGAAAATTCGCTTGCGATCTTCGGATCCTGCACATAATGGGCGATGAGCGCCTCATCAACGTCTTTGTCCAATCGCTCGTATATGCGGATGATGTCAGAAAGGTCATCCCAGCCACGCGCCGTTACGAACTCCTTACCGTCAAGCGTCGTCTTTATCGAATAGAATCGATTCTTCTTCGCCTCCAAGAATGTAAGAACGGCTGGATGCACCCCCTTGGCTAGAGCATATCTCTTCCAAGCATCGAAATCCGGCTCAACGGAGATCCGCTTCACACGGTCGAGCGTAACGATATCGAATTCATGCACGCTGCGGTTGTACTCAGGCGGATTGCCCGCAGTCACAACCACCCAACCCTCAGGGATCTCATGGCGACCGAAAGTTTTGAACTGGAGGAATTGCAACATGGACGGATAGAGCGTCTCGGAAACGCAATTGATCTCATCAAGGAACAAGATGCCCCGTTTGCGACCTGAATTGCGCATGCATTCATACACTGAGTCGATTATCTCGCTCATGGTATATTCGGACGCATCGTATTCGATCCCATCGAAGTTCTGGTGGGTGATGAAGGGAAGACCGAGTGCGCTTTGACGCGTATGGTGCGTCATCGAATAAGACACCAATCCCAGATCGAGCTCGTCTGCGATCTGTGCCATAATAGCCGTTTTGCCAATTCCCGGTGCACCCACCAAGAAGATAGGACGCTGCTGCGACTTGGCAAGAAGCGGCTCGCCATATTCATCGGTGGCAAGGTATGCCTCCACAGTGTCTTTGACCTGTTGTTTGGCTTGTTGTATATCCATCTCCAACCTTTCCGTTTGAAGGCAGACCTGAAGGTCTGCGCTACGATATCAACCTGCATGTCATCCTGAACGGAGTGAAGGATCTTTTTGTCCTGTACCACAAAAGGATTCTTCGCTACGCTCAGAATGACAACATGATGCAAAGATCCAACTACATTCACCCATCCTTCAAGTTGCGTATATCCAACAGCGTCTTTAGAGCCCAAGGCGGTACCTCCGGATCCGAATATCCATCATCCAGAAAGACGAATGCCGTATCGTAGTCAGGAGGACGCTTCGGGAACACGCCTTCGCCATCTGTGAAATAGATCAATCCTCGCAGATCGCTGAACTCACCCTTGGCGATGAGCCCATCCACATAATCGAACACAGGACGAAAATCGGTTCCACCGAACCCCTTGAGCTCATAGTTCTCCAGGTAATGTTCCAGTTGATCGAGCGATGTTATCTTCGTATCCTCTTGCACGGCTGCATCGCACTGAACGATATGGATATTCACGCGATCATGGAAGCTCTCGGAGGTCTTCAGGATGTTGTAGGTCTTGTTCATGAAAGCCTGAACCACTTCCCCCGAGCACGATTCGGAGGCATCGATAGCGATCACGAAATCATGGATGCGCTTGTCCTCCTTGTATTCGAGCGGCTCGATGAGCGGCATGTTGCCATAGCGATCTAGACCGAAGGTATAGTAGATGTAATCGAACTCGTCATCATTGACGCGCATAGCCTCATGAAGCGTCGAGAACCTTTTCAGGAATTCTGAATAGTCTCCGACCTCGCGATTCAACGCACGAAGCTGATCGATGAGTGAACCTGCTCCCTCGCCGCGCTTTGCCAAATGGGATTCCAGATCCACCTGAATGCGCTCTGCAAGATCCTTCCATTCCTCAGAGAGCCTATCCTTCTCATCCTGCGAGATATCCTGAGACGGATCATCTTCGGATGACGCGGTAGAATCCGGGCTGCCATCGCCGTCGGCCTGATCATCTGAAGCAGTATCCTTATCTGAGATGCCATCGCTTGACACATCGGCAGCATCCATGCCATCTGTACCGCTATCGTTGTCATCATCAGACATATCCACGATGTCATCGAGCGCTTCGCTCTCAAGGCTTTGTCGTGCAGACCCTTCGCGCGTAGCACTCGTATCCTCGCTCTTTGGAGCAGAGGATCCGTCACTTTGCCCGCTTCTCTCTTCCTCCTCGCCATACCAAAGGCTGTGAGAATCATGAAAGAACATCGGAGCAAGTGATTTCAAATCGGTCTTGTTGCCCTCATTCCCGAAGAACCAATAAAGGCGCTCTGCCGTGATCACACCTCCCACATGCGCTTTGAGCACCTTCAAGGCTTCCTTGGCGCGGCGATCCATATTGGACGGGAACGAATCGCCCACAAGATCCAAGATCATAGCCTCGATCGCTATATCACATGCCACATCCCAAGGTTGCCTAAGCACGGAATACAGCATGAACGGATGACGGAATATGCAGTGGAACAGGCAGTGTATGACATCACGCACCACCTCGTTGAACGATATCTTGAACCGGTCTATAACGTATACCGGATCGAAATACAAAGCACGCCCATCGCTTGCTATGCCGTACACATCGAAGCTCGGGATCAGCGGCATTCTCCAAAGCGCCGCATCAAGGAAGCGGAAACGCACCGCAAGGGCTGAGCGCGCCTCTTCCAGTATCTCAAGTGCAACAGGCTTGCACTTCTCATAGAGCTCACGCTTCTTCTTCATGCGCTCTTCTGTGATGAGGTCTATCCTCTCCTGCCGCTCGCTACTGGCGGCAGAGGCCGCTCCTTCGAGCCCAAGACGCTTGCGTTCCTCATTGCGCGCAAGCACATAATCGCCTTCAAGGATGGGGGTGTTGTCCTTCATGCGTGCCATCAGATGGTCAGATCCAATCCGCTGAAGCGCCCCATTCGACGCTTCAGCTCCAACAAGCAACCTACAGCCTGAGTATCCGATGCGCTAGAAGCCGTATTGAGCACATCCGCGACCGTATCCGATGAGAGCACTCCCCATCTATCAAGGTCTTGGAGCGCGTCAAGGTCGCCTCTGCTCGCGAAATGCGCGCAAACTGCAGCCTGTTTTCGGTCGAGTATCCCAAGGTAGAGCTCTTTCATGTCCTGTCGCATGCGGATCGGGTCACTCAGCCGGACAAGTGCAGCGCTGGCGAATTCACCGACATCTTTGGTATTGGTAACCCACGCATCGTAATAGGCGAACAGGAGAACCGTCCTGCCATCATATGTTGTGAATAGATCCGAGAAGTTCTTGTACCTGTAGGAAAGGCTCGGAACAGGAAGCTCCACTTCATACGGCTCGTCTGCATCGATGTCAAGCAATCTCACGTGGATCTTCGGAATGGATCTTGCCACAGAGAAGGCTCCGGCACAGATGCTGTGGAGGTGTTCGTGCACATATAGCTCATCTATATCGGTCGCGCCCAAGAAAGCATAGGGCGCGATACGGTTCACAGTATCGGGAATGCGCACGATAGACTGCGGCCCCACATATACGAGCACCTTATCCGCTCCCGCATCTCCCGCACCTCGTTCGCACAGGAGGCCATTTTGCATGTAGAAGCGCGCATTTTGCGGATCCAGCTCGATAGAGTGAAGCGGCTTATGCGGGCGAACCGGATTCTCTCCGCCCACGAGCAGCGCCCCTTCTCCTATGCATTCGAGCGACTTGGAAAGATCCAGATGCATTATTCGCGTATCCATGAACGCTCGGTCTCCGATGCTTCGCAAAGTGGAAGGCAGGTGCATTGTTCCAAGCTTCTGGCAGCCGTGGAAAGCATCATCGCCTATCGCTTCCAATCCTTCAGGAAGCACGATCTCCTTGATATGGGTATTGCGCCTGCAGGCCTGGGGCAGCACCTCCTTGCACCCGCCCTCTACGCAATATGCCTCGATGCAGCTCAGAAGCGAAGCGAAGGCCCCATTGCGATAAAGACCCCCATGAGAGTCGATGCGGTATATGGGATTGCACGGATCCACCGATATGGTTCCTGTGTGTGCGCTCTTACTGGCAGGAGTACTATCGAACACATCAACGCCCAAATGCTCAAGGGATGCAGGGATACGCATGCGTTCCACCTTCGAATAGGCAAAAGCACTGTCCTCAATACGCTTCACGCCCGCGCTCAAAATGCAGGCGATCAGGTTCTTGCAGCAGAAGAATGCTTTCTCGCCTATATGTTCAAGCGAGTCCGGGATATCCACCGAGACTATGCCGGATTTGGCGAAAGCAAGCCGCCCGATCGAGCGCAGACCCTGCGGCAATCGGATACGTGCAAGCATCTCAGCCGTATCGAATGCACGATCGGCTATGCGCGTGCAGCCTGGCAACACTTCGTACTCTTCGCATGGAACCACCATGCAAATGAGCGCGCTGCCGTCCTTGGAATAGATCGCCATACCATCAGTGGAGAAATACGGGTTGTCCGGATCGACCACAACACGCTCATGTGCAAGAGGCCCTTCCGGTCCTGCTTTCACATGCTCGATCTGAGCAGATACCTCGACGATGTCGGCCTCGACGCGCGCGAGCAAGGTCGGATCGGCTTCTTTGCACACAGGAGACGTCTCTGTCGGCGCGCAAATGTACGCTGAAGCAGAGAAGCCTTCTCTATGCAATCCTGCCAACGCGGGATCGTTTATGAGCGACAGGTTACGAAGCTCGACGGGGCTTAGGCGCACGCCTTCCAAGCCTTCTTCAGGCGTGGTAGCAACCTTTGGAATCGGTGCGCCCAAGATCTATCCCCTCAAGACGATTTCCTACGCAACGTTTTCGATCTGTTCGACAGATGTCTCGACCACAACATCTTCGCTCACAGCCTGTGCGCTGTATAGCTTGATCGGAATGAGAAGCAATGCAGCCAGGATGCACAGTCCGCACATCACGAATGCGGTCGTCGTCCATCCGAAAGACTGTGCAAGCGCGCCAACGATAGGAGCGCCGAGCAGGATGCCCAGGTTGAACCCGATGGACACAACACCAAGGGCGACTCCGGCAAGCTCTGGCTTCTTCACCGTCTGAGCGGTCATGGTCCAAAGCACGCACGGGAACCCGGAATCCGCGAAGGCATATATGATGACGAACGGGATCGCCAGCATCGGGCTCATGAAGACCATTCCCCACACGACAACAAGGCCATAGAACAGAAGCGCTATCGAACCGAAGATCTTATGGTTGCGCACCTTGTTCAGGATCGAACCCAGGATGATAGCTGCGAATACAGCGCCGAGCGAGAAGCAAGCCACCCAGTTGTTCGCCTCATCCAGGCTCCAACCCAAAGTTTCCGTCCAACAGGTAGCCACCCAGTTGACGAAACCGAAGCATGCGATGCAGAAGAGCATCGTTACCAGCGACATCAACCATGGGAACGGCGCTTTGATGCCTTCAGCGATGGAGACCTCTTCGCTCTCCACATCGGCATAGCTGTCCTCCGGACGTGGGCTCTTCACGCACACTATGTAGAAGATGAGCGCCACGACGCAGGCCGCAGCACCGAACCACCACATGCCCTGCCAGCCGAAATTGGTGGTGAGCACTCCGCCCAAGAAGAACATGATCGCTTGGGCGCACATCTGATATACCGCCCAGATGCTCATCGGAAGACCACGTTTGGTCTCAGGGAACCACATAGCGATAACGGCCGGGCCTATCACCGACATGAGCCCTACACCCATGCCTTCGATAACACGGCTTACCATCAACACCGCCGTATTCTCCACAGCCAGCCCGAGAAATGATCCGCCGATGGCGCATACAAGAGCGATGATGCCGCCCCATTTAGGGCCGATCTTGTTGAGGATCACAGCCGCCGGGATGGCGATTATTATGCCTACCAGCGAGAAGACCGAGCTTAGCCAACCCACCGTTGCCATGTCGATATTCAGCGCATCCTGCAGCACCAACATGCAGGGAGCCACTTTGTTCTGCACGAGCGCCAGAGCAATTCCAGCAAAGATGGTGGCAAGCGCGACCACCCATGCCTTTTTCGTATTCATTTACAAACCTCGCATCCGAGCCAATCTCTATCCGTCCTTATCCGACGAATAGCAGGTTCGTTCAAATGGTCTCATTTAGTCGACCGCCGCCTCCTCACACTCCCATGCGAAAAAGCGGCGATCCAATACTTCGATGCAAACGGACTCCCTCTTATATCCGCTTGATATCTCAGTTGCTCAAAAGATCCGACTAAGCCTGAGCATCACTCGTCTTCTGCTCGCCCTTGGGCACAACGCCTTCGGAATGTCCGTGATAGTAGGTCTTCACGAAGAAGAACAGAACCGCACCGACGATAGAGGCGATAGCCAGCGGAATGGTCGCTGCAGCCCAGCCGTACACCTCGATGAAGTATCCGGTGATCGGAGGGCCTAAGAGCGTACCGATGTTCAAACCTACGTTCAGGATACCGATAGCCGTACCGGCATATTCAGGCTTCTTGGCCGTTGACGGAACCAAGGTCCAATATGCTGTTGGGATGGCACCTTCCAAGAACGGATAGATGAGGATGAACGGAAGAAGAAGACCTGGGTCATCCATCCTGAAGCAGAAGAACAGAATGATGGTGTAGATCGCAAATCCGATAACGCCCATGAAACGCCTGTTGCCAAGCTTGATATGGTTCATCACCCAACCAAGGAAGATGACCACGGGAACCTCGATGGCGTACATGACAGATACCCACCAGTTGGATTGGTTCATATCGCCGCCGAAGAATTCCTGAGCCCAGTACAAAGAGATGTAGGTGGCAAAACCGAAGCAGCAGAAAGTGAAGATCAGACCGCAAGCCGTAAGAACCCAAGTCGAACCGGATTTGAATCCCTCTCCGAAGTGGAATTCCTCGGGATCTTCGCCTTCGGCATAATTCGGCATATCCCCATCAGGCTCCTTGACCTTCCACTGATAGAGAACAAGAGCGATAACGCAAAGGATGAACACGAACCACCAAACGCCTTGCCATCCCCAATTGGCAGCAAGTCCGCCACCGAAGAAGAACAGCAGGGTCTGGGATGCCATCATCCATGAACCCCAAACACCCATGGGAAGGCCGCGCTTTTCAGCGGGGAACCACATGGAGATGATCGCGGGGCCCACAACAGCGATCATACCTACGCCCACACCCTCGATGATGCGGGTAACGAGAAGCATCCAGAATTCTGTGCAGAAAGCGCCTATCGCGCAACCTATTGCGCAGCAGGCGAGTGAAATGACACCGATCTTCTTCGCACCAAGACGCTGGAGCAGCCAAGATGCAGGAAGAGCCGTTATCATACCCATGATGGTGAAGACGGATGTCAACCAGCCGGCATCCGTTTCGCCGATGCCGAAATCAGCCATTACGACATCGATTACCGGCGGAACCTTGTTCTGAGCACTTGCCAGAGCTAAGCCACCAAGAAAAGCAATGATCACGATCACCCACGCTGTGGTGGTTGTCTTTTGTTTTTGTGTCATTTGAGAAATCCCCTCTCAACCGCTAAACATTTGCAGGAGAACTAGGGTTTGATCGGTATTAAGAACATTTTGGAATCGCAGTTTTACTTTTTGTTGCTTTCAATGGGAAATTCATAGCCGCATTTCTTGCATACTTTTCTAGAGCTGATCGCATAGCTGCCACATTCAGGACAGATCTTCGTTCTTCCTTCTTTGAGGCAATCACCACAGAGCGGCTTTTCAAAAGGTGTACAGAAGAAGCAAGCTTTCTTCACTTCAGCATTCAAATGAGTAACCGCCTTGGTGTCATCGTGTTCAAGCTTGCGTCCGCATTTCGCGCAGACTTCCCGATCATAGGGGTTGTACCACCCGCAATCAGGACATTCTATCGGAAACTTGAACTCTGCCTTCTTATGACAACGCTGACACCAAGGACTGCAAGTTCTGCAATTCGGCATCTCGAACTTCCTTTCTCCACCTCATGAGCGGAACGGATGATAAAAACGTTCGGATGCGACGGTCTCGCCCGATCTATCCTTGCTCTATTTAGGAGCACCGGGAGCTTTAGGAGCGCCTGGAGCCGCGGGGGCGCCGGGAGCTGCTGGGGCCTGAGGCCCATCGTCGAGTCCTTTCGGCTTTAGAGAGATCTCAGCCGGAGCTGCAGGTGTTGTTGCATCGATAGCATCCTGTGCAGCTTTCTTGGACGCAGCCAGATCCGCGCCGCATTTCTTGCAAGTGGCGTCGGTCGGCTTATTGAAAGTGCCACACTCGAGGCATTTGACGATGGTAACTGTAGCTGCTGGTCTGAAGCACATAGTGTCTCCTTAATTCCTTCAATGCACAGGGTCGGCTGATCTATGCCGCCGACCCTGTTTTCGATCATCTTTTACTGCTCAGGTACATACACCCAAGAACGAGGGGTTTCCTTGGCAAGCTCTGCCAACTCATCCACTGTTCCGTACTTCATGCAAGCCGACTGGCAGTGATGCACGCATGTCGGAAGCTTGCCTTCTGCGGTACGATCTGCACAAAGATCGCACTGGGATGTGAACACAGGCAAAATGTTGTACTCATATTTGCCGTTAGCCATCATGGTCGGGCCGTCTTCGAACAAAACGATGCCGTTTGCCTCGCCAGCCTGCCAACCATGCTCCACCTTGCAGGCCATCACGCAGGAGCGGCAGCCGGTGCACCAGGTGTAGTCGATGAAAAGTCCGTACTTCTCAGCCATAATTTAGAATCCTCCCTTGCGGGTCACGATCTCGCTGGGCGAGCAGTCGTTCTCCTTCGTGACCG
>CAYXZC010000013.1:0-38377 GCA_964469815.1 uncultured Eggerthellaceae bacterium | reverse complement strand
ATCGCAAGATCGGCATCGAAATGGATGTCCGCGACAACAGGAAGCGGGGATAGCGCGCATACCTTCTGAAATACCGGGAGGCTCTCGTGGCGGGGGATCGCCATGCGCACGATCTCGCATCCGGCATCCCGCAGACGTTCGATCTGCTCCAGGTTCTCGCCCGCATCGGTGCTCTCTGCATTCAGCATGGACTGAACGCTAACAGGTGCCCCACCTCCAAGGAGAACGTTTCCCACCTTCACCGCATGCGTCTTTTCCCTTGCAGCTGATCCTTCCACCTGTTATCACACCTTTCGATATGCTCACCGGGAAGATGATTCTACCAATTACCGAACACGAATCGCTGGATATCCTGATTCAACATGAATATGAAGAAGCAGATGAAAAGAGCCATCCCCGCCATGGAGATGTACCCGAGCGCACGGGTGGATAGCTGGCGATGCGTGATCCTCTGTATGATCTCGATCAGGAAACGGCCGCCATCCAACGGAGGGATCGGCAAGAGGTTCATGAGTCCTAAGGATACGGATACTATAGCCATGAAGAACAAAGCGTACACGAACCCTTGGGCGAAGTAATCAGCGGACATCACCGCGATGCCCACTATGCTCGTGGAATTCGAAACCGTCTCAGCGGCGGTTTGCGGATTGAAGAGGGAGATTATGGCTTGGAAGGTCATCACGATGCAGTTGAACCCTGCTTGGATGGACTGGATCGGAGACACTACGATGTGCTGGGTCTGTCCACTTTGCGTATTCACGACATCAACGCCGATGACCGAGTAGATGATGATGAAGGCCAGCATAGCGAACAGAAGATTCATGGCGATGCCCGCGAGCAGGATCACGGATTTCTTCCAGAAAGGCTTGCTCCTGTAGGTTTGGGCGTATTCGCGCTCGAAGGAACCATCCACATCCTCGATGGGCATGGGGCTTCCTGCCTCTATTGTCGGAAGATCTCCCATGCTAAGCCTTCTCGCTATGCGCTTCTGGCAGGACTCGGGATAGAAACCGCAGGTCATGTACATGACATCGGAGAAATGCTTGCGATCGACGGTGATGCTTCCCCATTCGACGAGCTCTTCGAGAGCCTCTGCGGCATCATCATCGGAGATGCTCAGATCTTGGGCAAGCTCTTCCGATGTAATAGAACCCTTCTCATACACCGCCTTCAAAGCCTGCTTCAGATATGGGCTCATCTCGCCGGTCTCCATGCCGCAGACCTTGGCATAACCACCCAAAGGCACAGCGGTGATCCCGAACTTCGTTCCCTTGTATCTTTTGGACACACTAGGGCCGGGAAGACCCACCATGAGCTCTGTCACGCGAACCCCGAATGCCTTGGCAGCAAGGAAATGGCCGCCTTCATGGATGATGACGAGAAAGCCTATGACCACTACCGCACATGCTATTGTGAATAGAACATCCATTTGCACCTTCCAGCAAAACAGGGTTCTCAACCGTTGTTGAAACAGCTCGACGCTGTGATCCGATCGTTTTCCTACGCATAGAACTTTAACAGATATCCAGCTTGGATATGCATTTCTGATCGCAGGTTCATAACTTGCACAACTTCTTGCAAGCTTCATGCAAGATCGGCATCGGTTCTGCACAAGATTTGCATCCGTTGCATGCCGATTCTTTGCTCGATCGCATCCGATATCGGCGATATCCGCATCTTCCATGCATCAGGAAAACGATAGGAAAAGCGTCACTTCCTGCAATGTTTCTGCCAGATGGCATCGCTAGATTGGGAGGAGGGAAACAATCGTCGTGCAGGAGGACGGATGGAAAGCATTGGTTCATCTCATAACTTTGCGGGTCATACCGACAAAGGGAACAAGGACAAAAAGCGCAAACCATCGCACAAGGGCACAAAACGTGCTATCACGAGAGCGACCTTGGCCGTGCTCGTCATATGCTCGCTCGTATTGGCGATGATAGGCGTCTATACATGTGAACCGGATAATGCCTACGCCGGCGATTACGTCCATTATTCTTCCAAAGACGAGGTTCACTATGGCGAGGATGGATGGTTCACTCATATCATGGAATGCGATGGCGCTATGGCCTATTGCGTGCAGCCCAGACGCGTTGTGCCGAAGGATGGCGACTATCGCAAAGAGGCGCTTGCGCAAACGGCCTCGAGCCTTGAGAACTTGCGATCCCTTCTTTGGTTCGGCTATGGAGGCCCTGGATTCGATGAGTCGATGTGGCCTGGCAGATACTCCGATGGAACCGTCATGCATTCGAACCTCTACTATGTATTGACCCATGTCATCCTTACAAATTATTACAACGCAGATGATGCCTCGTCTTCTTTCAAAGGCTTGAGCGAAAGGGAGAAAGAATGGCTCACCGCCAACATCATGCCCATTTCTGATAGCTCCTTCGGTTTCAGCAACGGCGATGGGAGCACATTCGTCGGCAGATGCTTTGCCAGAAGATCAGAGGTTCCACCCACCTTCGAATGCTTCAGCCTGAATTCAGGGAACGCAACGCAGACCATAGTGAGCTTCGTCGCAACAGGCGATCTGAACATCTTAAAAGTATCCTCGAACCACTCCTTGAGCGACTTCGATCCGATGTACAGCACATCAGGGATAATCTATGACATTTTCACCGACGGATCGTGCACACAGTATGCCGGAAGCCTGACGCTCGACGCGACAGGTGCATCCGACACCCTAGTTCTAAGCCGTGGAACTTACTATGCCAAAGAGCGTCAGGAAAGTTGCGTATCGAGCGGTTATGCCCATGATCCCACCATCCATCAGATCGAAGTGGTGGCAGGACGCACCAACACACTTCGAGTGACCGATCCGCCGCAATATGCTATCCCGCACATCCTCGTCTCGAAGGTGGATGCCGAGACGGATGAGGCTCATCCTCTAGGAGCCGCAACGCTTGAAGGAGCTCTTTTCCAAGTCGATTTCTATGGAGGCTCATTCGATGATGAGGCTTCCGCGCAAAGCTCCGGATCGCATCTCAGATCGTGGGTCTTCTCAACCGATCCCAACGGAGACGCTCTTTTCGATGAAGAGCATCTTGTATCAGGGGATGCCCCTTATCGAAACGAAGCCGGGCAGATCGTGTTACCGCTTGGAACAGTGATCATTAGGGAGATATGCCCGCCTACAGGCTATCTTCTCGATCGTGATAAGGTCTATATCGAAAAGATCGTCCCCTCCTCAACAGAAACGCTCGTTGACGCCTTCACTCCCGAGCGGCACCCCGATCAGGTCAAACGAGGCGACATCGAATTCGTGAAGACGAATGCGGCAGACATGTCGCGCCTATCGCATGTTGCTTTTCGGCTCATCTCACAGACCACAGGTGAGAGCCACGTGCTCGTCACCGATGAGAATGGGAGCTTCAGATCCAGCGCATCCTGGAATCCCCATACCGCAAATACGAACTTCAATGATGACGCTGAAGAGTCCGAATGGATCGATGATGCGGGGATATGGTTCGGGATGAAAGAAGACGGCTCTACATGCGAGCCTGACGACAACCTTGGAGCCCTACCCTATGACATCTACACTTTGGAAGAGCTGCGCTGCACATCGAATGCAGCATGCGAACTCATACGGATCGAGGACATCACGATAAAACGCGACAAGGTGTGCGTGGATCTCGGCACCATAGACGACCCGCTGAAGCAAACGCAATACATCGCATCGCGGGCATATAGCGAAAGCGACCTCGATAAAACATTCTTGAAGGGCGAGCGCGTGAAGCTGATCGACTCCATAGACTTCACGAATCTGATCCCTGGGAATGATTACACCTTGAGAACGAAGCTAGTCTATAAGGAGAACGGAGAAGACGTCATATGCGCGGGTGCCCCTGTATCCTCCGAGCGAAGATTCACGGCCGATTCGAGCAATGGTAAGACCGCAGTTGAGATAGAGCTCGATACATCGGCGTTGGAATTCGACAGCGTGGTGTTCTTCGAGAGCCTCTATGTACAAGATACCCTGCTCGCACAAGATTGCAGCCTGGACAATCCTGACCAAACGCTATATTTGACCGAGCCGCGTATATCAACGCTTGCATATGATGCTGCCGATGATGACAAGATCATCGCCGCCGACAGGAACTCCAGGATAATGGATGCTATTTCGCTCACAGGGCTCATAGCCGGTAGCGATTATCGCTGCGAAGGAAGCCTCATGATGAAGCAGGCAGATGAGGATGGTAGCACCGTTGCGGTTCCCGTATGCGACAGTGATGGCAATGCAGTCACATCGATCGAAGAGTTCATCGCGGAGAGCACCGAGCATTCTATACAAGTATCCTTTACATTCGACAGTCTTCTGCTGGATCCTGAATGCGATCTGGTGGTGTTCGAAAGGCTATATCAAAACGAGAGCCTCATATGCGAACATTGCGAGGTTGATAACGAGGATCAAAGCGTCCATCTTTCAAGGCCTCATCTGGAAAGCTATGCTTGGGATGCCAACAGCAAGACCAAAGCCTCCCCGATAGATAGCAGGATAGCGATCATGGATACGGTCACGTTCTCGAATCTATCGCCAGATGAGACGTACACCCTCATCGGCATCGTCATGGATACCGAAACAGTCAGGCCGTTCAGCAATGACCGAACAGTTCGAGATCCCCTACCGCAAGCGCCTGACGATACGCCCATCGATGAAGCACCAGAATCTCCTGTTCCCGAAGATCCCAACATCGGCTCCTCAAGCGATACACCCACAGCATTGGAAGCGTTGGGTCTTCTTCCGGATGACCTGCGTAGCGCCCCTTATAAGAGCGTAACGGAATTCTCACCCGAAAGATCCGATGGAGAGATCGAGATGCGCTTTGAGATATCCGATCTAGATCCTGATGACGCTGAGGATAGGAATCTTGTCATCTTCGAATACTTGATCAGAAACGATGAGATCATAGCGGATCATGCGAATATCGACGATACGGATCAAATGGTATCGCTTCAAGCACCCCATATCCAAACCGAGGCAATGAGCGTCATCGATGATACACATGAGATCGCTGCGCTCTCAGAAAGGGGGATCACCGACACTGTTCTATACGATGATCTGGTTCCGGGACAGGAATACGTCTTGAAAGGAATCCTAATGGACAAGGCAACGGGAGAGCCCTTGAAGATCGAAGATCGCATCATGGAGGCAAAGACCCTCTTCACTCCCAATACGCCTACAGGCCATACCGAAGTCAACTTCACGATCGATGCACAGAGCTTAAAGGATGTCGATATCGTCGTCTTCGAAGAGCTTTACAAGGATGATGAACTCGTTGCTGAGCATTCGGATATCGATGATGAGAAGCAAAGCATCCATGTGCGGCAGATAGAAGGCGGCTCTCTTCCACAGACCGGTGAAGATGGTGCCGGAATGTGGATGTGGATCATCCCTCTTTCCGTGCTGGCCGTGATGCTACCGATCCTGCGTCGCATGCTTTCGAAAAGGATCGCCAAGCACCCCTATTCGAAGAGCGATCGCCTAATAGACAGCCTATATAGATTCCCTTGATACTGCGATCCGATGAAGCGTCAGAAAGCTCAGGCCTTTCGATCCACGAAGCTTCTGGCTACATCACGAGCGCGCGAGTCGACCTCCATGAGCTGTTCGAACGATTCGACCCTTGACACATCCTGAGCATCCATGACGCTCTCCACACAATCGGCGATCTCGAGAAAGGAGCACTCTCCCGCAAGGAAGGCAGCAACAGCCACTTCGTTGGCGGCATTCATCGCACAAGGCATGGTACCTCCCGTGATGCCCGCTTGGCGAGCCAAGGCCAAGCATCTGAACGTATCGGTATCAGGCGCCTCGAATTCGAGCTTCCCCAGCTCCCTGAAATCCATCGGACGCACAGGAGCCGACCATCTATCGGGATAGCTCAAAGCGAACTGTATGGGGATGCGCATGTCGGTCGTGCCAAGATGCGCCTTTACGGATCCATCGCTGAACTCGACCATGGAATGTATGGCGCTTTGAGGCTGAACGACAACTTCGATCCTATCGTAGGACATGTTGAAAAGATGGTGAGCCTCTATGACTTCCAACCCCTTGTTCATCAAAGTGGATGAATCGATGGTGATCTTCGGCCCCATATTCCACGTCGGATGTGCAAGGGCTTGCGCAGATGTGACATCAGCAAGATCCTCGATGCCCATGCCACGGAAAGGACCGCCGGATGCGGTGACCCATAAGCGCTCCACCTCATCCATCCGCTCACCTAGCAGGCATTGGAATATAGCACCATGCTCCGAATCTATGGGAGTGAGCCGCCCGCTTGGTCTATACGCCAAAGGCTCGCCGATCTGCTGCGCAAAATCCCTATCCAACCTGTACACCTCGGGCATGATAAGGTCTCCGCCGACGACAAGCGACTCCTTATTCGCAAGGGCAAGCCTCTTTCCCGAACGGACAGTGTGCAGGCTCGCTTGCAGACCCGCTGCCCCGACGAGCGAATTGACCACTATATCCGCATCGCTGTTGTCAATGAGCTCGCAGATCTTATCCGACCCGCATCCGAAGAATGAGTTTGGATCGCTCTCGCAGAACCCCTCCAACTCTGCGAACTCGGGCAACACAGCAACATCGCTCGACCCGACGACCACATGATGAACATCCAGATCACGAGCCTGAGCTAGAAGCTTGGCAACGCGCCTTCCCGCAGCAAGCCCGACGATACGGATATGCTCCGGATGCTGGTGCGCGACATCCACGACCTGACATCCGATGGAGCCGGTCGAACCCAATAGGAGCACCTTGCGTGCCTGATCATCCATTGCAGATTCCTTCCACTTCAGATTCGGGATGAAACGATATCCCCGAAGAGCAAACGCCGCACCGTATCAGACGAAACATCCGCTCAATACCATGAATATAGCTGCGGTGATCGAAGCCAGGAACAAAGAATCGCATCTATCGAGCAAGCCTCCATGACCTGGCATTATGGTTCCGGAATCCTTGAAACCGGAATTGCGCTTTATCCTGCTTTCGGCAAGATCGCCTATGACCTCGGCCACACCGCATAGCACACCGAACAGGATCGCGAGCGGAATGGATAAGGATATTCCCGGAACGAACGATATGACCACCCAAACCAAAGCCGATCCCACAAGCCCAGCGATGAACCCTTCCCAGCTTTTCTTGGGGCTGGTTCTGGGAGCGAGCTTATGATGTCCGAAACGGCTCCCGATGAAATATGCGAAAGCATCGTTTGCCCATACGCTCAAGAAGAGCAAGAAGAGGATGAGCGATCCCCATATCCCTTCGATATTCTGCCGGATGATAACGAGTCCGCAAAGAAGAAGGCCTGTATAGGCAGCCCCGAAAAAGCTTATCCCCACATCGGCCACGCGAGCCTTGAGCCAGAACACATACCAAACGAGCAATGCGATCAGCTGGATCACAGCAACGAGCACAGCACCGGTAGATCCGATGAAATAAGCGGCCGGTATGTAGAGGACAGCGCCGGCAATGCCTAGCATCTCGTTGGGAAGCTTTGCATCCGAGCGCAGCATGTAGTAGAACTCTCCCGCGCATATCCCCGCAACGACCATCAGATAGATGATGAAAGTGATGTCACCCCCGAATACGCAACCGATGGTGAGCAGGGTGTATACGAGCGCTGTGCGAAAACGCACCTGCAGATCCGATGGGTTCTTGAGCTTCTTGGGAGCCTTTTCCAGAGCAGATCGTTTCAGCGTCTGCTTCTTCTGCGCCCTTCTCTCTTTTTTGGCTGCCTTGATTGCTCGCTCTTCGGGCGTCATGTCGTAGTTCCATGGAGGCCCTTCCGGGATCACACCACTTGAGAACGGGATCAGATCCTCATCTTCCGCATCGCCTTCGACACCAGCATCCTCTGACGAGATCGGGTCTTCCAAAGCATCCTCATCATCCAGATCGAAGACCTCTTCTTTTATGAAGCCCTGCTCATCATAGGCTCTACTGGCACGGATCTCCTCTATTATGGCAGCGCTTCTGATGCGCAACCTTTGTCTGGCAGCGATCTGCTTTTCAGTGAGAGGTTCGTTCACTTGGCGGCAGGGCATCTAGACCACGCCTCCGAAGCGGCGCTGCCTTCCTTGGTATTCCAGAATGCAGCGCAAGAGCTCATACCTGTCGAAATCAGGCCAAAGCACATCCGTGCAAACGAATTCCGAGTATGCTATCTGCCACAAGAGGAAGTTCGACACGCGCATCTCGCCGGATGTTCTTATGAGCAGTTCAGGATCCGGTATCCCTGCGGTGAAAAGATGGCCTGCCAATTCATCCTCGCCTATCGTGAACGGCTTCCCATCGCAGACATAGTCAGCGACCTTCTCCGCGATGATGCTATTGGCTGCCCGTACGATCTCATCTCGACTTCCATAATTTATGGCAACCACAAGGGTAAGGCCGGTGTTTCCCTTCGTCTTGTCCCACGCATCCTCGAACGCCTTTCGGGTCTCATCCGGAAGGATGGATATATCACCGATGGTCATCACACGAACGTTCTCTTCGTGCAATTCATCCACTTCGGCCAACATGGTCTTCGCGAAGAGATCCATCAATCCTTCTACCTCGTCTTCAGGCCGCTTCCAATTCTCGGTCGAAAAGGAATAGATGGTGAGGTACCTGACCCCTATATCGGAAGCGCACCGGATGGTCTCGCGCACCGCTTCGATGCCGGCTTTGTGCCCTTTCAAGCGATTGAGCATGCGCTTTTTCGCCCAGCGCCCATTGCCATCCATTATCACGGCAATATGCTCAGGGATATTGTCGACGTTGAGAGCAGATATATCTATATCTGAAGGGATGCTCGGGAATATTTCATCAAGATCTTTGTTCATGGGCGGATCAACACTGTCGAAACATAGATGCGAACCGATCAGAGCATCGAATATATCCGAATGCGCTCGCCGGATCGATCTTGGAGCGTTCGGCTAGACCTCCATCAGGTCGTCCTCTTTCTTCTTCAAAAGCTTATCGACCTCGGCGATGTACTTATCGGTGAGCTTCTGGATGGAATCTTCGGCACGATGCGCCTCATCCTCTGGCAAGCTATCGTTCTTCTGAGCCTTTTCGATGGCTGCATTGGCATCGCGACGCGCATTGCGGATGGCCACGCGTGACTCCTCAGAATAGGTACGGCATTGCTTGGCAAGTTCACGACGACGCTCTTCTGTGAGCGAAGGGAAGGGCAAACGTATGACAGAACCGTCATTGTTCGGCGTGACTCCCAAGTCACTTTGCTGAAGCGCTTGCTCGATCGCACGCAAGGAGGATTTATCCCATGGCTCGATCACCAAAAGATGCGCATCCGGAGCCTTGATGGCAGCCATCTGGTTGATGGGGGTCGGAACCCCGTAATAATCAACGCTGATACGGTCAAGGACCATGGCATTGGCTCTTCCCGTGCGCACGCTTGCGAAATTATCCCCCAAAGAGGCTATGGTCTTTTCCATGCGCTCTTCGCAATCCATCAAGATCTCATCTACATCAGCCATCGTTCTTCCCTTCCTTGATCTTGCCTTTATTTGGGATCAGACCCTGTTGCCGATATCCTATCGGGTATTCATCGCTGATCTATCGTGGTTCCAACATCCTCGCCGCGCAAGGCTCGCTGTATGTTTCCCTGTTTAGTCAGATCGAAGACGATCATCGGAACATCATTGTCCATGCAAAGCGAGGTTGCCGTTGCATCCATGACGTTCAATCCCTGATTGAGCACCTCCATATAGGAGATCCTGTCAAAGCGCTTAGCATCGGGATTCTTCTGCGGATCGCTATCGTATACGCCGTCGACCTTGGTGGCCTTCATGAGACAATCCACATCGAGCTCGCATGCTCGAAGCGCAGCTGTCGTATCGGTGGTGAAATAAGGATTTCCCGTACCTGCTGCCAGTATGACCACTCGCCCCTTCTCAAGATGGCGGATCGCACGGCGACGGATGTAGGGCTCTGAGACCTCTTGCATATTGATGGCGCTTTGCACCCTTGAGAAGATACCATGGCGCTCGAAAGCATCCTGCAAAGCCAGCGCATTCATAACAGTGGCCAACATGCCGATATAGTCGGCCTGCGCCCTATCCATTCCTTCAGCCGATCCGGCCAATCCTCTGAAGATGTTCCCACCGCCGACGACGATGGCAAGCTGCACGCCGTCTTTGACGATCTCTGCGATCTCCTCGGCCAGATCATCGACCACTTTGGGATCGATCCCATAACCCTGATCGCCCGCCAAGGCTTCTCCGGACAATTTCAGCAACACGCGATCATAAGAGTAGCCTTCAGCCATGTGCGATCCTCCTTGGTTCAAGCTCCAGCAAAAGCTTGATATGCAATTTCAACCTTCTGTATATCTTAACCTTAAAAGCGGCACAAAAGAAGACGAAACCCCCTTTAGCTTTTCAACTCAACATAGCTATTGGGGGTTTCGTCTGGATCGTTGAGATGTCCTATGGGGATCGAAGCGTACCCCAGATCGCTAGCATCTCACATTCTGAAGCTTCATCAGCGCCGATCTATCTGCCGAACAGATTCCCGAACGGATTGATCTGCTGCTGTTGCTGTTGTTGTTGCTGTTGCTGCTGTTGTTGTTGCTGCTGCTGCTCTTCCGTGCTCGAATTCGCTGCCTCACCGAGTTTTACGGTGATATCCTGCTCTTGACCATCGCGGTTCACCTTGACGACAACCTCATCTCCTGGATGCTTCGTGCGAACCTGGAGCATCAGATCGGATGCAGAAGTGATAGCCGTTCCGTCAAAGGAAGTGATCACATCGCCTGCTTGGATGCCTGCTTCAGCTGCAGGGCTTCCTTCTACAACACTGGACACCAGAGCGCCTGATTGTACGTTCAACCCGTAACGTGATGCCATCTGGGAATCGACCGTCGACATGTTCACGCCGAGCTGCGCATGGGTGGGTTCTTCGCCTGAGATCAGGCTCTGCGCGATATTGATCGCATAATTGATGGGGATGGCGAATCCGACACCAGCATAGTTTCCGGAATAGGAAGTGATCAGCGTGTTGACACCGATGAGGTTCCCATCGGAATCCACCAAAGCCCCGCCGGAATTACCTGGGTTGATAGCTGCATCGGTCTGGATGAGATTCGGATAGAACGTTGGGCTTCCACTGGAAGAACTCATGCCATAAGGATCGGAATAGGACGAGTCTATGATCTGAGAGCGACTCGTGGCCGAGATTATGCCGGTGGACACTGACTGCTCAAGACCGAACGGGCTTCCGATGGCCATGACCCACTCGCCGATGGAGATGTTATCCGAATCGCCGATGGAGATGGGCGTGAAACCTGTGCCGTCGACCTTGAGCACAGCAACGTCAGAGCTCGAATCGCCGCCGACCAATTCCGCTGAATACTCCTGGCCATCAATCATGAGCTTATAGGATGTTCCTCCATCGACCACATGGTAGTTGGTGAGCACATATCCATCATCCGAGATGACGATGCCTGACCCAACGCCGGATTGCACAGGCGAACCCGATGGGGTTTGCGTATTGCCGCCATACAGGTAATCATAGATCGAATTTCCCGATGATGAACCCGCATCGGAATACACATCGATCGAAACAACGGATGGGAGGCATTTATCCGCCACCGCTTCTGCAAGCGTGGCATCCTCCGCCACTGACTCGATGCTCCCGTTTTGCTGGGAGCCAAGGGATACCGATGAGCCGGAGCCCCTGAACATCCCCATAGCTGCCATGATCCCAAAAGCAAGGACGCAGGCAATGAGCGCGCCAGCAAATGCGATGAGAAAGGTCTTCGCTCCCGATCTTCCCTGCTTCTTCTCTGCATGCTGAGGGGTCACTGGTGCCGTTTGAACGGGGATGTCGGCATGTGCCGCGTTCGGAATAGGGGTCGCACCCACCGGTGGCGCAGTATACGCTGCCTGCTGAGACTGCGCAGAAGAGGGCGCGCCATAAGCCGCTTGATAGCTGGAAGGGTTGCTTGGCTGACCGACCGGCTGAGGCGGTTGCTGCTCGTAAGGATTCTGTTCGTTCATAAAAGTTCCTATCTCTAAAGATACTCGCTTTGACATGAGCGAACTCTATCATTTGCGTTAAAACAGAAGCTCGAAATGGAAGAATTGTCATCAATAGTTCAACAAAATACACCAATCGGTGTACAGCGGAAACCTTACCGTAACCTTCCCACGCCTTCTCCGACCAGAAAGCAGAGCCGCATCGCATCAAGAATATCAGACTGATGAAGCGTGTTTTAAGGCCGAAGGTATCCCTTTTCGATTTGCTCTGAACACCATCTTTCATATGCTTTCGTAAGAAAGCAATATATGAATGCATGAGGGAGCGAACCGCTGATGCGAAGCATCGAGAGTGAGCGCCAAATGCGAAAAGGGATACCTTCGGCCTTGCAATGCGCGATCATTTTGCGAAATGCAAAAAGGGAACGCCTTCGATCTGACCTAGAGAGATATATCCGTCATTGCACGGAATAGTTCGACAGGAATGCGCGGGTGCGCTCATGTTGGGGATTCCCGATCACATCAACGGCTCTGCCCCGTTCCACTACTGATCCCCCATCCATGAAGATGAGCTGGTCGGCAACATCGCGCGCAAATGACATCTCATGCGTCACGATAACCATCGTCATCTTCTCCTTCGCCAGATCCCGGATGACGCGGAGCACTTCACGTGTGAGCTCAGGATCAAGAGCGCTAGTGGGCTCATCGAAGTACAGGACATCAGGCCTCATGGCCAATGACCTTGCTATCGCGACACGCTGTTGCTGACCGCCCGAAAGCTCACAAGGAACCATGTCCTCTTTGCCTTCAAGCCCCATCTTGGCAAGGATCTCGCGTCCGCGCTCCAAAGCCTCGTCCTTCGACATCTTCAGAACGCTCACGAGCGGATCGGTGACATTCTTCAAAACGGTGTAATGCGGGAATAGATTGAAGTTCTGGAACACCAGACCGAAGCGCTGCTTGGCCTGCTTTATGACATTGGCATCTCCATAGACCGCTTTTCCATTCGACCCTTCGGTCGTGACGATGAGATCCCCATATGCAAGCCTGCCCTCGTCAAGCGTCTCGAGCAAGGTCAGGCAACGAAGCAACGTCGATTTGCCTCCGCCTGAAGGCCCTATTATGGCCAGGACATCGCCTTTGTCCACATGAAGCGAGATATCCTTCAGCACCTCATTGCTTCCGAAGCTCTTGCGCGCACCATCGAGCGTCACCACATGCTCAGATTCGACGAGCACATCATCGTTTCGAGTATTGTTGTCCATGATCCCATCCATAACCTGATCGCCTATCCATCCACGCACACTATCAGTTATGATAATAATCGAGCTTCTTCTCGACCTTGTTCAATATGAATTCTATGACAAGGCAAACGATCCAATAGATAAGAGCTGCAAGGGCGTAAGGGATCATGGATACCTCGCGCGCCGCGAGCGCTTTGGCCTGCGAGAACATCTCGGCGATGCCTAGCACGAATGCCAGAGAGGTGTCCTTTACAAGGGTTATGATCTCGTTGCCCATAGCCGGAAGGATGCGTTTCATCACTTGTGGGAGGATGATCTTCATGAAGGTCTGTCCTCGCGTATAGCCAAGAACATTGGCTGCCTCGTATTGGCCTTTGGGAATGGACTGTATGCCCGAACGATAGATCTCCCCGAAATAGGCTGCATAGTTCAGGATGAATCCTATGTCGCAAGCCCAAAACTTCCAATCCGTTCCCATATTCAAGCCGAAAAGGTAATACGGACCGAACATTATCGCCATGAGCTGCAACATAAGAGGGGTGCCGCGAAGGATAGAGATATAGAATTTGGCTATCACGGAAACGACTTTGAAGCGGCTCATCCTACAAAGGGCCACGACCACACCTAGCGGCAGCGCGCCGATGAGCGTCACGAAGAAGATCTGCGTTGTAAGGAGCAAACCGTCTCCCAAAAGCCCGAGCATCACACCAAATTCCATTTTTTCACCTCCGGTTGAAATCGAAGATTCGATTTCAACCTACATCAAAGCGAACGAAGGTTCCGAAAGCCTAAGAGGCCTTCGGAACCAAAAACCACGGCATCAGCTGTTTCGATCTATATTTAGATCGAAAACAGACTATTTAAGGATCCAGTTATCGAAGCTGAGCCCATACTCTGCGTACTTGTCGCAAAGATCCTGGATGGTCCCATCGTTGTACATATCGATGAGCGTAGTCGTCACGAGCTCGGCAAGAGCCGTATCGCCCTTCTTGAAACCGACAGCATAATGCTCGGAGCTCAACGGCGTCTCAAGCTGGATATACTTGCCCGGGTTCGCTGCCATCTGATAAGCGGCGATGGAAAGATCGCAAGCAACAGCATCCACGGTGCCGCTCTCAAGGTTCATGAATGCATTGTTGTAATCAGCGATGGTGTCAAGACGGCCGAAGGTCGCAGCAAGGTCCGCCTGATCGCCCTCAAGAACGTCAAGCGCTGCAGAATCGATCTGGGTGATGACCACCTTACCAGCAAGGTCGGCCTCAGAGGCTATGTTCGAATCGGCCTTCACGACTATGACCTGCTCATTGAGCATATAGGGCTCGCTGAACTCGTAATCGTCCTCACGGCCTTCCATGGTGAACCCATTCCAAATGCAGTTGATGTCGCCCTGATTGAGAAGCGCATCCTTGG
Organism: uncultured Eggerthellaceae bacterium; assembly: GCA_964469815.1. Taxonomy (GTDB): domain Bacteria; phylum Actinomycetota; class Coriobacteriia; order Coriobacteriales; family Eggerthellaceae; genus MGBC163016. The sequence continues at coordinate 23,735 of CAYXZC010000013.1, read as the reverse complement.
CATCCCAGTCGATGGCCATCTTCTCGAGCGCCATGTTGTTGCGATCGGCAATCTCCTGCGCAAGGTCGAGGTCAAAACCGGTATACTCGCCATCCTCGCCGATGAATCCGTATGGCGGATAGCTGTTGTCAAAGCCCACCACGAGCGTATCCGGGATAGCCGTGGATGCCTCCGTAGCCGCGCTTGATGCAGCGGATGACGAAGATGATGCAGGAGATGAGCATCCCGTGATGAGCAATGCGCTCATCGCAAGTGCAGCTACTGCAGCACCGATTACGATGGATCTTTTCTTCATTCGATTCCCTCCAATTTCGACAAATGAAGCCTACTTGATTCGCTTTATCACTCTACTCCAATAAAGCGATAGATGGAAGTATAGCATTATAGGCACCAAGAGTTAACCAAAGATGAATCCGAAGCATCGTATCTTGAGCTGTGTAGGATGATCCATCCTGTGTAGGAACCTTCATCCTGTGTAGGAACCTTCATCCCACCCAAGACGGATCATCGGTCGCTAAGGGATCCCTTCTCGCAGCGGTTGCCCCATGAATCGATTATCTTCCCATCCCTATAGACGCAGATGATCTCGCAATTGTTGGAGCATCGGCCGCATTCGACCTCGCGTGTGGTGAACTCGAAATCCGCCAAAGCCGCAAAGTCGAATGAGCCGCTCTCGAAAGGACTTCCGGGGATAGCATCTTCAGGCCCGGCATCTGCTGCAAGAAGGGCAGCGCCGAAGGCGCCCATAAGATGACCATCCGGATCGACCGCCACATCCATCCCAAGAAGCTTCTCGAACGCATCCACCACCCCGACGTTCTTGGAAACCCCGCCTTGGAACACTACGGGCGCGATCACCTTCTTGCCCTTTCCAACGTTGTTCAGGTAATTGGATGCGACAGCACGGCATAATCCGGCGATGATATCCTCCCTTTGGTATCCCACTTGAATCTTATGAACCAGATCCGATTCGGCGAAGACAGTGCAGCGCGCAGCTATGTTGGCGGGTTTCTTGGACGTTAGGGCTATCTCGCCGAACTCCTCGACCTCAACGCCCAATCGCTTCGCTTGGCTGGAAAGAAAGCTTCCCGTTCCTGCCGCGCAAAGCGTGTTCATCGCATAATCTATGGCGATGCCGCCCTCCACGCATATCATCTTGGAGTCCTGGCCGCCTATCTCAAGGATCGTACGCACATCGGGGTGAAGATAGGTGGTTCCGACAGCATGCGTGGTTATCTCGTTCTTCACTACACCCGCGCCGATCATCGATCCCACAAGACGCCGAGCGCTTCCCGTCGTTGCCGCTCCCCGAACGGAAACATCGCCATCAAGCTGCTCGAACAGCTCTTCGACCACACGCTTCGATGCCGTAACGGGATCGCCCTCCGTCCAAAGGTACGAGCGCGCGATTATGTTCCCCTGATCGTCGATCACGACCCCTTTTGTGGATATGGAGCCGATATCTATTCCCATGTATGCATCGCTCATCGGCGCATCTTCTCCTTCTTCATCGCCAGCATATCGTAGAATGCCTCGAGCCGGGTCATAAGACCCGTATCGGAAGTTTCAGTATCGTAGGTAAGGTAGAGTATCGGCACCTTGAAGTCCTCGCTGATGCGCCGAAGGACCGGGATGCAATCGATCTCCGGCGTGCATCCTGCGCATTTCGCATGGATCAGACCATCGAATCCCGATTGAGCGTACTTCTTCGCTGCTGCGAGTGTCAACGTTGATGTGGGTCCCATATCGTATGTGACATATTCGCTTATACCTTGGCGCAGATTCGGCTCGTTATAATGCGTATAGCGATTGGAGAAATTGAGCATCCGATGCACTTCCACGCCCATAGCGATCAGCTTCTCGTCAAGATCCAGATTCGAGTCGGCATCGATGGCGGTATACAGCTCACCGATGATGCCTATGCGTATCGGATCTGCAGGTTTATCCAACGCGATAGAGCGCATCTTGTCCATAGCGCGAGCGCATGCATCATCCACGTCCCGCTTCGTCTCTGAGCAGCGCATCTCATCCAAGAACGCCTCCCAAGCCCGACGATAGCTTCCCCTCTCGATCTCGAACCCTGCGTTTTCCATATAGAGATCGCGAACCTGATCCAGCTTGGCGAGCATATGCCCGCAAACCAGCAACTGTTTCACTCCATGCGCGATGGCGATATCCGGATTCACCGTTTTGAGCACTTCTTTGCCCCACCCGAAATATCCCTGCTCGATGCCATGGGAGAAGTTCAGCATGGTGAAGTCATAGCCCATATCGCGAAGGATCCGCTCTTGCATCTCGCCATAGAAGCCCAGCCTGCAAGGGCCTCCGACCTGAACGAGTATATCCGCTCCGGCCTCTAGCGCCTCGATCCAGTCGCCCATCATGTGCTTGAAGGGCGTGCAGACATCATCCGGCGCATTCTGGATCCCAAGCTCCATCGTGCGCTTCGTAGCTGAGGGAAGCGAGAGGTATTCGCAATCCAAGACCTGCTCGACGAAGAACTTGAATGCGGGATCGTAATAGGCATACCTGAAGACCGAAACCCGACGATCCTTGTGCCGGTCACGCTTGAGGCGCTTCACCAGAGCAGGACCGGGGATGCTTCCCGGACGGTCGCTCTTCTCGAATACGACCTTCGAGCGCATCTGATCCGCTTGTTTCTCATTTTCCATTCAGATATCCTCCGGATCCTTGATATCGCAGTATGTCGACAAAGCTCTCTATCCTGGTTTGGACACCTGCCATCGCACTTTGTGCATCGATGGTAAGGTTGAGAATCGGGATACCGCGCATGCTGCGCATGATGACATCATCGAACATCGAGTCTGGTCCGCACGGGAAAGCCGAAACGAGCACGATGCCATCTATCCTGTCCTTGTTGAGCATGATCGAACCGGCAAGCTCCCGATTGATCGCCCACGGCAATGTTTCCGAAAGATCGAAACTCGCCGAGCGCGCCTTCGCATGATCGGTCTCATCAGCATAGATCACCACGCTATCCATGCTCTCGATAGCACGTACGATGTCCCCTACTATAAGATCATCGTGCGCTATATAGGGATGCGCTACGAGAAGTATCGCTAACGGGGAGGCGGTCTCTCCCGTTATATCCTTGCTAGCGACGCGATCATACTCAGCGAGAAGCTTGAACGTCCTCTCCTGTCTTTGCGCCTGCACCCTATCATGGGTCGCCTGCGACCGCACAGCCCTCTTCCATGCGCGCTTCGCATCCCTTGGAGACCTTCCGAGATCGCAAGCCAACCTGATATAGGACTCTCGTGTCCTCTTGGCATCGCTTGCGTTGTCCACCAAAAGGCTGATCACACGTATATCATCACCAAACGTATTCGACACCAGATCTGGGAGCGCCTGGTATTTCGTGCAGAATCCCGCGCGCACATCCCCGCTTGCATAACTGGGAACGAAGATGGCATCTGCGCATCCGATAAGGCTTGCAACATGCCCGATATATGTCTTGGAGGCCAGACAGCATTCGTCGACAGACAGACGCTCCCCGCTCTCGAACATCTTCTTATCGGTATCTTGGCTTACAATTACATCGAATCCAAGAGCTGTGAAGAACTCCGTCCACAGCACGCCGTAGCGATGATACAAAAGCGCCTTCGGAATCCCGATGGATCCTATCTCGCTCATTGGGTTCTTTGACATATGCTACCTTCATCGTTTTCTGGGTCGGTGAAATACAGTATAACCAATCCGCTGGAAAGGATCGTGCATGGAAGTCCGCAAGAACGTCGTATTGCTCTTCTCGAAAGTCCCTGAGCCCGGCAAGGTCAAAACACGATTAAGCGTGCTCAAAGACGGGATATTCGATCCCGAGGCGGCAAGCGCCCTTTACCATTGCATGCTCTTCGATGTGGTCGAGATATGCATGTCTGCCATGGCGAAGCTAGAAGCCGATAGCGCCGATAGCGCGTCCGACAACGCTAAGCCCTCCACCGATCAGCCTGATATGCAAGATGAATACGAGCTGGTGATATCGACAGCACCCCAATCGAATCTGGATGCGATGAAGAAGCTCTTCGCCGATGCCGGAAGCTGGCCTCGCCCTATCACCTTCATCGCCGATAAGGGCTCGAGCTTCGATGAGCACTATAACGATGCGTTCGATCAGGTCTGGGCGATGGGAGCTGACCGTATCCTTTCGATGGGATGCGACATGCCTGCCCTTACCGAAGACGACATCATCCGCGGATTCGATACCCTTCGTTCGCTTGATGGGAGCCAAGGGATCGTGCTTGCCCCCGATCAGGAGATGGGCGTGAGCATGATCGGATGGAACAGGAGCACCGACTTCGATCACACAGGCGTCTTCTACAACCAAGAAGGGCTCACGGTGCTGCCCGCATACATTGCTAAAGCTCGGAATGCCGGGTTGCCGGCGATCTACCTTCCGCCTATCCCGGATGTCGATACGATGGCCGATCTTGCCCACAATATCACCTTGGTGGAAGCCCTGAATTACTGCGAGCCCTTCAAAGGTTGCATCCCGCCCTATAGAACGCAAAGAGCATTCGAGGAGATGGGCATAACCGAGATACGCGTGCCTCCGAACGATCTCATGGATCCTCGCGATTCGATCGATGTTTAACAGCTCGATGGCGAAACGAGATCACCCCGACCCATGAAGGCTGCACCTTTGCTTTTCACCTGATGACCACTTCGCCTTAGATGGTAGAATATCCATCTGGAAATGAAACATCGTATATCGGGCCGAAACCGTATAGATGCGGCCTGTAAGGAGTACAAGTGGGCGCTGTCATCATCGGTTGCGGTAAATCAATCCCGAACCTCGAGATCGAAAACGACGACCTGAGAGCATTGGTCGACACCAACGACGAATGGATCCGTACGCGAACGGGGATAGAGTCCAGGCACATATCGGTAGAAGAAACCACCAACGAGCTGGCTTATATGGCAGCCGCAAGCGCATTGGGGATAAAGGATCCCAAGTATCCTCACATACACACTTTAGCCCCAAAGCAAGATGCCATCGATCCTGAAAGCATCGACCTTCTGGTTTTTCCCACGATAACCCCTGATAGCATAGTGCCTTCTGCTGCCGCAGCTCTGAAGAAGGATCTGGGACTTTCCAATGCCATCGCCTTCGATATCAACGCAGCGTGTACGGGATTCATCTATGGACTTTGTGTTGCTGAATCCATGATGGCGGCGAGCAATATCCCGGCTGCGATGGGAGTTTGCAAGAGGCCGCAGATAAAGCGAGCACTCGTTGTATGCTCCGAGCGTCTATCGCGCCTTACCGATTGGAATGAGCGCGGAACCTGCGTCCTTTTCGGAGACGGGGCCGGAGCTGCTGTTCTTGAGTGGAGCGATGAAGAACCGGGCATCATCGCGACTTACATGAAGAATGACGATGATGACACGAATGCGCTCACATGCCTCAACAACTTCACCGCACCCCAGCCTTTCGCCGCATCCGGGATCGATGCTGCCAGTGCGGATTCTGACGGATCGCAGGAAGCCGTTGACAGGTTCTTCGATCTTGTCGATGCCATCCCACTATCTAGCGATAGGCAGGTCATCCATATGGATGGGCAGACCGTCTTCAAGTTCGCCGGAAAAGCCATGGCCAATGCCATCAAGCACGTGGTGGAAGAAGCCGGCCTTGAGCTTGATGATGTGAAGCTCATCATCCCGCATCAGGCAAACGAGAGGATCATCCGCTTCGCTGCGAAACGCCTTGATCTGGATATCGATAGGTTCCAGCTCTCGATCGCCAACACCGGCAACACCAGTTCCTCCGGCGTTCCTATGGCGCTTGCAGACGCATATGCGCAAGGCAAGCTCGAAAAAGGAGACAAGGCTGTCCTCGTGGCCTTCGGCGGAGGCCTCACATCAGGAGCCGTATTGTTCGAGGTGTGATAGGGATATCGCATTTGAATGGTAAATCATGCTAAGGAGAATCTTCCTTTCCTTAGCGTACGAATCGTAAGGATCAACATCTATGTCAACATTTGCCGATCTAGGCTTATCGAAAGACGCGCTCGATGCCGTGAAGAGGCTCGGGTATCCCTACCCTACACCTGTGCAGGAAAAAGCCATCCCAGTCATACTCGGCGGATGCGATGTTATCGCTGCAGCCAACACCGGTACGGGAAAGACAGCCGCATTCCTTCTTCCGACCATATCCAAATTGGAGAAAGCGAAGCGCGGGCGGCGCGCACCAAGAGTGTTGGTGTTGACCCCAACGCGCGAACTCGCCCAACAGATAGCTACAGTAAGCTACAAGATCTCGCATGCATGCAAGCAGTACACCACTGTGGTCTACGGTGGATCGCCCTACAGCAAGCAGATACGAGACCTCAAGGAAGGCACCGATATCCTGATCGCTACCCCAGGACGGCTTACAGACCTGATGGATCGAGGAGCGGTCAACCTGTCTAAGATCGAAACGCTTGTATTCGACGAAGCTGATCGCATGCTCGACATGGGATTTCTACCCGATATTCGAAAGATCGTGGATGCGATTCCCGAAAAGCGCAGGACACTTCTCTTCTCTGCCACCATTGATGAGTCGATAACCTCCAACTTCGGGAGCCTTCTCGATGATCCTAAGATCATACAGATCGCTCAGAAGGGCGAGACCGCAAAGGATGTGAAGCAATACATCATACCCATAGCCAATAAGAACAAGCCCGACCTATTGAAATCTCTCTTGGATGAGAAAGGGCATCAAAAGGTCATTGTCTTCGCCCGCACGAAGGCGCGTGCCGAAGATGTGTGCAAGATGCTCCAAGATGCCGACTTCGATGCTGTGAGCATCCATTCCGACAAGACACAACGCGAACGATCGGAAGCGTTAAGAAGGTTCAGACGCGGGGACGTAGGCGTGATAGTTGCAACCGATGTGCTCGCCAGAGGAATAGACGTTCCGCTTGTCGACTATGTGGTGAACTACGATCTGCCGGATATGCCGCAAGACTACATCCACAGGATCGGAAGAACAGGTCGCGCTGGAGAGACTGGGTTCGCTGTATCTTTCGTAACCCCGAACTCGACCAAGGTGCTCGCAGGCATCGAGGGTCTCCTGAACATCACGATACCGACCATGACCCTTGAGACATATGATGTCAACGAGAGGCTCATAAAACGCCCGAAGAACAACAAAGCGCAAGCACGTTCGAACGAGCGAGCCAAGAAGCACCGCGATGCAAGATACGATTACACAGGTTGGAGCGACCTGCGTCAGGGCAAGAAGAAGCTGAAGGATATGAGCGCCGATGAGCTTGCAGCCGAACCGAAGAGAAGCGCCAAGGCTCATAAGGGAAAGTCCTCGAAAACGAAGAGGCAAAGTCCCTCTGATGAATTGCTGACAAAGGGTGACACCAGACGCGGCACGAATCGACCCGGAATGAAGAGCAGCGGGCTCAGGAATCCGAAGAAGAGCGCAGCTAGCAAAGGTTCAAAAGGTTCAAAGGGCTCAAAAGGCCAAACCAAGAAAAATGACACGCAAGGAGAGAGAAGACCTCGCCGAGGTGCCAATCGCACAAGATGAGAGCGTGTGACAAGCGGACGGTAACAAGCTATACGTCCGCTTGTCACACATGTGGGCGGTTAAAACCGCCCACTACGCGATGTGCTCACAGGTTGTTGTGTAGTGGCAGGATTTATCCTGCCACATGTGGGCGGTTAAAACCGCCCACTACGCGATGTGCTCACAAGCCACGATCGAAGAGATTTCTTATCAAGGAAATTACACGATGCCTTGTGCCATCATGGCTTCTGCGACCTTTTCGAAGCCTGCGATATTGGCACCCATGACATAGTCACCCTCATGCCCATAACGCTTCGCTGCATCGTCGATCGCTGCGAAGATGCTGGCCATGATGCCCTTGAGCTTCTCATCCACCTCATCGAACGACCATGACAGACGCTCGGAGTTCTGCGACATCTCAAGACCGGAAGTTGCAACACCACCTGCGTTTGCAGCCTTGCCCGGGATGAAGCAAACCCCGTGATCCTGCAGATACTCGGTAGCCTCGATGGTGGTGGGCATATTGGCGCCTTCAGCAAGGAGCTTGCAGCCGTTGTTCACTAGCATCTGGACATCATCGATGAATACCTCGTTTTGTGTGGCGCATGGAAGGGCGATGTCGCACGGGATGCTCCAAACTCCTCGGCCTTCGTGGTACTCCACACCTTCACGACGCTTCGCATATTCGGAGATGCGTCCACGCTCAACCTCTTTGATCTGCTTAACAAGATCGACATCGATGCCTTGGGGATCATGGATCCAACCGGTTGAATCGGAAAGCGTCACGACCTTTGCGCCGAGTTGCTGAGCCTTCTGGGTGGCATATATCGCCACATTGCCGGAACCTGAGATGCATACGGTCTTTCCCTCGAAGCTGTCATCCTTGGATCTGAGGTACTCTTGGGAGATGTAGACAAGGCCGTATCCCGTTGCCTCCGTGCGAGCCAAAGATCCGCCATATGAAAGACCTTTTCCCGTAAGAACACCTTCGAAGACATCCTTGATGCGCTTGTACTGGCCGAACATGAAGCCGATCTCACGACCACCCACTCCGATATCGCCCGCAGGGACATCCGTATCCGCACCGATATGACGCTGGAGCTCTGTCATGAAGGACTGGCAAAAGCGCATGACCTCCATGTCGGACTTGCCCTTCGGATCGAAATCGCAGCCACCTTTGCCACCACCCATCGGAAGAGTGGTGAGCGAATTCTTGAATATCTGCTCGAAGCCCAAGAACTTGATGATCCCGAGATTGACTGAAGGATGGAAGCGAAGACCACCCTTATATGGGCCGATAGCTGAATTGAATTGCACACGGAATGCACGGTTGACCTGGACGTTTCCATTGTCATCGACCCAAGGAACCCTAAAGATCACTACGCGCTCAGGCTCGATGATGCGCTCCAGAAGACCGGCCTTCTCATACTCAGGATGAGCTTCAACCACAGGCTCGAGTGACTGCATAACCTCGGTCACAGCCTGAATGAATTCCGGTTGTTCGGGATTCTTCTCGCGGACCAACTCTATGATTCGCTCGGTATACTTCACCTGAAACCTCCTAAAACTAAGCGATATGATCGCTACCTATGATTAGGTGATTATAGATTCGCATGTTCGCTTCGAGCGGGGATTTAATCATTCCGAAACATTACATAACCTGAACGGATGCGATCGGATGACAAAGGGCGCAAAGCAGGTCATAGAACCTCGATGACTCGTGAGGAAGGTATATCGTTCGAGGACAATATGACAAGCCCCACATCTCCCTTCTCAGGAGCTTGCACAACGAACGTGTTCCCACCGACCTTGGAGCGCGATAGTTCGGATTGATCCTCCAAAGGCGTGGTCAGGATCACCACATTGATGGCATCATAATCCGATATGAGCGCAAGCCTTGGAGTGATGCATACCACTACATCTGCGCCCTTCTCTTGCATGTACCGATCAGCCTCTTCCATGGCCACTGGATCCCTATAGCCATCGATCGAGAAGACGCCTATCTTCTTCTGTCCGCTGTAATAGACGATCGGCGGTTCATAATGATCGGGATCGGTCAGGTTGAGCGAAAGCACGTTCGCGCCCTTTCGCGCATAGAGATCGCTCACATCGGATACGAATACCCCATCGTATGTTGCATTGATCGCACGAGGATACATGGAAAGGATGCGAAGCCCGACGCTGTGAGCCGGATCGAGTAAGCTATTCTCGAAAGCGATGGATGAATCCGCAGATGTGGAGGAATCCGTTCCATGCAATACGGAATCATCTTGGATAAGGCCATCCTTAGTCTCAAGAAAGGCATCCGCACCCGAATCGACCCCATATACGGAATCGGGGGCCTTGCCCGATGATCCGCTCGCATCATCGACAGCGGGATCAGCTCCATCCTCTACCGTATCAGGATGCGAGCCATCTTCATCCTTAGAGGTCATAGGATCCAATACTCCATTGAAAAGGATGACGGAATACCCATCCATCTCCCCAACGGTATCATCCACAAATGTGGCAGCTATGGTCCAAGAGCGCCCGGTGGAGAAATACCCGATCAACACGATGCCCGACACGACTATGAGCACCGCAAAGACAACGAGCGCGATCTTTTCCCTGAACGTCTTTTCCATGCGTATGATTATATACGCATAATCCGTTTTCTAGTCGCTATCCTCTATAGCATCGACAAGCGCACGGGATGTTTCCAGCACCCTTTTCACGAAAGCGCCGGTGAAGCTTCCCTTGACCTCTGCGACCTCTTCAGGCGTGCCGGTAGCTATGATGTTGCCGCCCCTATCCCCGCCTTCCGGTCCCAGATCGATGATATGATCCGCGCATTTTATGACATCGAGGTTGTGCTCGATCACGAGCACGGTGTTGCCCGCATCCACCAAACGCTGTAGCACACTCAGAAGCTGGCGGACATCCTCGAAGTGAAGGCCAGTGGTAGGTTCATCAAGGATGTAGAATGTCTTTCCGGTGGAGCGCTTCTGAAGTTCGCTCGAGAGCTTGACGCGCTGAGCTTCTCCACCTGATAGCGTGGTTGCAGGCTGTCCTAGACGGATGTAGCCCAACCCCACATCATGGAGGGTCTGAAGCTTGCGCTTGATGCCTGGGATGTTCTCGAAGAACGAAAGAGCATCCTCGACCGTCATATCCAGAACCTCTGCGATATTCTTTCCGCGATATGTTACCTGCAGGGTCTCACGGTTATACCGTGTTCCGTTGCATACCTCGCAAGGCACGTATATATCGGGAAGGAAATGCATCTCTATCTTGAGCTGGCCATCTCCCTTGCAGGCTTCGCACCTGCCTCCGTTGACATTGAACGAGAAACGCCCCGGTGAGTAGCCACGCGCCTTCGCCTCGCTGGTGGATGCGAATAGCGCTCGGATATCATCCCAAAGCCCTATATATGTAGCCGGATTCGATCTAGGGGTTCTCCCGATAGGGCTTTGGTCTATGTTGATGACCTTATCGAGCTTCTCAAGACCTGTGATCTTCTTGTATTCACCTGTGCGCTTATGCGCTCGATTGAGCCTGTTGGCCAAAGCAGGAGCCAGGGTGTCCGTAACAAGCGAGCTCTTCCCGGAACCAGAAACTCCCGTTACCACGCTCAGCGTGCCGATAGGGATCTCGAGCGTAACATTGTTGAGGTTGTTCTCACTCGCACCGGTGAGCTTGATCTTGCCTCTCTTAGGTTTGCGACGCTTCTCTGGAAGATCTATGCTGCGCTTACCGGAAAGGTATTCGCCTGTTAGCGATCCTGGGGTTGCCATGACCTCTTCAGGGGTTCCTATAGCTGTGATCATGCCCCCATGCTCGCCCGCTCCAGGTCCCATATCGACCACGAAATCAGCGCTTCGGATCGTATCCTCATCGTGTTCAACAACGATGACCGTGTTGCCCAGATCGCGCAATTGCGCCAAAGTGGTGATAAGCCGTTCGTTGTCACGCTGATGAAGCCCGATGGAAGGCTCATCCAAGATATAGAGCACGCCCATAAGACCGGCGCCTATCTGGGTTGCGAGACGGATGCGCTGAGCTTCTCCACCGGAAAGCGTGGCGGTGGCGCGCTCTAGCGTAAGATAGTCCAACCCCACATTGACCAAGAAGCGAAGACGGGCGATGATCTCCTTCACGATGGGTCCTGCGATGTATTGATCCTGACCTTCGAACCGAAGCGACTCGAAGAATGCGAGCGAGTCGGCGGCAGAGAGCTCCGTCACACCATGGATGGACTTATCGTTCACTGTAACAGCCAATATCTCGGGCTTCAGACGCTTGCCTGCGCAAGTCTTACAAGGTACGATGGCGAAATACGATTGAAGTCGCTCACGCTTCGAATCCGTATCGGCTTCGCTATACTTGCGCCTGACAGCCTCAAGGACGCCTTCCCATTCTATATACCAATAAGTATCGCGCCCATCGAGCGTCTTATAGTCGACCCGCACCTTTTCATCCCCAAGGCCATCCATGATAGCCTTCTTGGTCTTCTTCGAAAGATCCTCCCAAGGGGTGTCTTCGCTCTCCCCCATATGACGAACAACCGCTCGCAATACCTGAGGATAGTAGTTACCCTTCTTGAAAGGCTCTATGACGCCCTCTTCGATAGAGAGCGAAGGATCGGTTATCAGAAGCGATGGATCGACCTCATCCCGGCTTCCGATGCCATAGCAATCAGGGCATGATCCATATGGCGCATTAAAGGAGAAATCACGTGGTTGAAGCTCATCCATCGAGAAACCATGGTCGGGGCAAGCAAGCGCCAACGAGAAAACATGCTCGTTGTCCGCCATGGTTCCCTTCGCGCCGCTCGAGACACCTTCGCGCCCTGCGGCATCCATGCTCTCATCCGTCCCATCCTTCTTAGCATCGGCATCGACGATCTGAACGAGCACACGCCCATCAGCAAGCTTGGTTGCAGTTTCAACAGCCTCAGCTATCCTGCTCGTAGCCGAAGGCTTCAAGGACACGCGATCGACAACGACCTCTATGAAGTGCTTTATCTTCTTATTGAGCGTGATGGGCTCACCTTCAAGGCGTACGATCTCGCCATCTATGCGCACGCGAGCGAATCCTTCCTTTTGGAGGTCGGCGAAGAGCTTGGTGAATTCGCCTTTGCGTCCGGTGACCACCGGCGCCATTATGATCGCACGCGTCTTATCGCCTGATCCGAGCTTCAAGATCTCATCAGTCACTTGATCCGTCGTCTGCTTCTTTATCTCGCGACCGCAAACAGGGCAATGCGGGATTCCCACACGTGCGAATAAAAGACGCAGGTAATCATAGATCTCAGTGGTGGTGCCGACCGTGGATCTGGGATTTCGCGAAGTGGTCTTCTGATCGATGGAGACGGCCGGCGACAATCCGTCTATCGAATCAAGATCGGGCTTACTCATCTGCCCTAGGAACATGCGCGCATAGCTTGAAAGGCTCTCGACATACCTACGCTGACCCTCTGCATACATGGTGTCGAAGGCAAGGCTAGACTTTCCGGAACCGGAAAGTCCGGTTATGACCACGAGCTTATCCCTTGGGATCGTAAGGTCTATATCCTTCAGATTATGCTCGCGGGCACCTTTGATCACTATCTCTTTTTGGCTCATACTGTCTTTTCGGCTTTCCTCGCAATAAAGGATCATGGATATCAGCAGGCGAAATACCATGCTTCGAATTTATTTTCACACATTCTAATACAGAAAGATGAAGAAATTGTCGGGGCGAACAAATGTTTTATAATTTTCCTTATTAATGGAGCAATGATCAGGTCGGGTCATTTTGTCATCCGGCTCCCTAATCACCTTGTCACCAAGCCTGACCCTTCGTCATTCTTCGTCATTTAATCACAACGTGTAGTGGGCGGTTTTAACCGCCCACAAAAGGGCGATCAAGGATCGCCCCCCTACGCATTAGCGATTCCAAGGGTCGTTCTTATACGGCGCATCGACGCGACTTTGCTCATCCGCGCGGATGAGCCTGCGCGTGGATAGCCTTCAGCCTTTCCGGCGAAACATGCGTGTATATCTGAGTAGTGGATAGACTGGAGTGTCCGAGCATCTCTTGAACGCTTCTAAGGTCGGCTCCCCCGCTAAGCACATCGGTTGCGAATGAATGCCTCATCGCATGGGGTGACAAGGATGGATCGAGCCCAGCCGCACCTAGAGCCTGCTTGAACATGCGCCGGATGGCCTGATCGGAATATCTTCCCCCTCGGCTCGACACAAAGAAGAACTCAGAGCTCGAGCCACCGAGCAGCTCATCGCGTGCATTCGCCAAGTAGTCCCTTAGCGCCTCAAGAGCAATGTCGTGAACGGGAATGATCCTTTCCTTGGAGCCCTTTCCGAAGACCTTCACCTGCTTGTTGGCAAGATCGACATCGCCTAGCTTTATATTGGACACCTCCGAAACGCGGGCTCCACAAGCATAGAGGAGTTCGAGCACCGCTTGATCTCGGATATCTGCCGCGCTTCTTTCACGAAGGTTCCCCTCGGCATCATATTTCGAATGGACGCAAAGGAGGCTCTCCATCTCCTTGTTGCGCACGGTCTTCGGAAGAGATGATGGAACCTTTGGGCTCATGATCGCGCTTATAGCATCCCCATCAATGGCTCCCGTCACGTTGAGCCAGGTGAAGAAGCCTTTCAGAGCTGAAAGGCGCCTGTTGATCGTGCGTTTCGAGTATCTGGCTGCATCCATCTCGGCAAGATACCTTCTAAACTGCCGATGCGTAACTTCGAATGGGTCTATGCTCTTTCGAGCAGCCCATCTCAGATAGCTTTCGATATCGGTTCTATAACCTCTGATGGTGTGAGCGGAGAGATTACGCTCGACAACAAGGGACTCGCAGAATCCATCAAGCTCGGCTAGCCCGGGCAACGCGCGCTCATCCGTATCCATATCACGCTCGGTCATGTCGATGCCTTGGGAAGGATTCCGCGCTTCGAAAGCTCATCGGCATAACCTCGCAAAGACGCGTGGCCTCGAAGCGCATAGCGCTTGTAACGCTCTTGCTTGTTCTTAACCTTCTCATCCAATGGTGTCATTATCCCGAAGTTCACGTGCATCGGCTGGTAGTCGGTCGTATCCGGAGATGTTGCATAGTCCATTAGAGCACCGAACGCCGTATCAGATGGTATGACCGGCGCTTCGGTCCCACGCAGATGCGCACAAACGCTTATTGCGCAATTCAGTCCCGATCGTATGGCCTCACAATAGCCCTCTGTTCCCGAAAGCTGGCCAGCAATGAAAACGGGAACTCCGAGCACCTTCGCACCCTCAACGATGAGACGACCTGTATGATCGACCGATCTAGGAGAGTCTATGAAGGTGTTGCGATGCATGACGCCAAAGCGAGCGAACTCTGCATTCTCAAGCCCCGGGATCATGCGGAAAACACGGAGCTGTTCCGGAAATGTGAGATTCGTCTGAAAGCCCACCAGGTTGTAGCTTTGCCCGAAAGCATCCTCACGGCGCAACTGCAGCACAGCCCAAGGACGCTTTCCCGTTCGCGGATCGATCAGCCCCACCGGTTTCATGGTTCCAAAACGCGGCGCATCCCGACCCTTCCTTGCTATCTCTTCGATAGGTTGACATGCTTGGAAGAGGTCTTTTGTCTCAAAATCCTTCGCGATCACGCGCTGCGCATCGACGAGCGCATCGATGAAGCGCTCATATTCCTCTTTCGAGAAAGGCGCGTTCAAATAGTCCCCTTCAACATCCTGCTCGTATCTGCTCTGTGTGAAGACCTTCTCCATATCGATGGAATCGGCCATGACGATAGGAGCCGCCGCATCGAAGAACGCGAGCTCCTCCGCACCGATAATATCGCCCAACTGAGCCGATAGCCCATCCGATGTAAGAGGACCGGTCGCAAGGGCGATCGCATCGAAGCCGGATGCCAAAGAATGAAGATCCGTAACTTCTTCGCGAACGATATCTATGAGATCGTTTTCTTCGATCATTGAAGTGACCTCTTTGGCGAAGGCTTCACGGTCGACTGCGAGCGCGCCGCCTGCTGCCACCTCGTTTCGAAGAGCCGCCTTGTAGAGCGCAGATCCCAAAACATCCAGTTCTTCTTTGAGCATCCCCGCAGCGCTTTCGGGTTTCTTGCTCTTGAGCGAATTGGAGCACACGAGCTCGGCGAGGCGATCCGTATGGTGAACCTCGGTTCCAACGAGCGGACGCATCTCGAAGAGGGTAGAGGGTATGCCAAGCGATGCCAAGCTGAGCGCCGCCTCCGATCCGGCAAGCCCTCCGCCTACGATAGCTACTCTTTTGTCTGTCTCATTCATGCGGTTAGCTTATCACAATGATCCAAGGAGCAGATCAAGGAAGCACATCCGCTGATCCAAAACCATGCTGCCCGAGTATGAGCCAATAGAACATGATCACCTGCCCATCATTTCCTTGCAGTCGGGCCATATCGCCCATCAGGATATCTTGCAACCAGACCGCGCTTCTCCATCTCGGCGAGTTGCAACATCAACCATGTGAGAGGATCCTTATCACCGCTAAGCTTTTTAGCGATGATGGATAGATCCTCCATTCCCAAAGGCTCAGCCGATATAGCCTCGAACAGCTCGCAGGCCTCCTTTGACATAGCATCTGCCGTAGAATCGCGCACGTTCTCCTGCTTGAGCTGCCCATACAGAGAGAAGAGCACATCTGCGAAGGTGTCGTCATCGATGATGGGTGTAGCCCCATCGTATATAAGGCGGTTCGCACCATGCGATTGCTTGGACGTTATCGATCCGGGAACCACGAGCACATCGCGATTCGCGGCAATGGCCTCATCCGCTGTTGAGAACGTTCCCGAAGGAAGACCTGCCTCGACTATGAGGGTCGCCTTCGCCAAGCCTGCGATCAAGCGATTCCTTGCTCGGAACGTATAGGGCAACGGCTGGAATCCGAAATCATTCTCGGATACCACCGCACCTCCGGAATCGATGATGCGCTGGAACAAGCCGAGATTCTCTGCCGGATAGACCTCATCGCATCCTCCGCCCAGAAATGCCACGGTAGGACAGCCTTTCTCGATGGCTGCTCTATGCGATGCCGAATCGCAGCCACGAGCTCCGCCCGATATTATCACGATCCCTCTCTCGGCTGCCAATCCACCGAAATGCTCGGCGCAGCTGATGCCGTAGGGGGTGGCTCGCCTTGCACCCACTATCGCCAGACCCTCCTGCAAAGATGCTGGATCTCCGATCCCGTATAGGCACTTCGGAGGCTCCTTCAATCGCATGAAGGCATCCGGAAAACCTTTCTCTCCCTTTTCAAGGATGAATCTGTTCCCTTTGAGTTTTCTCGTCATCTTGCATCAAACCTGATTTCGCAATCGTAGTCCCAACGCCTCTGCGATATGATCCCTATTCACATCTTGGCTCTCTTCCATATCGGCGATCGTTCTTGACACCTTCAAAGTGTTGATGAGACCTCGTCCAGATAGCGAACAGCTCTGAGCCATTTCGATCATGAACTCTCGGGCTTCATCGCTCAGATCGCATGCCTCGATGATCTTCTTGGGAGAAAGCTTCACATTCGACAACTTGGACATATCCCCACTCGATCCACCACGCCCGCTCGTCTGTCTCGAGCATCTCCAGTCTGCGAACTGCCTCGCCTTGATGACCCCCTCTCGAAGGCTGGCCGAATCCTTCCCTCTCCCTGACTCGAGGACGTATTTCGTCGACAGCCTGCGCACATCGAGCTGGATATCGATCCTGTCCATCAAAGGGCCGCCTATCTTCCCTTGATACTTGCTTATTTGGCTCTCAGTGCATCGGCATTCATGATCCTCATCGCCGAAATATCCACACGGACAAGGATTGGATGCTGCGATCAGCGTGAACTCGGCAGGAAAGCGAATGTTACCCTCTGCACGGGTTATATTCACGAATCCGTTCTCCATCGGTTGTCTAAGACCCTGCAAGCTGGTAGCTTTGAATTCTGCAAGCTCGTCTAGGAACAGTACACCGCAATGCGAAAGGGACACCTCACCGGGTCGGATCGGAGACCCTCCTCCAAGAAGCCCCGCTGATGATATCGTGTGGTGTGGCTGGCGAAACGGGCGCATACCTGAGAGGATCTCATCTATATTCTCCCCTGCGACCGAATGGATCACTGCCGCCTCCAGCATCTCGTCCTGTTCCAAGGGCGGAAGTATCGTTGCCACCCTTGATGCCAGCATCGTCTTTCCGGATCCGGGTGGTCCAATCATCAAGACACCATGATTCCCGGCAGCTGCAATTTGCAATGCGCGTTTGGCAACCTCATGGCCTGCTATATCTCTGAAATCGGGTGCGAAAGGCCTTTGTTGGCCTGCCAAGCCTGAGCGGGAGGGTCGGACTTGGTCGTACGGCTCTTCCATGTGCAATCTTACAAGCCCTTCCAGTGCCAATTGGTTCAATCCATCTATTGGCACATACTGATCTCCCGAGCTCACCAGATCCAATCCCATTCTCTTTGCACAGATCCCAAAGGCTAATGTACCCACGTTCGATCGCACAGGGCCTTCCAGCGAAAGCTCCCCAACGAACATCTTGTCCTTTATGAGATCCGGGTCTATCTGTTGTGTAGCTGCGAGGATCCCCATGGCTATCGGAAGATCGAAGCCTGTGCCGCCCTTTTTCAGGCTTCCAGGTGCTAGATTCACGATGATCTTCTCGAAGGGCATCACGAATCCCGCCGCCTGTATGGCAGACCTCACTCGCTCCTTTGCCTCTTGAACCGCAGTGTCCACCATTCCCACTATGGACATGTGAGGCATCCCGTTTGATATGACGACCTCTACTGTTACAGGCACCGCCTCGACCCCACGCAAGCTCGCCCCTATCAATGAACATTGCGACCTCACTTCATTCCACCGAGAAAGCGTTTATATGATGGCGGATCAAGGCTCGATCGCTTGAGATGACGACGATGGCGACTACATCGAACCTTACGGCGATATCCGTGACATCATGATCTTGCAGATATGCGAGCGCGATCTTCTCATAGCGCTCCCTCTTCTGCTTGTTCACAGCCTCAGAAGGAAACCCTCTATCGCAGTTGCTCCTCGTCTTCACCTCCACGAAGACGAGCGTGCCCGCATCCCGCGCGACTATATCGGCCTCCCCTGCAAAGCATTCCCAATTCCTCTCGACGATGTCATAGCCGCGTTTCTCTAGAAAGCGTGCTGCGGCATCCTCTCCTCTTCTTCCAAGATCGATATGCTTTCGTGTCTTTCTGGGTTGAGTGGGTTGAGTGGGTTGAGTGGGTCGAGCGCTAGTACGAGCCCTTGTGGGAACCTTCTTTACAGGGATCCTCGCCGGAGCCTCGACCTGCAATTCGGCAACCGCCATGATTTCCTCCTTAATTCGACTTCAAGGAATAATCTAGCGGCGCGACCTGACAGAAACATTGCACAAACCTTCCATAGCTCAAGATATGGATCTTGCTTCGAATGAGCATTTTGAAAGAAGGGATATCTTGCGTCTCTGGGACGGATCTTATCTTTTCACACACGTTATCGCAATGAACCTTACAGAAACCTTGCATGCATCCAACATGGATCGAGCGATCTTCATGCATCTGCACGATGCAAAGGATCGAAGACAGGAAGCATCACATTGATGGATCGGAACGACCGGCTTGCAAGATACACATTACACTGGGATCTGTTGAAACGAAGAAAGAAAAAGGGCTCATCGATCAGAAGAGCGTCTGCTGAGTGAATTCCGAGCAGAAGGATCTTCTGTGGATCTCGCAAAGACCGTATTGCTTGATCGCATCACGGTGCATTTGGGTTCCATATCCTTTGTGGATTTCGAATCCGTATTGTGGATAACTCAAGGCAAGCTCCTTCATAAGATCATCCCGCTCGACCTTTGCGATTATCGAGGCCGCAGCGATGGATGGGCACTTCGCATCGCCTTTGATCACATTTTGCTCTCGAGCATCAAGATGGAGAGGATTCCCATCAAGCAGTACAGCATCAACATCGGGCATGAGCCCATCGATCTCTGCGATGGCTTTTGAGAAGGCCGACCTCAAACAAGCGGTCATTCCAAAAGAATCGATCTCTTCAGGCTCGATATGCACTATCGCCCAAGCAAGGGCTTCCCGCTTGGTGATGACGGAGAGCTCCTGGCGCCTCGATTCGCTGAGCTGCTTGGAATCATTCAATCCTTCTATGGGAGAAGAAAGATCCAAGACCACAGCGCCGATGGTCAAAGGACCTGCCAAAGGGCCGCGACCAACCTCATCAAGTCCCACAGAAACACCGGAACCAAGCCTATCAAGGAGACCTTGTTCGAAAGTATACATTCCCTGTAAGCGCTCTCGCTCTTCCCGTTCACGCTCTATGCGTTTACGTGCAGCATCCAGTGCAAAGACAACGCCCTTGCGCGTATCAGCCGCAAGCGAGCGCTCGATAGCTGGAAAGCTCTTCTCGTCCGCTTGTGCGAGCATCTGTTTGATTTCTGGTATCTTGAGTTCGGTCATGATGAAGATGATACAAAAAAGGGCTCGCTATGGAGCCCTTTTGAATTCGATCGAACGAATGCTCTACTGGAAAGACTTCTCTTTGATCTTGGCAGCCTTGCCGACCTTGTCGCGCAGGTAGTACAGCTTGGCGCGACGAACCTTGCCCTTCCTGACAACCTCGATCTTCTCGATCTTCGGAGAATGAACCGGGAAGGTGCGCTCAACGCCGACCGAGAAGCTAACCTTGCGCACTGTGAATGTCTCACGATTGGATTCACCATGACGACGGATGACATCGCCTTGGAACACCTGGATACGCTCGCGATTGCCCTCAGTGATGCGATAGTGAACCTTCACGTTATCACCAGGAACGAAATCCGGGATGTCCTCTTTGATCTGCTGCTGCTCGATGGCACGAATAATATCCATGATCCTATTTTCCTACTCTTCACGCTTGAGTTATCAATGACGAATCGGCATCTTCAGTTAAAGACGCGATTTGTAAGTATATCGCTCGATGGATGCCTTTGCAATACAAAAACATCAAATATCGCCCGCAAATTCCGTTTTCGGCATGCAAAGCCCATGTCGCCGCGTTCAGATCAACAGCAAGAGCGCATAAGCGACGACTCCGGTTATGGCGCTCCAGACAAGCGAGCGGGTCTTGCATGCCACTATTATGACGAAGACAGAGGCGATGAGCACTACCGCTGCAGGCCATATCCCCCCATCGAACATTCCCGGGTTGAAGATATCGTTGGCCACGAGCGCTGCGAAGGCCGCCGGAGGTATCAGGTTCAATGCGCGCCTTGCACCGTCTGGCAATTCCTTGCCCTTCAACAAGAAGAACGGCAATACCCTGCACGCCAGCATGGTGAGCGAGCAAGAGACGAATATGAGCCAGAACTCTTCCCAACTCATAGCCTGTTGCCTTTCCCGACGAGCCTGCGTCTCAAAGCAGAGAAGACCATGGCGCAAACTACTCCGAATACCGCTCCGATAAGTATCGCAGCACTGCTAAGACCGACTATCTTGCATATAGCCACCCCCAAACATGCGCTTATCGCAGCGATGATGTTCTCAGAGGTGAGCTTTTGCGTGAACAGAAGGCATATGAAGATGGATGTCATGGCAAAGGATGCGATCGAAAGCGGGATGTCTATCAATGACCCTGCAAAGACCCCGATAACGTTCGAGATCGCCCAGGAGGACTGCGACATCAGGTTCACGCCCAGTGCTCGACCCACCGACCAATCTCCGGTCTTGAACTTGGCGATGTTCACCCCATAACTCTCATCGGTGACCGTAGCGGTGAAGAAGAAGGCCAACAGCTTGGATGATGACCCGCACTCAGGAGCAAACGATGCCGAATAGAGCATCTGACGGGTATTGACGAATGATACGCTCGCGATTATGGAAGCGGCAGGTGTTGCCGCCAGATAGAGGTTGGGGATCATGAATTGCCCGGCTCCGGAATAGAACAGAGCGCTTAGAAGGAAGACCTGGAGCGCATTGAGACCTATGGAATCGCATAGTATCCCACACGGAATGCCTATGGCAATATATCCGAGCATAATCGGATAAGCAGCCATGAACGACTGCTTCAAGCTCTCAGATCTCTTGATCCCAACCGTCATCTTCCCTTCCCGATATCCGAATACGAGCACGCACTGCGATCCCGATGCTCTAAGGCACCGAGCTTTCGATCCTCTTAAATATCATCCGGTTTGAAAGCGCCTTCTTCTGTGACAATCCAATCTATGAGCCGTGCAGGTGTAACATCGAAAGCAGGATTATACACTTCCACGCCATCGATCGGCACCTTCAAGACCTCGATCGGATCGCGTTGCTCTATGACGATACCACTGCCATCGGCAATGCTGCGATCAATGGTGGATGTCGGAGCCGCCACGATGAACGGCACCCCATATTGATGGGCGATAATCGCAAGCCCGAGCGTGCCGATCTTGTTCGCCGTGTCGCCGTTTGCAGCTATACGATCAGCCCCGACGATGACCGCATCGACCTTCCCTTGGGAGATGACGCTTGCCGCCATGTCATCGCATATGAGGGTAACAGGAACCCCAGCCCGTGAAAGCTCCCAGACTGTCAGCCTGCTTCCTTGGCAGACCGGGCGCGTCTCATCGGAATAGACCATCCTAATCCCTCTATCCGACGCCGCCGAGTAAACGATACCGAGCGCGGTTCCATAGAACGCAGTAGCAAGGCTTCCCGCATTGCAATGCGTGAGCACGCGCGCATCCGCAGGCAAAAGCGCAGCTCCGGCATTGCCGATGGATCTGTTCGCATTCTCATCATCGACCATCATCTGCTCGACAACCTCGAAAAGGACATCGGCGATGACGCTTGGGGAAGAGCCTCCTTTGACCTCTTCTTCCACGATCTGCATGCAACGATCCACTGCCCATTTCAGATTCACAGCCGTAGGCCGCGCAGAGGCAACCATGTCTGCCGCCTGCTTCATTCCCGCAAGATAGAGATCAGGATCGAAAGCATCCTCATCGATGACGAACACACGCTCGAAGTCAAGCTCATCGCATCTTGGATGATCATTGGAAGCGAAGACGAACTCCGCCGCACGAAGCACCATAGCGGCCGCTCCGGCAACGCCGATGGCAGGTGCCCCACGTACGCACAATCGCTTTATGGAATCTATGACCTCGCGCCAATCCGTGATGCGAAGATACTCGACATCATCGGGAAGCTTCGTCTGATCGAGCAGCTCCAAGATGGGAAAGCCCTCAGGGATGGGCAGGTCGGAAGCGTCAGCGCGCTCAAGCTTTATCGCCCGCGGAATGTTATCCAGATCAAGAGCCATCGATTCTTCTTCTCTATCATCCCAACAAATATAGAGCAGCCCTATAGATCTACCCTATTCATTATTTAAGAAATCAAATCAAATGAAACGCCGTAAAGATAGCGAGGTTCCGACCGGTGCCTGTAATTGCCCCGCCTTTGAGCCAAGTTGGCTTAGGCCAATGCAGTGCTCAAAACAAGGGGCAAGGACAGGTGCCCGTCGGAACCGCAGCATCAGCTGAATGATCTATCTATAAATCATTCAGCTTCTGATATAGCAGCCTGCGCCGCCGCCAAGCGTGCCACGGGGACACGATAGGGCGAACAGGAAACGTAATCAAGCCCGATCCTGTTGAAGATATGGATGGACTCCGGATCTCCACCATGCTCGCCGCATACGCCGCAAACAAGATCTGGATTGCCCTCATGCCCAAGCTTCACGCCCATTTCAACGAGCTTCGCGACACCATCAGCATCGATCGTAGCGAACGGATTGTATGCCAGCAGGTGATCTTGCAGGTAAAGCGGTACGAATTCACCTTCGACGTCATCGCGGCTGAATCCGAATGTGGTCTGCGTCAGGTCGTTCGTGCCGAACGAGAAGAAGTCAGCCTGCGTTGCGATCTCATCAGCGGTAAGAGCAGCACGCGGAAGCTCGATCATGGTGCCGACAGGGATATCGAGCTCGACGCCCTCGTTCTGCGCCACCTCAGCGATGACGCCTTCAGCAACCTCGCGCAAGCGAGCCAGCTCGTTCACGGTCGATACCAATGGGATCATGATCTCAGGCTTAGGATCGAATCCCTCTTTCTTCAGCTTTGCAGCAGCTGTTGCGATAGCGCGGATCTGCATCTGAGGAAGGATGGGATAGACGATGCCAAGGCGAACGCCGCGCATGCCGAGCATCGGATTCTGCTCGACGAACGAATCGATCTTA
>CAYXZC010000012.1:31243-39214 GCA_964469815.1 uncultured Eggerthellaceae bacterium | reverse complement strand
CTTTCCGGCCGATGTGATGGATGACATGATACTCGTGCGAAGCGATGGAAGCCCGACCTACAACTTCGCGGTCGTTTGCGATGATGCGAATATGGGCATCACGCATGTTATCCGCGGAGATGACCATCTCTCCAACACGCCGCGCCAGATCCTCATCTACGAGGCGCTCGGCTATGACATCCCCACCTTCGCGCATCTTCCGATGATATTGGGGCCTGATGGCAAGAAGCTTTCCAAGCGCCATGGTGCCACGAACGTGGAGGACTATCGCGACTTCGGATACCTCTCGGATGCGATGGTGAACTACCTGGCTCTGCTCGGTTGGTCGCTCGATGGTGAGACTACAATAATCAGCCGTGATGAGCTTTGTCGCAGCTTCTCGCTCGATCGGATAACCAAGAAGGACAGCATATTCGATGAGACGAAGCTCAGCTGGATGGATGGTGTCTATATGCGCGAGCTTAGTCCTGAGAAGTGGCTCGTCATGGCGACCCCCTGGCTTGCTGAGGCACATGCTCAAGGAGCATCGATCGTGCCCGGCATCTGTATTTGCCCAACGCCGACAAAAGAGGAGCTAGCCGAATCCGCGCGTGAGCTCCGTATTCCAGGAAGCGGCATCGATGAGGAGAAGTGGCAGTCATACATAGCCGATGTGGCCGATGATCAGGATAGGTATCTCAAGATGTATCCGCTCATCATCGAGAGGGTGAATCGCTTCGATGAGATACCCTCGAAGTTGGAATTCCTCTTCTGGGGGCCAAATGTAAGGCTTGATGAGAAGTCGGTGCAAAAGGTGCTCAAGAAGGAGGGTGCGCGAGCTGATGAAGCGCTCGCTATCTGTAGGAGCGTGCTTGCCGATGAGGACATCCCTTGGCAGGCCGATCCTCTTCAAGAGGCTTGCAAGCAAAAAGGTGAAGCGGCGGAGCTTAAGCCCAAGTTGCTGTTCCAGCCTCTGCGTGTTGCCGTTGCCGGAAATATGGTCTCGCCTCCTTTGTTCGAGTCGATCGAGCTTCTGGATCGTCAGGATGTGCTCGCACGTATAGATGGCGTTTCAGCCCAGGTTTTCGGGGAATGATCCGCGATAGTCGATGCGCATGCGCTGGATCATCGGATGTTGAAGAGGATATGAATAAGGTGAAGGATATGAGCTCGTCTGCGACCGGTAATGATGTAAGGAATCCATCGGTGTTTCCCGAATACCCCACCGATGAGGAGATACATACGTTTTTCAAAGATGACCTTTATGCGACCAAGCAGACCGGCTGCAAGATCACGGAGAGCTGGAAAGGCCATGGCAAGGCCGTCATGGATATAGATCCGAAGAAGCACTTCAATGCTTCAGGGCATGTTATGGGGGGCGTGGTGTTCACGCTTGCCGATTATGCTTTCGCGGCTGCATCCATGCCTGGATCCACCGGTTCCGTTTCGCTTGTCAGCACCATAGAGTTCATGAAATCCACGCGAGGCTCGAAGCTCGTGGCTACTTGCGACGCTGACCAGTCAGGAAGAAGGGTGGGCTTCTTCACCACGGATGTCTATGATGATCTGGATGTCCATATAGCACGTGTGGTGACCACTTGCTACACTCCTGAAGTGGGCTAGCCTATCTGCGGGTGCGGTGTTGTCCTATGGTTTCAAAAAGCAAAGCTCCACGTTCAAGATTGGATGCGTTGCTGGTCGAGCAAGGTCTTTTCAGCGATGCGCAGCAGGCGTTGCGCGCCATCATAGCGAATACCGTGCTCGTCGATGATGTTCCGGCGACATCTGCAGGGCAGATGGTTCGCAAGGATTGCGATATCAGGATCCGTGGGCAAAGACGATACGTCTCGCGTGGGGGAGAGAAGCTGGCCGCTGCGCTCAAAGGCTTCGACATAGACGTTTTTGGCTGTAGAGCTATCGATGTGGGGTCGTCCACCGGCGGGTTTTCCGACTGCTTGCTCCAAGCCGGGGTCGGAAGCCTTGCGTGCGTGGATGTGAACTATGGCGAACTTGCTTGGCGTGTTCGCAACGATGAGCGTGTAAGCGTTTTCGAGCGCACGAACATCAGGCTTTGCCCTCCGCAGTCTTTAGGGGCTCCTTTCGATCTTGTCGTGATAGATGTCAGCTTCATCGGGCTTGCCAGCTTGGCCGGTGTGCTCGCAGCGCTTTGCCATGAGGGCACGCAGCTTGTGGCGCTCGTGAAGCCGCAGTTCGAATCAAAGCACGATGAGACAGTGGCAGGGGTCGTTGTGGATGATGCCGTGCGTGCTCGTACGCTCGAAGAGGTGATAGAGGCTCTAGAGCGTAACGGCTTTTCGGTCGTGGGTGCCATGGAGTCCCCCATAAAAGGCCCTGCCGGCAATATCGAGTATCTTGTGTATGCGAAGTTTCGTGAAGATGGATAGGGGATATATTCTGAACACATTCCATCCTGCGGTCATGCTGGCATATTTCTTGTCAGTGATCGTCCTTGGTGTGTGCATTCCCATCCCGGAATTCATAGTGATGAACCTGTTCTTTGCGATCCTGAGCGATATCTTGCTGAATGGAAGACGTGCGTTGCGAATGATCTTCGGGTTGTTCGTGCTATGTGCGGTCATGTCGCTTTTGAGTCCCTTCTTCAATCCGTTGGGAAACAGCGTGCTCTTCACGTATCTGGGAGGACGACCCTACACGATCGAAGCTATAGCTTACGGTGCCTCGGTTGCGTGCATGTTCTCTTCCATGATCATATGGTTTCAGGTCATGTCGAATGTGATCGATACCGATAGGTCGACTTGGGTCTTCTCATCCATATTTCCGAAGCTCGGGCTTATCGTTTCATCCGCTATGGGGCTCCTCTCCCGGTTCATCAAGCGTCTTGCTTTTTTGCGCGAGATATCCTCCGGTGATCCTTCGGCGTCTATCATGGTCAAAGCGAAGAACGCGGCGGACAACATGCAAAACCTCCTGCAATGGTCGTTCTACGAGGGGATCGATAGGGCTGATACCATGCGAGCGAGGGGATTCGGTACGGGTAAGCGTACATCGTACAGGCATTACGCTTTCACCTTTCGAAGCGTCGCTCTATCGGTCGGCATCGTTGTGCTCGTTGGAGCGGTCGTTTCATCTATGATCCTGGCTAAAGCCAGCATGTCGTATTTCCCTTTTCTATCCCATAGCCCTTATGATGCGAATATCGTGATTGCGATCATCTCTTATGGGGTGCTCCTAGCGCTTCTCGTTGCTCTTATGGTCGGGGGGTGGCTGCGTTGGCGTTCTTGCATATCGAAGATCTGACATTCTCATATGCGCAAGATGGTCAAGCCTCAAGGCCTGTGCTCGAAGGCGTATCGTTTGATGTGGATGAGGGATCCATCCTGCTCATCTGTGGTGCGAGCGCAAGCGGCAAGACGACCTTGCTTCGGCTCATGAAACCGTTGATCGCGCCTGCTGGGAACAAAGGCGGAAGGGTCATGCTCGATGGTCTGGATGTGGATAATATGCCAGCAAGCTCTCAGGCGGCTGATATCGGATTTGTCATGCAGGATCCCGCATCGCAGATATGCACCGACAATGTACTTTCGGAATTGGCGTTCGGTCTTGAGAATCTGGGTGTCGAGCCGTGCGAGATGCGTTCGCGTGTGGCGGAGGTGGCGCTCTTCTTCGGACTGCATTCCATCCTGCAGATGAATGCATCGGATCTCTCAGGGGGTCAGAAGCAGATCCTGAACCTTGCGAGCACTGTGGTGATGCGCCCGAAACTGCTCCTTCTCGATGAGCCTATGGCGCAGCTCGATCCTATCGCACGTGAGAGCTTTTTGAATATGCTCGTGAAACTGAATAGCGAGCTTGGGATCACGATCGTCATAGCGGAGCATTATCTGGATGATATTGCGAGCATAGCCGATGAGATGCTGTTCTTGGATTCGGGCGAAGTATTGTGCCAGGGCACGCCTTCTGATTGTGCTCGCTTCATCCATGACAGCTCTCCTAAGCTCGATGTCATGCTGCCTTGCGCTGCGCGCTTGTGCTTGAACGCTTCACCTTCTCATGCAGAAGATGTTGCTCCATTCGATATTCCCTTCACGGTCAAAGAGGCTCGAAAGTGGCTGAAGCGCTCCATCGATCGCGGTGGTAATCGATGCCCATGTGCTGTGTCCCCGACCGATCCCCGTGCTCGAAGGGATGCTTCGGATTCGGCGCTTCTAGTGAAGGACGTGTGGTTTCGCTATGAGCGAAATGCTCCCGATGTGCTCAAAGGGTCATCGTTTTCCATAGAGCAGTGCTGCATCACGGCGCTTCTTGGCGGTAACGGTTCAGGGAAGACAACGCTTTTGAAAGTGATGGCCGGATGCATCCGTCCTTACATGGGAAAGGTGGAGTGCCTCATCGAAGGCGATGCATCGAATGTGCATTCGCGAAAGAGCGATCTGCGGGATGTGTCAGCATACCTTCCTCAAGACCCCACCCTTCTATTTGCCTGCGATACGGTAAGGGATGAGATAGTCGATTGCGAGGATCTTCTTCATGAGTGGGGGATCGATGTGCTCGATGATGTGCTCCTTTCGAGCCCATTCGATATATCAGGTGGCCAGCAACAGCTTTTAGGTCTTTTGAAGGTGTTGGCTAGCGAAGCGCAGATGCTGTTCTTGGATGAGCCCACCAAAGGCATGGATATCCCTCTTCGCGAGCGCGCGCTGAGCATGATCCGAGGGCAGGCCGAATGTGGGCGAACGATAGTTCTGGCAACACACGATCTTGATATGGCCGCGCAATGTGCCGATCTTGCATCCATGGTCTTCGATGGCGATCTGACATCGATAGTCCCTGCACGGTCATTATTCGAGGATAATTTCCTATACACCACCTCTGCACACCGAATATGTGAAGGGATCATCCCCGGCATGGTCACTTTGGATGATCTGGAAGAGGCGAGCGCTTATGTGGAATAGGACGAGGAGCATCCTTCTCATATCGATACTGTTGATCCTCAGTGCGCTGACGGTCTATGCGGGGTATCGCTTCGAAGGCTTGAGCTATTACGTCATCATCACTCTCATCTTGATATATGCGCTCATGATATTCTTCGTCCATTTCGAGCATCGCGTGCACAAGGAACGTGAATTGGTGATGATCAGCATCATGTGCGCGATCGCGGTGGCATCCCGCGCGGCTTTTATCTGGGTGCCGCATTTCAAGCCCATGGCTGCAGTGATCATGATCTGCGGGATAAGCCTCGGCGCGCAAAGCGGGTTTCTGGTAGGAACACTGTCGGCGTTCTTGAGCAACCTCATATTCGGGCAGGGTCCTTGGACCCCATGGCAGATGGTGGCATTCGGACTTTCGGGGCTCATCATGGGCCTTCTTGCTGATTCAGGGGTCATTGCACGCTATGGGCTGTCCAAGGACAAGTTGCTCTTGGTTGCGCTGACAGGTGCGCTGGAGGTGCTGCTCATAACGGGGCCTGTGCTAGATGTGTATGCGCTCGCTTCGATGGTGAATGTGTATTCCGCAGAGAGCGTTATCGGGGTTCTCTTAGCCGGCGTTCCCGTCAATGCGATCCAGGCTTTGGCCACCTTCCTCACCATAGTTCTTCTAGGCAACCCGTTCTTGAAGGTGATCCACCGCGCATGCGTTCGCTATGGGCTGGTTCTAAGCGCCGATGAGCGCAGAAACACAGAGAACAGTTAAAGCGATGGGGGGCAGAACCGCTCTCAGAGTTCTCGATGAATCCCTACTGAGTGGGATATCTCTGTGTTATGAATGGAATATGGGAGGTGGAGCGAAGGGTGCGCAGCTTCTGAGCGTAATCTTCCAGGTTTTATTCATTTGATGCATATCCTTTTAAGGTAAAATCATATGGTCGGGTTTTTAGATCCATCACATCGAACCACACCACTTAAAAACTTGATATCCCTGTAAGACCAAACAATAGGAGAGAGCATGGAAGCTATCAACGACATGTTGGTCTTGGTCAGTGGAGAAATAGATGACTTCATGTACACGTATATCTTGGTTATCTTGCTCGTTTTTGCAGGTATCTATTTCACCATTAGAACCAAGTTCGTCCAGATCCGCTACATCAAGGATATGTTCACGGCGCTTGCCGGCAAGAGCGCTGCGGCCGACAAGGAATTCGATGATGTGACCGAGGACGAGTACGAAAAGGACGACAAGGCGCAGATCGCGGAAGAGCGCGCGCAGAACGAGGCCTATTCGGGGGATCCGAAGAAGAAGCGGAAGATATCCTCGTTCCAGGCGCTCATGGTATCCACCGCATCGCGTGTGGGTACTGGCAACATCGTGGGCATTGCCACCGCTATCGCCATGGGTGGTCCTGGAGCGGTGTTCTGGATGTGGCTCATGGCTGTTATCGGTGCAGCATCGGCCTTCGTGGAATCCACTCTCGCCCAGATCTGGAAGGTTCGCAATCCAGATGGGTCTTTTAGAGGCGGCCCTGCATATTACATCCAGCAGGCGCTTGGCAAGCGATGGCTCGGCATCCTTTTCGCCGTTGCGTTGATACTTTGCTTCGGTCTGGGATTCAACGGGCTTCAAACGTTCAATATGACGTCCGCCATCGATTATTATGTCATCGAAGAGCATAAATCGGTCGTGAATGCGCTCATCGGCTTGCTCGTCATTATCGCGACTGCGCTCGTCATCTTCGGCGGAACGCAGCGCATCTCGTTCATCACGTCCGTTATCGTGCCCGTTATGGCCGGTGCCTACATCCTCGTTTGCATAGGCACATGCATCTTCAACGCGTCGGCTATCCCCGATGCCATAGGTCTTGTATTCTCAGAGGCGTTCAATATGGAATCGTTTGCAGGCGGTTTCACGGGCTCTGCCATCATGTGGGGCATCAAGCGAGGTCTGTTCTCCAACGAAGCCGGCATGGGTTCTGCACCTAACGCTGCTGCTACCGCCGATGTATCGCATCCTGTGAAGCAAGGCTTGGTGCAGACGCTTTCTGTGTACATCGATACTTTGCTCATCTGCACGGCATCGGCTTTCATGGTGCTCATCTTCTTCGTGCAGGATCCGGATGCTGCAGCTATGTACAACGGAATGCAGCTCGTGCAGATGGCCATGAACAATTCCATAGGCCCTATCGGCATCCATTTCATAACGGCATGCATCATCCTTTTCGCCTACTCAAGCCTCGTGGGCAACTACTTCTACGCTGAGGGCAATCTGCTCTTCATCAAGAACAACAAGACGGCTCTGTTCGTTTTCAGGCTGTTCTGCCTGTTGGCCATCTTCCTCGGTGCAATCAACAGCTTCGATCTGGCATGGAACATGTCCGATATCTTCATGGGATTCATGGCTATCATCAATCTGGTTTCCATTCTGCTTCTTGGCAAGTGGGCGCTCAAATGTCTGGATGACTACACAGTCCAGCGCAAAGCCGGCGTGAACCCCGTGTTCGTAGCGTCTTCCATCGAAGGGCTTCCGCATACCGAGTGCTGGCATTCTGCGAAAGAGGTTCTGCACGAGGCTCCTCCTGAGGAGTACATGACCATCGATGGGAAGGTCGAGCATTTTGACGCTGATGCTGCGAGATAGTCGTCGCACGCAGTTCGCATTATCATGCCTGCATCCACAAAGGTGAACCAAAGGAAAGCAGATGTGGCCGCTATCGTGGCTCGCATCTGCTTTCTCGTTGTTTTTGCACTGAATGTCCAATGCGCGCTTGGGTTCGTGTTCTGGCCGGAAGGCTTTGCAGGGGCATATGGGCTTTCGGGGGTCGCAGGGAATGCAGCGATCCAAGGTGTGGGCGTGGCATTCCTCATGTGGAACGCAACCTATCCGGCATTCATCGTATCGCCCCGCCGCTTCAATGTTCTCGGGTGGGTGATCATCGCCCAGCAGATCGTAGGCCTTATCGGTGAGAGTTGCATCCTTGTCGGGCTTCTTGGGCTTCCCGATGCTTCAAGCTACTCTATGCTAGCATCTTCGATCGAGCGTTTCATCGCTTTCGACGCAGGTGGTCTGGTGATCATGTCC
>CAYXZC010000012.1:28713-31233 GCA_964469815.1 uncultured Eggerthellaceae bacterium | reverse complement strand
TCATTCGCGTTCATGCTGCTTCGAAGGCCGTGATCCTTAGGAAAGCAGCTTGACGATACGATCCACTGCCTCACGGGTGGCATCCGCATCGCCGAATCCGGTAAGGCGGATATATCCTTCACCCGCAGGCCCGAATCCTGCACCAGGGGTGGTGACCACGTTCGCCTCTTCGAGAAGCTTGTTGAAGAAATCCCAAGAACCCATTCCGTCGGGTGTTTTGCACCAGATATACGGACTGTTCACGGCGCCATAAACTTCAAGCCCTGCAGCCTCAAGGCCTTCTTTGATGACACGTGCATTGTTGCGATAAAAATCGATGGCGTCTTCCACCTGACGTTTGCCCTCAGGTGTGTAGATGGCAGCGGCGCCTTTCTGGATGATGTAGGATGCGCCGTTGAATTTGGTCGTTTGACGGCGGTTCCACATCGCATTTAGGCTTTGGCCTTGTCGAACGAGCTCTTTGGGGACGACCGTATAGCCACAGCGCATACCGGTGAATCCGGCGGTCTTCGAGAAGCTGCGGAACTCTATGGCGCAAGTCTTCGCCCCTTCGATCTCATAGATGGAGTGCGGGATGCCATCCTCGGTGATGAAGCGTTCGTAAGCGGCATCGAACATTATGACGGCATCGTTGTCGTTGGCATAGTCGACCCATGCTTTGAGCTGGTCTTTCGTGAGCACGGTGCCTGTAGGATTGTTCGGCGAGCACAAGTATATGATGTCCAGCTTCTCATCCGGGATGGCAGGGAAGAAACCGTTTTCGGCGGTTGTGGGCATGTAGTGGATGTTCGTCCAAGCCTCGGTGTCCACATCATATTCGCCCGCCCGGCCTGCCATGGCGTTGCTGTCAATATAGACCGGGTATACCGGGTCGCAAACGGCTATCTTGTTGTCGATCGCGAATATATCGCCGATGTTCCCACAATCGCTCTTCGCGCCATCGGAGATGAATATCTCATCGACATCGATGCTTATCCCACGTGATTTGAAATCGTTTTCCAAAACAGCTTCGCGAAGAAAATCATAACCTTGCTCGGGGCCATATCCTTTGAAGGTGACTGGATCGGCCTGCTCATCGACTGCTTCATGCATCGCATCGATCACCGCAGGCACAAGGCCTTGCGTTACATCGCCGATGCCGAGCTTGATGATATTCGCGTCCGGGTTGGCGCTCTGATAAGCTGCGGTGCGCCTTCCGATCTCGGCGAATAGGTAGCTTCCGGGAAGCTTGGCGAAGTTCTCGTTTATTTTGGCCATCATATCTCCTTGGGTTTTTCGTTGTGCGTTTGGAACCGTAATGTATCAGGTATCAATTATATGGGATAGTGTTGCGAGTGCGTTACGAATGCATCGTAGCGCAGACCTTTAGATCTGCCTTATCGAACCCTTTGACTCACTCCACTTCATCCTTGCAGCTGGCGAACTGCGAGTGGTAGAGCTCGGCATAAAAGCCGTTAGCGGCTAGCAGCTCATCGTGCGTGCCTTGCTCTACGATGTCTCCATGATCCATGACGAGGATAAGATCGGCGGCGCGAATGGTGGATAAGCGATGCGCGATGACGAAAGATGTTCGCCCGGCCATGAGATTATCCATAGCGCGCTGGATGCGAGCCTCTGTGCGCGTATCGACTGAGGATGTGGCTTCATCCAATATGAGCATCTTATGGTCGGCAAGGATAGCTCTCGCGATGGTGATGAGCTGCCGCTGTCCTTGGCTGATATTCCCCGCATCCTCATCGATCACGAAATCATAGCCGCCCGGAAGCGTGTTTATGAAATGGTGCACACAAGCACCCTTTGCAGCAGCCTCGATCTGCTCATCGGTGGCATCAGGTCGCGAGTAGGCGATATTGTCGCGGATCGTGCCACTGAAGAGCCAAGTATCCTGAAGCACCATCCCGAAGAGCGAGCGTACATCATCGCGAGAGAAATCGCGAATGTCCGCACCGCCTATGCGGATCGAGCCTGCTTGGATATCGTAGAAGCGCATGAGAAGTTTTACGATGGTGGTTTTGCCTGCACCTGTAGGTCCCACTATTGCCACTGTCTGTCCGGGGGCGATCTTCGCACTAAGATCCTTGATGATAGGCTCTTCAGGGTCATATCCGAAACGCACGTGCTCGAATTCCACCGAACCGTCTGCATCCTTTACGCTTGCGGTCGGTGTCTCTTCCTCAAGTTCGGGCTCATCGAGGAATGCGAATATCCTCTCAGCGGCCGCGGCCATCTGTTGGAGCACATTGGAGACCTGTGCAAGTTGCGTTATGGGTTGCGTGAAATTCTTGACGTATTGGATGAACGCTTGGATATCGCCTACGGTGATCACGCCTGCCACCGCGAAGAACGCTCCGGAGATGGCCACAGCAACATACCCCAGATTCCCTACGAAA
This sequence comes from uncultured Eggerthellaceae bacterium, assembly GCA_964469815.1. GTDB lineage: Bacteria > Actinomycetota > Coriobacteriia > Coriobacteriales > Eggerthellaceae > MGBC163016. The sequence continues at coordinate 28,843 of CAYXZC010000012.1, read as the reverse complement.
TTCATGATGGGCATCATCATCCCGGATAGGAATTGCGACCTCCATCCGCATTCATACAGCTTTCGGTTCGTTTCGTTAAAGTTCTCGATCGTGGCATCCTCGCGATTGAAGGCCTTGACGATCGCATGCC
>CAYXZC010000012.1:0-28703 GCA_964469815.1 uncultured Eggerthellaceae bacterium | reverse complement strand
TGTTTCCTCAACGATGGTGTTTATCGCCCCGAGTGTGGATTGTTGCGCGTAGAAGTACTTTTGCGAACGCTTCACCACGAATGCTGCCAACAGTATGGAGATGGGAACCATGAAAAGCGCGATCAGGGTCATCACCCAGTTGATCGATATCATCATGGCGAGCACGCCTATGACCGTTACGGCCGATGTGATAGCTTGCGTGATGCCTTGGTTGAGGCTTTGTCCGAGAGTGTCGATATCGTTTGTGATGCGCGAGAGGATGTCTCCAGTGGATGTTTTGTCGAAATAGCTGTATGGAAGCCGGTTTATCTTCTTGGATATGGCATCGCGAAGATCGTAGCAGGTCTTTTGCGATATGTAGCTCATCGTCCACGACTGAACGAACATGCAAGCGCTAGAAAGCAGATAGAGCAGAAGCGTTGCAAGGAGGATCCATCCGATGAAGGAGAAGTCGATTCCGCCTGTGCCAGCGATTTTTGCGACCACTCCGTTGAACAGAGCGGTCGTAGCTTCCGAGAGGACTTTCGGCCCTAAGATGCTGAAGATGGTAGAGCCTATCGCGAAGATGAAAACGATTAGGAGTCGACCCTTGAACTTGCCCATGAAGCTGAGCATCTTTCTCATGGTGCCCTTGAAATCCGCGGCTTTCTCACCCGGCATCATGTTCCTGCCATGTCCGCCAGGCCCATGTCCTCCAGGTCCGGGTCGCCTTCTTGCGCTCGCCATGCGAGCGGCTCTTTGCCGTGCGATGGTGTTTCGATCCATGGCAGCTGCAGCCGCATCAGCGCGACGTTGCTCTAGCTTCTCAGGGTTCGCATGCTTCAGGCTCATCTGCACACCCCCTCAAGTTCATCGGGGGATAGCTGCGATGCTGCGATCTCGCGATACTCTTCACAGCTCTTCATAAGCTCGGAATGCGTTCCGATCCCTGCGATCCTGCCTTCATCCAAAACGACTATCTTGTCGGCATTGAGCACTGTGGATATTCGCTGTGCGACGACCACTTGCGTTACATCATCCAGCATGTCATCCATTGCTGCACGAAGCGCCGAGTCGGTCTTGTAGTCGAGCGCCGAGAACGAATCATCGAACAACATTATTGGTGCCTTGGTGGCTAGTGCGCGGGCGATGGCAAGGCGCTGGCGCTGGCCACCGGAAACGTTCGTGCCTCCCTGCGATATCTCGGTGTCAACGCCGTCTTCGAACTCATTCACGAAATCCAAAGCCTGCGCGCAATCGAGAGCTTCCTCTATTGTGCCCTCATCCATACCAGGATCGCTGTAAGCCACATTCGTCTGGATGGTTCCTTTGAACAGGAAGCCTTTTTGTGGCACATATCCCATCAAGCTATGGAGCTTTTCCTGGGATAGGTCGCGGATGTCCGTGCCGCATATGGATATGGATCCGTCGCATGTGTCATAGAAGCGCATGAGAAGCTTGATGATGCTTGATTTACCCGATCCCGTGGCTCCGACTATCGCAAGCGTATCACCTGCGTCGATGGTGAAGGAGATATTCTGCAGAACGGCCTCGTTGGATTTCTCATAGGAGAAGGTGACATTATCGAATTCGATCATCGGCTGAGGGTGAATGTCGGATCTCTTATCAGGATCGATCCCGCACTTCTCGATCATGCGAAGCGATCCACCAACTGCTGCGCCCGCTGCGTTCGTTGTGGTGGCATCCGCGTCTTCGATGGCAGGGTCTGTGGCTATGACCTCATCGATTCGCTCAGCTGCAACCTCTGCACGGGGCAACATGATCGATACCATACCCAACATCAGGAAGCTCATGATGATCACCATGGCATATGTGATGAAGGCGATAAGATCGCCCGTTTGAAGCGTGCCCGTGTCGATGTATCCCGCGCCGAACCATACGATGGCCACGGATGTTACGTTCATTATCATGAACATCGTGGGCATCATGAAGGCCATCACGCGATTGGTGAACAGCTGTGTTCTCATGAGATGGGAGGATGCATCGTCGAAGCGCTCCTCTTCGTAGGGCTGTCTGTCGAAGGCTCTGATGACCGGCATTCCATTCAGCATCTCACGCGAGACCAGGTTCACCCGATCGATCAGTCTCTGCACGATCTTGAATTTCGGCATCGCAACCTTGAAGACGATGCCGACAACGGCGAACACACAGATTATTGCCACCACGATGATCCAGCCCATGGATGCATTGGTCATCATCACCATGACGATCCCGCCCACAGCTAGGATGGGTGCGGAAAGGATCATGCGCAGCAGCATCACCGAAACGTTTTGGATGAGCTGGATATCGTTCGTGCCGCGCGTGATCAGGGATGCAGCTGAGAAGTTGCTGATCTCGTTCTCAGAGAACGACACAACTCGTGCGAACAGCTTTTCGCGCAGCTCGTATCCGATCTTGCCTCCGGTGCGCGAGGCGACGAATCCGATGAGTATGGACATGGCCATTCCGAGAGCAGCGAGCGCGAGCATGAGAGCGCCGGTTCTCCACAAAAATCCCATCTGCAGGTCGGCAAGCTCGTATCCGGCCTTCTCGTATTCCGAGCGTGCTGCCGCAAGTGCCATCTGATCGCGCATCTCATCTGTTGGAGCCGCAGTATCGGATAGGTGGTTCACGTAGTCGATGGCCTTCTCGCGATCGAGCTCGCCGGATTCATAGGCGCGATACATCTCGTCGAACGTTGCCATGTAGGACGAGGTCTCGGGAGAGTGTTCGGTTTGGGAGTGCATGGCTATGAGGGGCTTTGCTAGGATCTGCTCCAATTCCGCTCTGTGATCCTTACCATAATCGTTCAGATGGTATACGCCATCCACCTCATCGTAGGATTCCTTCAGAAGGGAGGCATCGGCATCATCAAGAAGATTCGACGCTTTTTGATAGGTGTCGTCCGACATCACATCTGTAGCCACGGATTCCACGCCTGACTGTTGTATCCCTACATCGACGATCTGGGATGTGAGGGTAGGCAGAGCAAGATCGGCTGCCGCTTGTATCGTCAGCAGCAACAGTACCAGCGCGACTGCGCCGATGTGGTTCTTGAAGTAGCGGATGATATGCATCTTTTTGGTTACGCTGGCTTAAAACAGCCAGCGTAATGAATCGACGCTGCGGCTCCGACGGGCACCTGTCCTTGCCCCTTGTTTTGACCACATCGTGGCACGAAGGCCACTCGGGTCAAAGGCGGGGCAATTACAGGCACCGGTCGAAACCTCGCTATCTTTACGAACTACCTGAAGCTTTTGGATAATCATTGTTGGCAATATGGATCATCTCGCTTTATCTTCACGAATCAACATGGGCTCAACTTCATCTTCTAAATATCTTATTGATCCTTGTTGGAACACAGCAAGAGCACCCCGGAGACGAATCCGAAGAACAGCAGGTTGCTTTTTCTCGTCCATTGTCATCTCCTCGGCATGGATCCATTCATATGTCTATTCTATCCCAATAGCTCGACATCACGATGGGCATATGAGCAACGTTCCAAACGCTCGCTCGGAGTAAAAGGGACGCCCTGAAACCCTCATCCGGAAAAGAGCAAAAGGGAGCAAAAGGGATGTTCCAAAACGCTCATTCAGGGGCGCAAATCAAACGCTCAATCGCACATTAAAGGGAATATAAAGAGAGCAGGCGCCCAAATGAGCGCCTGTCCAAGGGGGTGATTCTAGGAGGATCGACTGTTAGTTGCAGTTTGTTCTAGCCTTCGATCGAGATGAGCTTCTTCTGCTCCGGCTCGCTTTGCTGAACCTTCTTAGGGATGTTTACATTCAGAAGGCCATTCTCGAACTTCGCGGAGATGTTATCCTCTTCGATGTCCTCTCCCATGTAGAAAGAACGTTTGCAGCTTCCGAAGAAGCGCTCGCGGCGTACCCAAGTTCGATCGCTCTCGGTGCTCTGCTTCGTCTCTTCGCAACCGCATGTGCACTCTTTGCCATCTTCGGCGGATGCAGCTTCGGTGCTGGTGTCTTCGACCTCGTTGCCTTCTTTTTCAGAAGTCTCCTCATTGGTCGACTCCATCTGAGCGGATACTATCAGGTAGCCATCCTTGAGCTCCAGCTCAACATTGTCCTTGGAAAAGCCTGGAAGCTCCATTGAAAGCTCGAAGCCCTCTTCCGTCTCGCGAATATCCGTCTTCATGATGGAAGAGCTGTCAAAGCCGCTCATTTCCTTTTGCATCATCTGGAATGGGAATCCAAGCGATGAGGGGCGACGATAGCGTCTGTAAGGCATGATCATTTGCATGTTCTTCTCCTTGTGTTCTCGCTCCTATTCGATCATCCTTGTTTGCTTATCCTATCGAACCTCTTTTGCTAGATGATCTTCATGGAGCCTTATTTCTATTACAAAACGTATTATGAACAGGAAGATTAGCAGTCGCAAGGGGAGAGTGCTAATCTTCATAAAACATACAAATGTTCTATTGTGAGAAAGGGTGGACAAAGGGGCCTGGTGAAGATCCGGGCTACGGTATCAAAAGGAAATGAAGAAGTCTTGAGAAAAAATGAAAGTTCTTGCAAGGATTGGCAGCTCTCATTCGTTTTATTAGTATATGGATAGAACGAAGATAGGGGATGTTCATGAAAAAAGTACTGATAGCCGCCTTGATAGCTGTGGCTTGCGCGGCGCTCGTCATACCGACCATTGCATTTGCCGCTGTTGGCACATCGTCACTGTCGGGAGCTACCGCTATGAGATGCGCTTCGGATGCTGTCCAAGGTGCCAATATGGGAAAGATCGTGGGTGATGGTGTCTATGCAGGATGGCATCATAACTATGTCGATGAGAATGGCGATGGTGTTTGCGACAACTATGTCGATGGGATCTGCAATGGCACATGCGAAGGATACGGGCATCCTGGATGCGGTGGCAATTTCGTAGATGCTGATGGTGACGGGGTTTGCGATAATCTAAACACTGGAAACACCTCGAACGATCGTCGTGGATATGGTGGCAACTATGTGGATTCAGATGGCGATGGTATTTGCGACAATTACGATGCCCATCACAGATCCGGAAACGGTGCGGGCAATCGCTCGGGAGCTGGAATAGGCGGTGGCAGCGGTGCAGCTGCGGGTAGCGGTGCTGCTACGGGCAATGGTTCAGGGTTCGGGCATCACGGTCCGCATCACAGATAACTTCGATCATGCCCGATCAGGGATCGCCTCGCGATCTCCTCGGCTGATCTGGGAGCTTTGAGCTTGCGTGATAGCAATGACATCGAAAGAGCGATAGAGGATCACGGATCCACCGTTTGGCGTGTCTGCAATGGCTTTTTCACCCTCAAGCAGGATGCCCAAGATGCTTTCCAAGATTCATTTCTGAAGTATTCGCTTGCAGATGATGTCGTGTTTGCTGATGAAGAGCATCGAAAGGCTTGGTTGATAAGGGTATCATCCAACATCTGCCGAGATATGCTCAAGGCGGCCTACCGAAAGGATCGAGAATTGGACGCTGAGCGTGCAGATCTCGCTTCTGCTCCGCAGCGTCCCGAAGATACGCCCGGATCGCAACTCGGCGAGATCATGGACGCCTTCCGTTCCTTGGAAGACCCACCGCGCTTTCCGTTGTATCTGGCGCTCTATGAAGGATACACCGCACCTGAGATCGCTGAGATCGTCGATGCGCCTGTCAATACGGTCTATTCGTGGATATCCCGAGGGAAGAAGATGTTGAAGGAGGCTCTATCGTGAACGATGTCGATATCGAACAGCAACTTCATGATGCCTTTGACAGCATCAAGGTGCCTGAAGATGTGAAAGCGGCCACATTGAGCCACATCGAAGCTGTGCGCAAAGAAGGCAGTACAAGCACCGATGCGAAGAAGCCTCGAAGATCCCGAAGGATATGGGTTCTTTTAGGTTCTGTAGGTTCCATAGCGGCATGCTTGGTGATCGCGCTGTCGTTATTCGGGATCTTGGGTTCGAATGACTCTTCAGAGGAGCCGGGCACCCAAGCCTTCGATCTTGATCCGACGGCTTTCGTCGATATAGATATCAACCCTTCTGTGCAGCTTAAGCTCAACAGGGAGGATCGGGTGATCGGGGCGCACGGCTTGAATGAAGACGGTGATGCACTGCTCGCCGCTGCGCCTATAGACGGGATGCCCTATGAACAGGCGCTTCGTGCTTTGATGGGAAGCGATGCTGCATCGGGATTTCTCGGAGAGGATCCCTTCATAGAGCTGAGCATCTCATCTAACGATCAGGGGCAAGAGCGCACCTTGAAGGATATGAGCGAGAGATATCTTGCGAGCATTCCGTATGATGGCGCTTGCAGAGGCGTGTCTTCCGAGGTGTACGAGGAAGCTCACAGCCATGGCATGGGATGCGGGCGGTATTCTGTTGCGCTCGAACTGATGGAGCTCGATCCAACGCTTTCCTTGGAGGAATGCTCTGATATGTCCATGCGCGAGTTGCGCGATAGGATCGCGGCGCTCGAAAGCTTAGATGGCGATCGAGCCTCCGATTCTGATGATGCTTCGATGGGTAATGGAGCCGGACGAGGAGGATCCGGACAAAGAGGATACGGACAAGAAGGAATGGGCGGCCACCATGGCGGACAAGGCGCTCATCATGGTTGGAGCTGACCGACCAGAATAAGACGTTGCGATAACACGACCTATCCCTCTCGTCACGCTCTTCGCTGCGCCGCTGAAGCGTTTTTTGACTGAACGATAACATCTCATCAAACAGCTGTATGCAGTCCATGTTTGCTGTCGCCATGCAAACTTGTGCCCACTATCTTGGTTCTAACGGCGGAATATGATTCGCGCTGGATCGAACATGGGCGGGCGAGGTTATGCAGGATATCTTCACATATCGAAAGAATGGATATGATCGCGAAGAGCGGGCAGCTTGCAAGAAGACGAATGGTCGTATCGAGAAGATCCGCGCTATAGCCATAACGATGCTGTCCATCATAGTGGTGCTGCTAGCTATCTTGCTCGATCCGGCCATGGAGCCTGAGGCCGAAGCAGCCACATCCACGGATGCTCCTGGGATCTTCGCAGGCGGCAGTGGTACTGCGGCGGATCCTTACCTGATAGAGAACTCCGATCAGATGCAGGCTTTCCGCGATTCGGTCAATGCGGGTAATGCATACGATGGAGTAATGATAGCGCTCTCTTCCGATATCGATATAACAGGCATCCAGTGGACTCCAATAGGGGCTTCTACTCGGTCTGGAGCCGGTGTGATATCCTCCAGTACACCTTTCAAAGGAACCTTCGACGGCAGAGCGCACACCATCACGGGTCTGACTATAACGCCGCAAGCGGGAAGCGCTACGCAAGCTGACTATGCGCTAGGCCTGTTCGGAGCTGTCCTTGGTGGTACAGTTGAGAATCTTGTATTGGAAGATGTGAACATAGATGCTCCGGATAGCGAGCTTGCTGGTGGCTCTGTAGGGCTGCTGAGCGATGGCGGAACCGTCTCTGGAATACGAACAAGCGGATCTGTGAAAGCGAAATGCGGCACAGGCGGCATTGTTGGGCGCATGACAGCATCGGGTTCCATCAAGGATTGCACGAATTCCGCAAGCGTTCAGGTTACGGGTGGATCGGGCAACTGCGGCGGCATCGTTGGTGCTGCTTACTACACGCCGATCGGTTCGCGCATGGCCATAACAGGATGCACGAACAAAGGTGCCGTCACAGGCGTGAACGATACAGGTGGTATAGCAGGTCTTTGCTGCGCTTTCGTGTCTTCCTGCAAGAATGAAGGGAAGATAACGGGCTCCGGGTTCTCGGTAGGAGGCATTGCCGGAGAGATGAAGAACTATGGCGGTGTTAGCAACTGTACCAATATCGCCGATGTTTCGAATGTATCCGATGCAAGCCCGTATGGTACAGGGGGTATCGTCGGTTGGCTGCGTTATGACGGAGCGCCTCCGGCCTATGCCCTAAGCGCACCCATATCCGTTACGGGCAACATGAACTCTGGAAGCGTGGGCGCGAATACCGGTACAGGCGCTGGCGGCATTGTCGGCATCCTGTACAGCGCCGGAACCGTTACGGGCAACGAGAACAGTGCTCCTTCGATCAACGGAAGCAATTTCGTGGCTGGGATCGTTGGCGGATTGCAGAGGCAAGATACCGGTTTTCCGGCCTCCTTGACGGTGGGCGCATCTGTTATCAACAATGTCTCTTCAACACCTGCGACAGACATCCATGGTAGCTTTACCAACCTCTATGCATACAACAACGATGCTTCCATCTTCACAGTGAAGGATAACAGTTCTCATTGGGAGGCACGTGATGCTTCGACGGGCAGCCTTAGATATGCAACGCTTGAACAGGCAGTATCGCATGCTGCAAACGGTGATACGGTGACGCTTCTTTCTGATGTGGACGATGCTGGGATGCTCGAACCCCAAAGCGGGCGCGATGTCACGCTCGATCTGGCTGGACACGATATTGCATTCTCCCCGGATGGAGGGATAACGGCGAAGGGCGAGGACTTTACAGTTGTTGGTAAAGGCGATGTGTATGCCCTCGGTCCAAACGGCACCATCGCGTCTTCACCGAAGCTCTTCACTGAGGCTACAGGTGATGATGGCATCGTTGGGAGAATCATCCTCAAAGGAGGAACCTACCCCGAAGATGTGTCGGAATACGTAGCGTCCGGCTATGAATCTGCGGCACTTGGTGAACCCAACTCGCATGAGAATCATTACGAAGTGATCCAAGCGAAGACACCGGATGATCCTGATAGGCCGGATGATCCCGATAAGCCAGACGATACGACGGATTTGGTGCTTCCCGGAGAAGGCGAGCAGGATCCCACAAAGGTTGCCGAGGCAGATAAGAATGGTGCCTCGATCGAAGGCGATCCAACTGCCAAGACCGGCGATAGTGCAGCCTTTGTGCTCCTCGTCATCAGCGGTGTTGCTGCGATGGCAGGCGTTGCGCTCATCATCTCAGGCTCTCGGATCCGTGCGCGTCGTTGATCATCTTGGATGAAAAAGACGCAGTCGATATAGCGGTATACAAAAGAGGTTCGATCTTTTGCTATGTCGTTTGATATCCTTGGGGCTGTGCAGGTGAGGATCGAGAACAGGGGGATAGTGATGGGTGCGTTTTCCGAGCGCGTGTTCGCTGTGGTGAGGCAGATCCCGCGAGGCAAGGTTGCCACATATGGACAGATCGCCCGCATCATCGGCGCCCCTCGATCCGCGCGCTACGTGGGATATGCTTTGCGTGCGAATCCAGAACCCGGCAGCGATCCTGCATCTATCCCATGCCATCGGGTCGTCTTCAAGGACGGTCGCATGGCCACAGGATTCGCTTTCGGCGGACCGGGAGTTCAGCAGAAGATGTTGGAAGATGAAGGTGTTCTGTTCGATCAAGACGGGAAGGTCATCATGGATGGATTTCTTTGGGACGGGCTTCCTTCCGATGCTTCCGGCTTGCCCATGGGACCTCCGGCCGACTTCGATTGGGAAGCCGAGCTTGCCGAATCTCCACTTAACCCATAGGGACGGGGTATTCGGGTCGATAGTTTCTTAAGCACCGAGATCGCACGGATGATGCGATGGAAAGGATCCACTATGTGCGCAGAGATGCATTATGATGATACGGCTCTCATCTTCGAGGGAGGCGGGATGCGCGCAGCCTATACATCGGCCGTGGTGAAGACCCTTGTCGAAGCTAAGATGGTCTTCCCAAAGGTCTACGGCATCTCGGCGGGCTCGGCACTTGCCGTGTTCTACGCCTCGCGCGACCCTGAACGCGCCTGCGCCACCTTCACCGATGCCATCGAACAGAAGCGCTCGCACAGCCTGAAGGGAATGCTCGAGGGGAGAGGGTTCGCTGATCTGCAATACATATTCGAGGGATTGTCTGAGACGCATGCGCTCGACTGTGACGAATGGAGCGTCAACTTCGAGGGTCTTATGCGGAGTCCGACAGATTTCCACATCGAGGCGCTCGATGCCGAATCGGGAGCTACGAAGGCGTGGACACGCCGGGATGTTCGCACGCTCACCGATGTGATGATGCGCATCATGGCATCATGCGCGTATCCGCTCTTCACATCCGAGGTCGAGATAGATGGGCGATCTTATGTGGATGGCGGCATGGGGAGCAGCCATGGGATATGCCTCGATGCTGCCCGTGCGGATGGCTTTGAGCGTTTCTTCATCGTGAGAACGCAGCCAAGAGACTACAGGATGAAACCGCTATCGACTGTGAAGAGGGATATCTATAGTGCGGCTTATACCAAGTATCCCAAGGTGTATGAAGCGCTTGAGCAAAGACCCGGGCTCTATAATGCTCTGCTAGATGAGATAGAGCATCTTCGTACCGAAGGGGCGGCCTACGTGTTCTGTCCCGATACGATGCCGATAAGCTACAAGACGATGGACTATGGGAAGCTATGCGATGCCTATGAGCAGGGATTGCGACAATGTGAGGCTGAGCTTCCCGTATGGAAGGCATGGCTGTCCAACCCATAGGGACGGGGTATTCGGAACCCATAGGGACGGGGTATTCGGGTCGATAGCTTCTTTAGTTCATCTGGCGAGTATGACCAGTGGTGCACGCTCGTCGAATGATCGATCTTCCGATTCCCGTTAGCCTTTCGAGCTGACGAGTTGATATTCCCATCCGATTGAGCCTTTTCAAGTGTTCATCCCGTTCGCGAATTCCGCACAAGAAGAGCGAATCCGGAAATTCACTGCCTAACAAGCGAACAGCCATCTCGCGAGCCTCAGCATCGGATAATCTGCGCTGATAGCCAGTGATATCCACGAGCGAGATCCTTTCTTTCACGTCATGGAATTGGATGAAAGAATCAATCCCTCCTAGCAATTCGCATACTAAAGATGTGTCACAAAGACCCTCTTCTCCCAGGTACTCGCGATAGCTGCTCCATTTGTACTCTCTAGGATCGGTGATGCCTATATCTTTTGGATTGAGATGAATATAGCGAACTACTTCGATCAAATGAGCATCAGCATTGATTGGAAAGCTGGCGAAACGACCTTGGAATACCGAACCGATATGTGCATGCCTTCCATTGAAGGACAGCGCATAGGAGGTGCATAGCTTATGAAGCGGCTCGCTGATGCAGTGCTTACCAGTATTGATGAGCAAATGCACATGATTGTCCATCAAACACCACGCATGCAGTTTAACACCGTCATCAACCATTGCGCGCAAGCGTTTGAGGAATTCATACCGATCCGTATCATCTTCGAAAATATTTCGACGGCCAGCACCACGCATTGTAACGTGATAGAACCCGCTTTCAGAGACAACCCTTTTGGTTCTTGGCATATACGCTCCCTTTTCGCAAATTAGCTTTTTGAGAGAGTATACGCAATATTGAATCGACCCGAATACCCCGTCCCTTTGGGTTACCCCGAATACCCCGTCCCTTTGGGTTCATCGTGAGGACGCAACCGAGACCATGCTGGATGAAGCCGCTGTCTGTCGCGAAGAGAGAGGTCTATAAGATGGCATATGCCCAGCAGTGCGAAGGAGAGTTCCCTCTATGGAAGGTGTGATTCGATCACTGATCCTTGTTGGAGCAGATCGGCGGTATCTCCGACACCATTCCCGTGAACAGCGCGTTGCAAACGCCGAAGAGCGAGTCGTGAATCAACTCGCTCTTCGATGGGCGGGATCTCTCTAGGGTGGATGCCGCCGTCGTCATTGACCGGATTTCAAGCTGAGCCTAATTGGCGTAAGCTGCACCGTGTTCTTCGTGCTGCATCATTGTGGGATCGAAATGAGCGATTTTTATCGCCAGTTTCATACAAGGTCCCAGTGTTGCCAAGATCGCAATGAATCCGAATAGCACGGCTCCCGGCCAAATCATAAGGAAGAATCCTAGCGTTCCTTCAATTCCTGTGATTAAGATATTATTGATGATCGAGACGATGAATGCGATGCATGTGATCAGGATCAAGGCAACTACTGCGCACTGAATCAGATATGCCAAGACACCCTTTGCGTGGATCTTCGCTGCAAGCATTCCTCCCCACGATACTGCGGGTATCAGATCCCCGAATAGATACGCAACGCAAAAGCTCAGAATGAAGCTCTGAAGGAAACCTATCGGTGTTAGGATTCCTGTAGCTCCGGTCGCGCTTTCTATTATCAAAGGTATCACTATGCTAAGAACTGCACACATTATGGTGCACATGAAAATATTCATTATGCGCCCAAAACCACTCGGTCCTTCGAACATGACTTGCTCCTCCCTTGTTCTACCGAAATGATGGATCGTTCTTTATGATCGATCGTCGATCGCGTCGTTCCCTTGATTCTTTCATAGGCTCACCTGGCAGGAACGAGCTTCCGCATGAAGGACATCTCGACGAAAATGCATCGATGATGTTCTTGCAGAAAGGACATCGAAAAGGGTGCATCTCTCTTGTAGGATCCTTGCCGCATCTTCCGCAGCCGATACATGCATATCCACACATCAATGCCCCCTTTCGATTTCGATCGAGCTTCTTTTAGTTTGGCATCCAAAGAACTTGACGCGGTTTTGATTTGAAATCTTCCACAAGATCATCTATGCGTCCGAATTTCATCACTTGAGCAAGGCAATGATGCACGCATGCTGGTTCTTGGTGGTTGGCTATGCGATCGGCGCAAAGATTGCATCTATCCGATGGGGTGGGGATATAGTTCCAGTTCCACTGAGAGTCCCCATATTCGAATGGTCCATCCTCAAAGACTCGGATCCCGCGTGCCTCGGGAGGAAAGTCATGCGCTTCCTCGCAAGCGACTTCGCAAGAATGGCAATTGGTGCAGTACTCGTAATCGATCAAAAGTCCATATTGGCTCATCTTCATGTCCTTTCCTAGCGGGCTGCCGGATCCAGAGAAGGATCGTCGATACGGAAGAAATTATCGGAGTGCTTGATGGGTTCATTGTCTTCGAGCTCGAGTCCGATTCGGTCGGCATCGACTAATTCCTCTTCGCTCGCTTTCGATATTTTTACAAGCGTCGTTCTAAATGGAGCCCCAAAACCGAGCTTACCCATACGGGAGTGAGGGATAAGCGTATTGATGTTTGATTTCCAAACTCCATATAGATGTGGTGCTTCAGCGTCCTCTTCGGGGAACCACCAGCCATGCTGGGCTTGGATATAACCTTCTTTGATGATGGGTGTCAGCTTTGCTTTGAGGAAACATACCCCCCAAGGATTTTCGATGCGTACCCAGTCTCCATTCTTTATTCCGTTCTTCTTGGCATCGATCGGGTTTAATTCGACCAATGGGTCAGGACATAGGTCGCGAAGCTTTTCGATTTGACGACCTTCGGAGTGGAAGTATCCAATCTCCCGAGCGCCAGTCATCATCGTGAAAGGGTATTCTTTTGCGAGTTCAGGCGTCGAGATCGGTGTAGTTGGCGCTTCGAAATAATAAGGCAGGGGATCCTCTCCGACCATTTGGAACATCGGACTGTATAGCTGGATCCTTCCGGTAGAGGTGTTGAAGCCTTTTGCTCCGTCTGGGCGCAGTTTTCCGGTTTCGTATTTGCGATATGAAACATCGCGCTGAATGACAACCTTTTTCTGAACCTCATCATAGTCGAATTCATATGCGCGCATCATTGCGATATCATAGAACTCTTTGAAGTCCTTTTCGCGATCGACCCATGCCTCGGGGTTTAGTGCCAATCCTAGGATTCGATACAGCTCCCACTCCGGTACGGCTTCTCCGCATTTGATGCATTTGTTGAGTGCTCCGACATAGTTTGGCGAACCACCATAATGCGTCGGAACAATGGTTTCCATTTCGAGCGAGGATGCCAAAGGAAGCACGACATCGCAGCATCCTTGGATGGTAGGTGTCATCCAAGTGTCGGTTGCAAAATTGAAGTCCACCTTGCGAAGCGCATCATACCAACGCTTTGGCTGCGCTGAGCATGTTGGTGCGATAAGATTCGTTTCGCCGATCCATGTGAAGTGAATCTCGTAGGGCTTTCCTGTTTCAAGCGCATCAAGCTGCCTATCGGCTTGAGACATCTTTAGACCGCCTGTATAGAACGGGAATTCTTCTCGGCCGATGATCGTATCTTTGAGTTCTTGTTTCATCTCTGGCCAGCCGACGGAGTCGATATCCTCTTGCATTCCACCGTCGCCTGCTGTCATGTCGACAAGAACCTGGCCACCTGGAACATCCATGTTCCCCGTTATTGACATTAGTGCCAAGATCGCTTGCCCCGCTTGTGAACCATTCGGGCTTTGGTCGATGGATACACCCCAAGCGATAGAAGCCGGTTTAGCGTTTGCATATAAACGAGCTGCCTCATATATCTGCTCTACAGGGATCTGGCAAATCTCGGCTGCTTTCTCCGGCGGCATCTCCTTCACTCGTTCAGCCAATTCATCGAATCCGAAGCACCAAAGCTCCACGAACTCTTTATCATAGAGGTCTTCCGTTATGATCACGTTGAGCATCGCCATTGCCAATGCTGCATCGGTTCCGGGCCTGAGTTGGACGTTCAGTATTGCTCTTGAGCCAGTCCAGGTGATCCTAGGATTGATGTTTATCAGTTTGGCTCCACGCTTCATGAGGTCTATGATTGAGTGACCGAAGAGTCCATCAGGGCTTGAATAGATCGGTTCCTTTCCCCATTGGATGATGATCTCGGGAACCACATATGCTGGATCATCGTATCCTCCCGGCAGACCGCCTGCATAGTCGATCTCGGGATATGATGATCCGATGACATCCATTGTTATGGAAACTCGTGGTCCATAGCATGAAAAACCGCTCAAAGGATAGCATCCATTAGGGGTTCCGAGAACTCGATGTGCGCCGGTAGCTCCAATGTTTCCTTGTCTCCCTGTTCCCATGAAGGCAACCATGGATTCGACACCGTATTTTTCCTTTACTTCGTCATAGTTCTTCTTGATTATCGCTATGGCTTCATCCCAGCTACAGCGCTCCCATTTGTCCTTCCCCCTGTTCGCACGATCACGCTTCATTGGGTAGATGATGCGATCAGGGTGATACAGGAAGTCTTTCATGGCTAAGCATCGAACGCAGAGGCGTCCTTTTGTGACGGGATGGTTTTCGTCGCCTTCGATCTTAACAACTTCGCCATCTTTCACATAAACCTTCAGCCCGCATCCTACTGGGTGACACCCTGGTGCAGACCACGTGCAAGTTCGCGTAACCGTGCACCCGTCTTCCTCATAGCGCCACGGCTTTCCCACATCATTGCGGATGTCTACGCTAGCATCATTGAATTCCATGATCTCCTCCTGTCTCAAATGATGCCTGTTTTGTCGACTCTGAATAGGAACGCTTCGAATTCTTATGCGAACGACATCAGAGCTATAAGAGGATTATCGAAAGCAATGAATGAGAGGAATAGACGGCAGAAATGAAATGATGTTCCATCTATGGAGCAAAACCATCGTTTTGTATCAATTAGATACGTATCGGATATCAAGAATATGGGGATTCCTTAGAAGTTTGCACTATTCGTTTATGGCGGGAAAGATGAAAGCGGGATCCTTATCCGGTTTATCTTCGATATTGAGCGCTTCGAATAGATCACGGGGTATCGCTGAAATAAAATTATCTATATATTCGTCGGATAGATCAGGATCAGGCGATTTTTGCCATTCCTTAATGCATTCGATGCTCATCTTCGCAAATGCATAAATCTGAAATTCAATTCTGGAATCAGACGCATTGCCCGTGGCCCGCTCATATTGTTCGCGATAATGGTTGACGAAATTCTGCTCGAGATCCTTTTCCATGATCGATCTTCCGAACGCGCTCGTTCCCTTCATGCGAAAGAAGCGCTCGATAAGCTTCTTATTGCTTGCAACAAAGGCGAACAATCTTTGATGCCCTGTTTTCCAGCTACATGTGATCCCTATCTGTCGAACGGAATTTAGGACGCCTTCTTCCATAAACCAGATCGCTGCATCGTACTTATCCGTGAAGTTCCTGTAGAAGGTCTGTCTGGAGACTCCCGCATTGGAGCAGATATCAACGGTCTTGATTTCTTCCAAGGATTGGTTTGACATGAGGGTATTCATGGCTCGAACAATAGCTATTTTGTTGTCCAAGGACCCCAAGATCAAACCCTCGCAATCAACGATGTTTTCTTATAGAAAACGTTATTGAGCTTCATTGATTTTACTCCAAGGGAAGCTTTGCATCAAACAAATGTTGATGGATGACGGCGTAAAGTCGATGGTGCCAAAGGGTCATATCAAATGACACACCTTGACTCGCTAGCGTCTATCCCAGAAGCGGTATGATCCCGTGCTCGAAACGATGGCGCAAAAGCTCCTTATGCGAACGTCTGACCGCGTCCGTCATCAGTACGATGCCGAACGCTTCGCTAGGAACGCTATCTATGATGTCATCGATAACATGAATATCAACAACGCTCGCGAACCGTTCTATCGCCGCTGTTAGATCAGGATTCACGGTCGATCGCATGTAGGAAAACGGATGGATGGTCTCGCTTCCACCTTCCGGCAACGCCAATCTATAGTAGGAGATGTTCGTTCCGAATGCGTCTTGTTCGATGTCGCTTGCATCTTCAAGCCTCGCTTCAGCCACCGAAGCGCTTCTTTTGCTGAAAAGGGAACTTCCCAGATCATATACAGGCGCAAGCTCGTATGTCATCGGCGCGCTCATCACCACACCCCGGTTACCATTATTGCGATCGGGGTTCTTCAAAAAAGCATCTATCACGAACATATCCCAAAATCGCTCTTTGACACCGGGAATGCTTCGTAGTAGATCCGATGTTTCGATCGTCGCGAGCACATCGCTCAGATAGATGCACTCGCCATCAGATGGAGCAGATGAGAAGCCATCGTCTTCATCGGATAGTGCGTTCTTGATCTCGTTAAACTCGAACAGTCTTTTGTCAGGATAGGTGAAGTCCTTGCATGCGCACACGATCTTGCCGCTGCGATAACCAAGCTGCGTTTTTTGTGTGGGTATCCCAAGGGATGCATATACGTGTGAGCCGATGAATTCGGATACGGGGCTTGAAGTGTGGGAGGGAGGATGCTTGCCTTTGGGATCGCGGGTGGTTCGAGGATATTTTGCGATCCAAGGCTCGCCATCGATCAATAAGCCTTCCTTCTGTCCGGCTCGACCACCGTAGAACAGGCCGCTTTTGGAGTATTCTCGCAAATCTAGGATGGGGGGCATCGTATGATCCTCGGACGGCTTCTTCAAAAAGAAAAAGCCTACGAGCATGTCGCAGGCTTATAGTTTCAAATGGCGGGATGTACGAGACTTGAACTCGCGACCTCCGACGTGACAGGACGGAGTTCTAACCAGCTTCTCTTTATGTCTCTTATTATCAGCGTATAATCATTCGCATGCTCACACAACAGGGAAAGATAATCGCGCCTTCTCGGCTCAACATTCAAGAGCATGTGATGGATACTGCACGCGCCGTTGCGGACGCGGGTTACGACGTTGAGTTCATACACAGAACATGGGGGAACAGAGTTACTTCTCCGGACGTTATCATCAACGGCGTAATCTGGGAAATGAAGTCACCCCAGGCAAGCGACAACAAGGCAATCGAGCGCAATCTTCGCAAAGCATGCAAACAGTCGCCCAACATCATTTTTGATTCCCAGAGGATGAAAGGCGCGTCTGATACCGAGATTGAAAAGCGTCTCAGATCGATTTACCCGCATATCAAGGCGATCCGTCGATTGTGGTTTATAAATCGTGACCGCGAAATCATTGACATCAAATAGCCGCTAAAGTTATCATTCATAGTACAAAAGCCCCCGAACGGTGAGGAATCACCCCTTCCGGGGCTTTCGTATTCCAAGACTCCAGTACGTCCTTGACGGACATCGGCGAAGCCTATCCTTAATGAATCAGGCAAGAAACTTGCGACCTTCGATGTTGCAAGATGGGGTCAGAACCGGCTCAATGTTTCCGTGCCGTAGAGTGCCTCAAGGCTCTCGAGTAGGGTGTTGAACTCATCGATATAGCCACTAAGTATGCTATCCACAAGCTTTTCAGCCTGGTTTGAATCGTATACATGCTGAGCCTTGTTGCGATCCTCGAGCATTGCGAGCCATATTCCTTCGTCAATGAAATCATAGGCGGCATATGCTTCTTTTATGATGCCTCTAGGAGAGCTCACGCCGGAAAGCTTCCCTTCATACTCGAGCGTGCTCTTCAGCAGCTTCCAGGCAAGTTCGAACTGCATGGTGAACTTGTCGATAATTCCACCCTGGACGAATTCGTTCTCAAGGTCTTGCTCTGGCGCCCTTCTAAGCACGTTAAGGTTGGAAACGTAGTTCTCATACTTCGCCATAAATCACAATGCCTTCCTCGGCAATCCTTCGCTGAAGATCCCGGCTGATGTCCTTAGAAAGGTCTATGAAGTCGAACGACAGCAACGTAGGACAATGGTCTTCTACGGACTCCATGAAGCCATGCATTCCTTGCCCGGCTATCGCCAGGTCAATATCGCTCTTTTCGGAATAATTTCCGCGGGCACGCGATCCGAACAATACGACCTTGGACATCCCGTTCAGCCGAGCCGCGTCGACTATGAAGTCAACGACCTCGTCTTTTAGCCCGAAGCTGGACATACAAAGCCTTCCTGGAAGCAAAAAGGCCAGAACTTGTGTCCTGGCCTCGGCGTTCAAATGGCGGGATGTACGAGACTTGAACTCGCGACCTCCGACGTGACAGGCCGGCGCTCTAACCAACTGAGCTAACACCCCATCTGTTGCGAAAACAGTTTGTTCATTATAAGCAGAACTTTCTGATCGAACAACCCCAAATCTTGAAAAAAATCCAAAACCTCGGTCAAGGATGCTCGGTCGGGGAGAAAATGCGAAGGCATTCGACTTCAGCGCCGTAGCTTTCCGGTTCACTGGCAGGCGATGCATGGCTTCACTCATATCCATTCAGCAGCAATTTGGCGAGAATGCCTATAGGTTGGATTTTTGCTGCTATCATTTGAACGTTCGTGAACGATCTTGTCCAGTTGATCGAAGGCTCGATCTCAAGTTTGACAGGTAGTTTCATCTTATCTGCACAAAGGATGGGTTTAGTGGCCAGAAGAAAGAAAGACATAGCCTGTGAGCTGCCTGATGTCGATGCGGGCGAACAGATCTGCCCAGCAGGATCGCTTCTTCCCGAGGGCATAGAGCGCATCAGCGATGAAGCCATAGCCGCAACGCGCCTTATCAAAGAATATCCTCCTCTCAAGTCGGACGATAAGAAGATAATCGCGGCATTCGACTTCGATGGCACTTGCATCAACGGGTCTTCTCCAAAGAAGCTGGTCAGCATACTATCGAAGAGGAAGCGCCTCTCACCTTATAAGCTTTTGCGCATCGGTATGTGGGGCGCGGCGTACAAGCTGAACCTTCCAAAGGATGCAGAGGGCGTCAGATCGAGGGTCTTCTCGGCTTTTGCGGGAACGTCTGCCGTGAAGGTGAACGAGTTTCTGTGCAAGTTCTATCACGAGAGGATCGCGCCGATATACAGGGACGATGCCGATGCTGCCATGATCGCGCATATCGAGGCCGGCCATATCGTCGTTCTGGTCTCAGCTAGCTTCGAGCCCATCATAGCAGCTGCGATGACCGAGCACCCCATCCAATTCGCGCTCGCATCGCGTATGCATATCGATGATTCCGGCAGGTACACCGATCAGGTCGAGGGAAAGCCCACTGAAGGAGCCGACAAGCTCGAGGTGCTCCGCGATTTTGCGAACGATCACTTCGGAGAGGGCAATTGGGAGCTCGGCTTTTCCTATGCGGATCATTTCTCCGATCTCGAGATGCTCGATGCCGCACAGCATCCTTGTGCGGTCACACCCGATAGGATGCTAAGACGTGTTGCCGAAGAGATGAATTGGGACGTGCTCGACTGGCGCTGAGCCATCTTGCAGACGGGTCTTCATCTTTCGAATTCAACATGATGCTTACAGCTGGTTCATAAAAGCATGTCTAATGTGTGAAAGCGTACATATGTATGTATGAAATTATTCCATCCTAGAGTAGAATATGTATCGAAAATGTACGGGCCCGAAGGAACGAGGCCTTTGAAGAACTTAGGTTCTGGATCGAGGTGTGCATCATGAACGAGAACAAAGATATCGGCGCTTTTCAAGAAGACGACAGGAACAACGCCAAGATAGACTATCTGAAACGAGCGGCAGCCGCGGATGAATCGGGCGATTCTCTGCTCAGCATGTATCTGTACCTTGCCGCATTCCAGCAGGCCACGCGCGAAGACCCTGTTCCCAATGAAGCTGCGATAACGGGGCTGAAGCAGGCGTGGGCGCTCGCATGCGCGAACAAGGAGCGCTCGCTTGCCGAATACATCTTCGAGCTCATGGAGCCATATCTTAGCGGCGAGGAGATATCCCTTTGTGCCGAAGAACTGCAAAACCTCGCGCTTGACAAGCTCGAGGAATTCGGGCTTTCACGTGAAGAGCTCGAGAACATGGCGAACATGATCTCGGATGATCTGATGGGGATGGGAGGCATGGGAGAGCCCATCATCAAGATAGACCAGATATTCCCTCCTATGAATCCTCTTAAGATGAAGATAGAGAAGAAGGATCCCGCTCCATCTGCCCCTGCGAACAGTTCACCGGCCGTCGGATCGCTGCCTGCCCCCGATGATCCTACTGCGGGCACCGAATCGGATAAGGCCGATGATGTTTCAGATGATGCTTCATCTGCCGGAGATGCTAAAGAGGATGTCCCACAAGCGCATGCGGGCGTCATCGAAGACATAGAGGCCGGTTTCGAAGAGGCATCCGCTGAGTATTTGAGCAAGGCTGATGCCGATCTTCAAAGTCTCTTCTCGGGCGATGCGATCATGAACTACGACACCATCGCAGGGTATGGTAACGCTATCGCTATCATGCGCGATCTTGGTATTGGCATGGGCGATGACCCGGAATTCAAGCAATTCGTGGATATGCTCAATGCCAAGCATGGGCTTACCCAGATGCCGGCGCTCGATACCATCATCCTGCGCTCGCCTGCGCGTGAGGATGCCAATCGTTTCATGATGGCAACGCTTGGCGAGATGGCGATGCCGACCGTGCATATGCGCATGGAAGAGAACATCCAAGGGATGCCCGTTCTGTGCGTTAGCGCGCACTCCGTGGATATCCCCAAGAACAACTCGCTTCGCGATGTCTTCTCCAAAGGCGGCGTTCTCGTTTTGGAGGATCTGGATCTGTGGACATCGCCTGCAGCCGAGCTCGGTGATGATGCGAACGCGTTCTTCATGATGCAGCTCACACGTGGAGCTAGAGAGGCGGTCAACCTGATCTCATCTGCCGTTAGCAACCCAGAGGTCAACGTGCTCGTCACCTGCTCTTCGAAAGGCCAGATAGATCCCTTCTTCCTTGACATGCTCGAGCCGATGTCCGTCGTAGAGATCGACGATCCTACTCCTGAAGAGCGTGTCGAGATCTGGATGGATATCTCCAACGAGCATCCGTCCATGAATGCGGTCAACAAGGCCGATCTGGTCAGGCTCTCTGCGAACATGCCCAGATTCGATATCTACATGGCTGCCCGCGAGGCTATAGAGGAAGCATACAAGCTCGGTCTTATCACCAGGCGCTACCAGCCGGTCACGCGCGATAACATCTTCGACAAGCTGGCGGCATATCAGCCATTGGAGTCCGACGAGTATTCTGAGCTCGAGGATGCCGTCATCGATGACTTTCGCTCCGATATATCGCATATAGACGATCTTTTGAAAGAAGAGTAGTCCGCTTCAACCATCAATCGTCTATCATATTCAGGTCGAGTCGTCGGGATGTCCTCTTTCGGGCACCCCGACGTTTATATCTAGCATGGGTGATCTGCGCGGATGATCGGATCTTCGAACGATGGGATTTGTTGAGATATTCATAGTGGCTGTAGGCCTTTCGATGGATGCGTTCGCCGTTTCGGTCTGCAAGGGCCTTTGCATGAAACGCGTTAGATGGCTCTACGCCTTGGTGATAGCGCTCTTCTTCGGTGCGTTCCAAGCCTTGATGCCCGTTATCGGATGGGCTTTGGGCTCTGCATTCGCATCCCTGATCGAGCCGATCGACCATTGGGTGGCTTTCATCTTGCTCGCATTCATCGGTGGCAAGATGATCTGGGATGGCCTTCATGAGGATGATGAGGTCGATTGTGAGGCTGAGCCATCGCGGATCGATCTGAAAGAGCTTCTCATGCTAGCAATTGCGACCAGCATAGATGCGTTGGCTGTGGGCATATCCTTCGCATTCCTTGGCGTGAACATCGCAGTTGCAGCATGCATCATCGGGATCACCACATTCGCCTTGAGCATAGTCGGTGTGTGGATAGGCCATGCTTTCGGATCGCGTTTCGAGCGTGGCGCCACCATCATCGGAGGGATCGTGCTCGTGCTGATAGGGCTAAAGATACTGCTCGAGCATCTGGGTGTGCTCTCGTTCTAGACCACAAGAGCGCAAGGTGCGCTGAAGGCGCGAGAGGCGATGCGTATCGTGTCCGTCTTCTTATACCTGCCTTCGCCACCGTCTTTTGCCGTTGGTCTTTGATCGATGGGGTAGAATGATTCACCTATGCAATATTCGGATACCGTTTGGGGAGATGAGATGTCGAACATCGATAGCACCATAGCTTTCTTAGGGCCGGTGGGAACGTACACGCATGAAGCCGCACTGTTCTTCGCAGGTGAATTGGGTATCGATGACCCAGACCTTCTCGAATGCGTGTCATTCGACGATGTTTTCGATGCGGTCGATAGAGGGCGGGCGGCCTATGGGGTGGTCGGCAAGGAGAACTCCCTCGAAGGCCCTGTGACCGCCACTTTGGATAATTTCGCCTTCCGCTCATCTGCTGTGATACTCGCAGAGCATGTGGTCGACATCAACCATTGCCTTCTCACAGCACCCGGTGCGAGCCTCGATGAGGTTCGCAAGGTCGCATCCCATTCGCAAGGCCTGGCACAATGCCGAAGGTTTCTGACAGAACGCCTTCCGGGAAGGGAGACCATGATCACATCCTCGACGGCTGAAAGCGCACGCCTGGCTGCGAGCGATCCTGCCATTGCCGGTATCGCCAACGAATTCGCAGCGCAGCTGCATGGTTGCGATGTCGCCGTAAGGGATATAGAGGATCATCTGGGAAACCAAACAGCCTTCGCGCTCATTGGCCGACATGGGATGGCGAGCGATCTCAAGGGCGACAAGTACAAAACAACGCTTGCCCTTTTCATGCAGATGGATCGTGCTGGCACTTTGAATATGATCCTATCTGAGTTCGCTTATGCCAACATAAACCTATCCATGATCCAGTCGCGCCCCATGAAGCAGCAGCTCGGCGATTATATGTTCTTCATTGAATTCGAAGGACGCGAGAGCGATGTGAATGTTCAAACAGCGCTTTCCTGCCTTAGGCTGAAGCTGCGCGAGGTCAAGGTGCTGGGGAGCTATCCTGTCCTTTGAGCTTCGATCGGCTAGGATACCGATCCGGGTCTTCACCTTTTGGATGCCACGAGCAATGTTACATGCTCGATGATCTGTAACATTTTCAAACCACTTACATAATATTGAAGTCTTTTTTCAGGGCTCTGGCAATGATGTGTGCTTCAACATTGCAAAATGTTTCTGTTTGTAAATTACGAGGACACCTAGAGGGGGTGTACACATGGAAGATCAGGCCACGATCATGAATGCCGAGAACATTCTGGAATCGCGTGGCGTGACACGTCGTAGCTTCATGAAGCTTTGCGCGGGAGTTGCCGCAGCGGCTGAACTGTCACAGCTCGCTATTCCACGGATAGCCGAGGCGATCGAAGAGTCTGTAATCGGTGCTACTTCAGGAGATCTCTATCCGGTCATCTGGATCGAGGGAGCTTCTTGCACCGGCTGTACAGAATCCTTCGCTCAGATCGAGACTCCTGATGTTGCATCTGTGGTTCTCGACATCATCTCGCTCAACTATTCCGAGACGCTGTCGGCAGCTGCAGGCTATTCAGTCGAGGAGGCAAAGGCACAGACCATTGCCGCAGGGAACTATATCCTCATATATGAGGGTGCGGTTCTTGAAAACTGGGGCGGCGAAGCTTTGCGTGCAGCCGGAGAGACGGGCATCGAATCGCTCATCCACGCTGCCGAAGGCGCGAACGCTGTAGTCGCAGTCGGCTCTTGTGCCGTCAACGGTGGATGGATGGCGGCAGCGCCCAATCCGTCCGGAGCCATCGGAGTGCAGCAGTGCCTGAAAAAGGAGGGCATCGACACTCCTGTCATCAACATCCCAGGTTGTCCTGTCAATCCGGAATGGATCATGAGCGTTCTCGTTGACGTCGTCATGATGAAGGATCCGGGCTTGATCAAGCTCAACAGCTTCAATGAGCCTGCTGCGCTGTTCGATCAGACGATTCATGACAATTGCGAGCGTCGTGGGCATTTCGAGAACGGCGAATTCGTCTATGAGTTCGGCTCAGAGGAAGAGGCGAAGGGCTATTGCCTGTATCCGCTGGGTTGCCGCGGGCCTCAGACGAAGGCGCTTTGCGGTATCACTATGTGGAACAATCGTCGCTCCTGGTGCGTGCAGGCAGGTTCTCCATGCATCGGTTGCTGCGAAGCCAATCCGAACAACCCAGGTGATAACTGGGTGGAGGTCAACACTCCGTTCTACAAGCGCTTCCGCGATCTTAGCATCGGAAGCTTCAAGTTCCAGCCCGAGCCTGCAGCATGGATCATCACCGGCGTTGTGGCGCTTGCCCTTGTTATACATGGCTTCGGCATGAAAGCAACAGGGCGTATGGATGGTGGCGCACCGTTCGAGCCTATCCGTAAATGGGATAAGGAGCATCCGAACGAGTCCATCGGAACATATGCCAACCCTGAGACCGGCGGTCCGGTTCTTTCCGCTGAGCTCACCGAAGAGAACACGATGTATCCTGTCAAGGCAGAAGATATCGTTGTTGAGGACTATGAGCAAGAAGTAGGAGGTGGCACTGAATAATGACACGTTCTGTTATCGATCCAATCACACGTATCGAGGGTCACCTTCGTGTAGAGATGGAAGTTGAGCAGGGAGTGGTGACCGATGCTTGGGTATCGGGCGGTTGCTTCCGCGGTATGGAGCTTGTCGTGCAGAATCGCACGCCCCAGGACGCTGCGCAGATCGTCCAACGCATCTGCGGTGTTTGCCCTGTATCCCATACGCATGCATCTTCCATAGCTGCTGAAAAGGCATATGGCATCACCATCTCGAACAATGCGCGTCTCGTGAGGAACCTCATCGAGGGCGCTCAGTTCCTGCATTCCCATATCCTTTGGTTCTACAACCTCTGTGCGCTCGACTACGTCAATCCGCTGGACTCCTTGAATGCCGATATCGCGGATACATACGCTCTGGCTCGCGAGGCCGGCACATCCATGGATACCGACTTCATCCTTCTAAAGGAGAAGCTGGAGCGCTTTGCAGCCAACGGGCAGCTGTCCATCTTCTCGGGCAACTGGTTCGAGTGCGACGACGGAGAGGGCTACAAGCTTCCTCCTGAGCTCAACCTCATCTGCACGGCTCACTATCTCGAGGCTTTGAAGATGCAGGCTCGCGCATCCGAGGTTGCAGCTCTCATCGGCGGCAAGATGCCGCATGTAATGACCG
Source organism: uncultured Eggerthellaceae bacterium (assembly GCA_964469815.1). Taxonomy (GTDB): domain Bacteria; phylum Actinomycetota; class Coriobacteriia; order Coriobacteriales; family Eggerthellaceae; genus MGBC163016. The sequence continues at coordinate 3,096 of CAYXZC010000012.1, read as the reverse complement.
TCGTTCCCGGAGGCACCGCATTCGTGCCTACCGAGTCGAAGCTCGATGACCTTTGGGCTATGGTGAACGAGATCTATGACTGGGTCGCCACCACCATGATCCCTGACACTCTTGCCTTGGCGCAGTTCTACGGAAACGTGCTCGAGTTCGGCAAGGGCTGCGGCCGCTACATCGCTTGGGGCGTCTTCGAGGGACCGGAATGGCCTTATGGTGGCGATTACATCGAGCAGATGATCAACCGCTATCTGCCGATGGGCGTTCTCGATGAGAAGCTCAACGTCTCGAACGTGCAGGAAGACCTCATCACCGAGTACATGGGTCACTCCTGGTATAAGGGTGATGACACCTACACATCACCTTACTTCGTTACCGAGCCCGACTTCACCGAGTACGATGTCGAGGATCGCTACAGCTGGGTGAAGTGCCCGGCCTATGACGGCAAGCCTATGGAGGCCGGCGGTTTCGCCCGTATCCTTGCTGCATACAAGCGCGGTGTTCCGTTCATCGTCGAGCAGGTTGATGCCATGCTCGTGGCTCTTGGTGCCAAGCCCGGCCAGCTCGAGGTTCTTCAGAATACGCTCGGACGTACCGGCAGCCGCCAGATCGAGACCCTCTACATCGCAGGTCTCATGAAAGAGTGGACTCTCGAGCTCATGGAGGCCATAAAGGGTGGCGATTCCGAGTACTTCCGCACTCCTGTTACAGAAACAGGAGAGGGAACCGGTTTCTGGGAGGCTCCACGTGGCGCTCTGTATCATTCAGAGAAGATCACCAACAACAATATCGATGGCTATCAGATTATCATTCCATCTACTTGGAATCTTGCTCCGATGAATGCAGACGGTGTGCATGGACCTATGGAACAGGCGCTCATCGGATGCCCTGTTGCCGACATCGACATGCCGATCAATGCTTTGCGCACAGTGCACAGCTTCGACCCGTGCACCGCATGTGCTGTGCATATCACTGAACCTGCAACGGGCAAGACGTTCAAGACCGTCACCAGCCCTTGGGGGGTGAAGTAAATGGCACATCTCGCACATTATCGCGAAGCGCATCCGATGGTCTTTGTGATCACTCACTGGATCAATCTGGTATGCATGATCCTTCTTATCCTTACGGGCTTCATCATCCACTATCCGTTCATAGCCGGGATCATGGGGATCTGCCGCGGCGTGCATGTATTCTGCGGTTTCGTCATCTTCTTGAACTGCGTTTTCCGCGTCATCGCATCTTTCATCGTGAAGACGTCTCCGACGGGCGGCACACGCAAGCAGGATACCGACATCAAGTCTTGGCTTCCGCAGAAGGATAACCGCCATCAGGCTCTTCAATGGATCAAGTACTATCTGTTCCTGAAGAAGGATCATCCGCTGGGAGCGAAGCTTGGTGTTCCGCAAAAGCTTTCTTACCTGCTCATCCCGCTTCTGATCTGCATCATGTTCTGGACAGGTCTTTGCCTTTGGGCTCCGACCATGAATTTCGCTTGCTTTGCCGGCACGACTGAATTGGTGGGCGGCGCTATGTCGATGCGCATCATCCACTACTACTTCATGTTCGTGTTCATCATCTTCATGTTCATCCATATCTATCTGGCGAACGTCGAGGGTACGGCACCGACCAAGCTCATGTTCTTCCATAAGGAGCATGGCGGCCTTGTCTATGATCCCGAGCTCCACAACATCGTGGGCGAGGACATCGATCCTAGCAAGGATATCTAAGCTTTATCCAGAAGGCTTCATGAAACGGCCACCTTCGGGTGGCCGTTCCTTTTTGTACGGGAGATGAAGGAATCGTGCATATTTCCTTTCAACGCCTCATTTAGACCATCGAGGATGAATATGGATACTCCCGGATGCGTGGCGTTTGACAAGCTGGGGACACACCTCTAATATATCGCCTTGCGTCTCATGTCCGGGACGCTTCTTCTCGCATGCGTTTCGCCTGTTGGCACGCAAGAAGAACCAATCTGCAAGCAGTATAAGAAAGGAAGAGCTTTGCCTACAATCAATCAGCTAGTACGCAAAGGTCGCCAGAAGAAAGCCGAGAAATCCAAGACTCCGGCTCTTAAGGGCAACCCGCAAAAGCGCGGTGTATGCACGCGTGTGTACACCACAACACCGAAGAAGCCGAATTCTGCGCTTCGTAAGGTCTGCCGTGTCCGCCTCGTCAATGGCATGGAGGTCACAGCGTACATCCCAGGGATCGGGCACAACCTTCAGGAGCACTCCATGGTGCTTATCCGTGGTGGTCGTGTAAAGGACCTTCCTGGTGTTCGTTATAAGGTCATCCGCGCTGCGCTCGACTGCGCACCTGTGGACAACCGCATGCAGGCACGCAGCCGTTATGGGGCTAAGCGTCCTAAGTAAGTGAATCGTTAAGTCGCGCGGGCCTCAAGGAAGGTCTAATGGCTCTCAGGAAGATCGAGGGTCCGAAGCGCGCAGAGAAGAAAGAGGAAACAGCATGCCACGTCGTGCAGCAGCAGGTCGTCGAGCCATCCAGCCCGATGCCAAGTACAACAACCGTCTCGTCACCCAGCTTATCAATAAGGTTATGAGGGACGGCAAGAAATCGCTCGCAGAGCGTATCGTTTACACAGCTTTTGACATCGTCGAAGAGAAAACAGGCGAAGATCCGCTAAGCGTCTTCAAGAAGGCGATGGACAATGTTCGTCCGACGCTCGAGTGCAAACCCAAGCGTGTCGGTGGTGCTACATATCAGGTTCCTATGGAGGTGAACTCCCGCAGGGCTACGACCCTTGCGATCCGTTGGATCGTGGATTACTCGCGTACTCGTCGCGAGCACACCATGGCAGAGCGCCTTGCTACAGAGATCATGGAAGCATCTGAGAACACCGGCAACGCCGTCAAGAAGCGCGAAGATATGTATAAGATGGCCGAGGCTAACAGAGCCTTCTCGCACTATCGCTTCTAAGGCAGGTAGAAATGGCTAAACTCGATCTAAAAGATACACGTAATTTCGGCATCATGGCTCACATCGATGCCGGCAAGACCACTACCACCGAGCGCATCCTCTACTATACGGGCAAGACCCACAAGATCGGCGAGGTGCACGACGGCGCCGCTACCATGGACT